>NZ_JACJFA010000038.1:0-13148 GCF_014164345.1 Pseudoalteromonas sp. SG43-5
AGTGGTGTGAGCCATTAAGCTAACTTGTACTAATTACCCGTGAGGCTTAACCATACAACGCCAAACGCGTTTTATGCGACAGTTTGACAGAAGTTAATATGACTAAAGTAGATATTACTTAGAAAAACTTAAAAAATATTATCAGATATTTTCCAAATTCAAGAGGTGACTCTTAGCGCGTAGCGTTAACATTGAGGCACCTTGCGCAAAGAAAATGGTAGCACTACGTGCTTGTCATTGATTCTTTGCACCTAATTTGCTTGGTGACAATAGCGTTTTGGACCCACCTGACTCCATGCCGAACTCAGTAGTGAAACGAAACAGCGCCGATGATAGTGTAGCATTTGCTATGTGAAAGTAGGACATTACCAGGATTCAAATTGTAGAGAGCCCGAATCTAACGATTCGGTCTTTTTTACGTCTGCAGAAAAGTGAAATACGCGCAATTAATACACACTCATATCGCGACACAAAGATAGTGTAGCATTTGCTATGTGGCTCTCCACCGCTGTGGGCACTACGACATCACAAGGCTTCAAATTGTAGAGAGTCTGACTAGAAATAGTCGGGCTTTTTTACGTCTGCAGAAAAGTAAAATATGCGCAATTAATATACACTCATACCAACACCATCGAGTAGGGCGGAAAAATAGATCACTTAATTAAGCGAATTGGTATAAAAACAAAATTGTGAACTACCGAATTTACTTTTTCGGTTTGTGTAAGCAGTTGTTTAGGTGAAGTATCAAACAGAATTTATAAATTAGTTTGATTAGTTCATTATAACTCGTTAACTAACCACAGACTTAGCTTGTTTATGAGGGCAATGAATACTAATATGATTTCATGATCTTATAACTAAATCTATTGGCTTAGTTGTTTTAAAATTACTACCAATAATGATTGTGAGCTGTAACTTAAATGCCTTATGAAACATTTGTAGATGACTCTGCATCGCTAGTTGAATTTACCCGAGTTTACTTAGCTATTTTTTATACTTTTGTTGCCGGATTTTATACATTTAGAATTATTTATAAAAATCGAAATACACCATCAGGCGTTATTTATCCCGGTGATAAATTTTGTACTAGTTGGTGGAACCATATGGTTTTTAAATTTTTCAGGGCTGCTATTTGGTTTGTATGTGTAATTAGAGTGTTTGTACCTGAGTTAGATAGCTATCTTGGGCTATTCCCGATACTCAATGGCTGGCCAGGCGTATTATTTGGCGATGTATTATTGACCGCAGGTTTTATTTTAACGATGTTTGTACATTTTCATATGGCAGCCCTTTGGCGTTCAGGCATTGATCCTAAGGGACCACATGAGCTTAAAACATCAGGATTATATGAATACTCTAGGAATCCGATGTATTTAGGCGTTGTAGCTGCACAGGTGGGGTTCTTTTTAGCCTTACCTAGTATATTTAGTTTGACCTGTTTAGTTATTGGTTTTACAGCTATATATAGACAAACATTAGTTGAGGAGGCTCATTTAGCTCATCGTTTTTCTACACAATATAAAGAGTATAAACAACTAGTCCCTCGCTGGTTATAGCTTGGGATCGAGCTTTAAATACATGGATTTTTAAGGCAAAAGTAAAGAAGTGTTCTGTGTTGGCTTGCTAAAATCTAGCATGATAGACATAAATCAGATCACTTCTTTTTGTTTTATACCAATTCGCTTAATTAAGTGATCTATTTTTAGGATGGAAAAACGTGTTGATAGCTAGGCAAAAAAATTGCTATTTAGTTGTTCTAAATGAGAATTTTTTAACACAGGTAGCGACCCGTTTAGCCCCGCAAAATGATTAAGTATTATTGCGGATTGGTATTATATACTTTTCCATAAACTCTTGTTTAGTAATTGCCTTTGAAAAAATGTAGCCTTGAATATAATCACAAGCAAGCTGCTTTAATAGGTCATACTGTTTTTGTGTCTCAACTCCTTCAGCAACTACCATTACGTCTAGATTGTGAGCCATAGTGATAATAGCTTTCACGAGAGCAATACTATTATCGTTTGATTCTATATCGTTGATAAATGAGCGATCTATTTTTAAAATATCTATATCTAAGCGCTGTAAATACGCCAAAGAAGAATAACCAACACCAAAGTCGTCAATCGCAATATCTATATTAATAGTGCTTAAGCGTTTTAATTGTCGTTGTATTGACGAGTCGGGATCCATTAAAGTATTTTCAGTGACTTCAATTAAAATTGTGTTTGCAGGTAGTTGATACTTTTTACTTGCTACAATCCATTCATCCACCCAGCAACCAGCGCGGTCAATTTCAAGAGGTGATGTATTCACACTGACTTGAATTGCCTTTTCACTTAAAACATTGAATTGGACGGTATCTTGAATTGCTTGAGATTTTACCCATTGGCCGATATCGTTTATTAATCCGTTTTTTTCAGCGACAGGTATAAATTCATTTGGCCCTATTAGGCCTCGTTCAGGGTGATTCCAACGAATTAGAGCTTCAGCTTTTGGTACTGATTTCCCGTCAATTGAAAATATAGGTTGGTAAAATAATTCAAATTGGTTTTTAACAATTGCAGTGCGTATCTCCTCTATTAGACGACGCTTTTCTGTGGCTTTTTCTTCTATAGCATAAGAGAAAAATTCATAGCGATTCCGGCCTTTATTTTTAGATAAATACATTGCTTGGTCAGCGCGTTTAACGAGCTCTTCTACTGTTAAACCATCAGCAGGGAAAAATGTTAAACCTATGCTTGCTGTAACATACACTGTTTCTTTTTTTATTTTAATGCTCTGCATTAAACTACTTTTTACTGCTTCGGCAATTTTTGATGCTTCATCCGGGCTATTTACACCCTCTAAAATTAATGTAAATTCGTCACCACCCAAACGTGCGACTGTATCTTTAGTCGTTATACAACTTTGCAGTCTTGTTGCTACTTGGTGTAAGAGTAAATCACCGTAGTCGTGCCCTAGGCTGTCGTTTACTTCTTTAAAGCCATCCAAATCTATGAATATAAGTGCGAATTTCATTTCCTTAATACTTACTAAGCTTTGTAGTTTTTCGTAAAAATAACGCCTGTTTGGTAAGTCGGTCAATCCATCTTGGTAGGCATATTGTTGCAACTGAATATTCGCATTTTCAAGTTCATTAGTACGCAGTCTAACTTGGTTTTCTAATGAATTTTCTCTTTGCTCAATGTTGTATAACATCGCATTAAAACAAGAGGTTAATTGTCCTACTTCATCTTGTGATAGCTGTTTAGCGCGTAAGCTATAATCGTGTGATGTAGTTATTTTACTTGCTGTTTGAGCTAAATATAAAATAGGGTTTAAAAAGCGACGCCTTAATAAAAGAGATAAAATTAGGCTGATGGCAAAGGTGAATATCATCAAAATCATTATAAACTTAAAGTAAAAAGTAATTCTGTCTTGAATGTAGCTGTTGTTAGCGCGTATTTTTAATATACCGTAATCATGCATATCGAGCTGAAGGGGTGTACTTACTTCAATACTTTGCTCCATATTTTCATCTTCGGATTGCGCAATAACAAGCTGCTCACCAGTCATACTTGTTACCAATATACTAATAACATCTGAGCGTATAAGTATTGGGTTTATAAGCTCTTGCACTGCATCTATATCATCAAACATAAGTGCTGTAGTTATATTCGGTGAAAGCATTTTTGACAGAGAGCCCAAGCTTTCTATTTGTTCCTCTTTAGCGCTAGTGATTTCATAAGCACTAAATACAATGGTTACTGTCGCGGTTGATACAAGTGCAACACTCATTAAGATAAATAGTAATTTTTTGCTCATCGTATTTAATGCAAATAGTTTTTTCATTGCACTACCTATCTACAACGCGGGCAAGGCGTAGCACTTTTGAGCTCATAGTAATGCCTGCATCTTTAAGCTGTTTCGGAGCAATTTCAAAGCGAATTTTACCACTGGAAAGAAAAAACCTGATATGACCGCCATTTTCAATAAATGTGTCTGTTTCACCAATGAGCATAACGTTTTTCAGCTCTAAAGGTGTTATGTTTTGCCATTCGATAAATGTATCAGAGGTAATAAATAGCATGTTACACGCCGAGGTTGTTACTTCATCCAGAGTGATTAATTTATTGTATAGAGGTAAGTTTTTTATAGTGCGACTTTTTAAAGCGTTGTTAGCCGCATCAATAAAGTATTTATCAGGGCTACAAATAATAAATTCATTAAGAGATTCTAAATGATAATCCCAGTGTCCAAAACGTGCAAAGTTATATAAGAAGCCTGCTTTTAGCATGTATTCTTTTTCAACAGCGCCAATGCTGGAACTAAAAAGTGTCAACGTTATTAAGCTACTGTGAATTAAACTTCTTAATTTAATCATCTAATTAACTTAGAAATTTGCTGAAATTGTAAATGTAATACATTCATCAATATAGTTTGGTAATGTATAGGTTTCGCGCGTATTATTGTACTCAATATGTGAACCTGCAAAGAGGTTTTTACCCGAAATTGCAGTAGACCACACAGGTGTTGCTTGCCAATTCCAACTAACATCTAACGTTGTGTAATTATCAGTGTTATATGCATTTGAGTTTATTGCGCGCAATGTCGCAAACACATTATGGTTGGTTAAAAAAGAATAATCGGCTTTTGCAAATAACTGCCTGTTTTTAGAGTCATAGCCGATTGCGGGCTCTACTCGAGGAGGTAAATCGTAGTTATAATCGGTGTAACTATAACCAAACTCAGTATTGAGATTATCAACAGGTTGCCACGATACAACTAGGTCGAACCCTTTAGTGGTCGTGTCTGCTACAGATGCAAAGTCTAAATCTATGCGAGTCATTGTTAGTGCTTGAAATACTTCTGGGATTCTCCCTGCTAGAAATAATTCAAGTATAGGTGTGAATTGTTCAGCATGCGTATTCATATCAATAACCGCTACGTTATTAGCATCGGTATAATAAGTAGAAAGATCCAATGACCAATCGTTAGCAGTAAAACGGTAGCCTAATTCATAAGATAGATAGTTTTCAGATTTAACTTTGTCGTTACCATTTAGGTAGGTTGCAATTCGGTAGTCGTCTATTTGTCCAAAGCCAGAGCTTAAACCGGTAAGATCTTTAATTTCAGTACCATTAACTTTAAAGTTGTCGTTAAATTCAATCAATGTTGGTGTACGTACACTTCTCGATATAGCACCCCAAGTAAGGTGGTTATCTACTGGTTTGTATATAAGCCTTGCTGACGGTTGATTTTCCCAGCCAGTTAAATCGTTATGATCAAGCTTAGTACCAATAATAAAATCGAGTGTATCAGGCGTCACATTGTATTGAGCTTGAACAAGTGCACCAAACTGTTTGAGGTTATCAAAGTTTTTATCGCTATCTAAAAATACACTTTCTGCGAAAGAGATAGAGTTATACCGGTAGTTTAATCCCCAATCTAGCTGTAGAGATTGGTATATGAAGTTCATTTGATAATCAATATCTATCGATTCAAAATCTTCTTTAATATAATCTTGGGAACCATTTTGTTTCAGCCAAGAAATTTGTAGCATTTGATTGGCATCGGGCGACACTCTGTTTTCAAGGCGTGCCATTATGCGTGAGTCTGTTCGCTTTAAATCATCTGAGAATGAAATGTTTTCGTTGGTTTCATCTATAACACCTCGGTAGTTTTGACCAAGTGTTGAGTGAGTAACGTCCCCCTGTAGTAGCGCAGACCACTCATCATTAGGGGTAAAGTCAGCCCGAAAACCTAAAGAATTTTGTTTAGTTGTATCGTTAGGTGCGAGTAAGATCCCTTTTTTTGATTCATTCGCATCTTTTACATGACCATACACACGGTAGCTGCCTATGTTACTTATATCACCACCGTAACGAAGATTTGCATCAACATTTATTTGATTACCAGTTGTTACGTTTGCGTATCCACCGCGAGTATCAATACTGTTTTTAGTAATGATATTAATCACGCCATTATTTGCGTTACTACCCCAAAGTGATCCGCCTTGTCCGCGTATTACTTCAATGCGTTCAATGTCATACAAAGGAACGTTGAGTGTTTCCCAATAAACTGCAGCAAATTTTGGGGTATATAAGCTTTGTCCGTCAATCATAACCAATAGTTTGCTAGAAAATCGAGAGGCGATACCTCTTGATGAAATAGCCCATTGATTGTTATCGAGCTGACGTACAATTAAACCAGGCACCATTTTCAGTGCTTCAGGTACTGATGTAGCACCAGAGTTAGTAATTTGTTCTTTACTTAATACATAAATAGATGAAGCGGTATCAAATGCTGATTGTGCTCTTTTCATCGCAGAAGTTGCTTGTACATCCATGCCCATTAAAGCATCAAGGTCGAGGTCTTCATCTTCAAACGGCTCGGCCGTTAGGAGAGGGCAAACAAAAAGTAATGGCCAAAACAAACGTTGTGATATTTTCACCCAAAAGTCTCCTGCGCAATCAAAAAATCAAAAACAGTCTTTGTTTTTGTAATACATGTGATATCACACAATATTAACATACATTAACAGTGTAAAAGCATAAATGAGATTAAATCAAGGTAACTAATTTTGTAGTAGTTAAAAGGTCTAATTTCGCCCAATTGAACTGTAAAAATATAGTTAAATGAACTTTATAAGTATATTTATTAAAGAGTCAGTAAAATGTAAATAGCTGATAGTTATATGTTTATATACGACTTGAAATTTAGTCTATTCCAGAATAACTTCAAAGTATTTATGGTTATTAAATATTTAATCTTAACTTTTTCGTGTCATGCTTCTCAAAGCAATATTAATTATATGGGCACAATTTATACCTAGCCCTGTGTTATCTGCGATTGTGGTTTAATTATCTTTGCTTTTGTTAAAGCTATATAGAATACTTAAATTTGCTTGGTTTTGCTTTAAAGGCACCAAAGTATGATAAAAAATGAATTAATTAATGTAGAAGAAGTACTCGATTTAATGCTTGATGCCGTTTGTGTGGTAGATAAACAAGGCACATTTGTTTTTGTAAGCGCAGCATTTGAGCAAATTTTTGGTTATACGGCCGACGAAGTTGTAGGCAAAAAGATGATTAACTATGTTTACGAAGGTGATCATTACAAAACGCATAACGCCGTAACTTCGCTATTGTCTGGCGAAACGGTAAACCCTCGCTTTGAAAACCGCTGGATGAGAAAAGATGGTCAATTAGTCCATATATTATGGTCTGTTCGTTGGTCAGAGCAACATCAAGTAAGAATTGCAGTAGCGCACGATATAACTGAGCGAAAAGTAATGGAAGAGCAGCTCCATTACATGGCTCGGCACGATGTGTTAACTGGTTTGCCTAATCGCTCTTTATTGATGGAGCGATTAGAAAAAGTAATTATTAGTGCAACTACAAACAACACATTTTTTTCTTTACTGTTTATAGACATAAATGGCTTTAAAGCAGTAAACGACACCCACGGACACGAAACTGGCGATAAGCTTTTATGTGCTATAGCAAAAAGGCTTTCAGCGTCGGTTAGGCATTACGACACAGTAGGGCGTTTAGGTGGAGACGAATTTTTAATTATTTTAGATAATTTAAGTTCTAGCCACGAAACCGTCAGAATAAAAAATAAAGTCCTCACTGAGTTTAAAGCTGTCTTTAAGTTAGATGACGTACTACTAAATATTTCCCCCAGTATTGGCATTGCAAACTACCCAGAGCACGGACAAACAGATCATGAACTTATAAAATATGCTGATCAAGCTATGTACAAAAATAAACAACAAGGCTTAGATAACGTAACCTATTTACCTTAAAAAATTATGCTGAACTACCACCTTAGACAGCTCATCTTCACAACGCCCTTAACTACAATACATTACTTACCGCCACATTTTTAATAGCGGTTTTCCAGCGCTGCGTTAAAAATCTATAAATGCTCTTACAGCAGTTTGTAGGTAGTTCCTTGATAAATAAACTGCACAAGTTATGTCTGGGTGATAATGAAGGCAATTACCGTATAGGCAGTAATACATTTTTTACTAATGATGCAGGCGAAAGCAAAGTTTCGGTCACTGATTACGCAACAGCAATGGTTGATGTAGCGCAAAATGCAGCGCACGTAAATCAGCATATTAGTATTGCCTACTAATATGGTTACTAATCAAAAGCGTTTGATTATTTTGATATAACAATACTGGCTCACAAGGCTAAAATAATTTAATCTGAGCGTATTAATTCTTATTAAATTATTTGCCTTATGAGCCTTCTTTTTTCTCTTGCGTTAGCAAGCCTTCCCGCTTTACCTGAGCCTGTTGCAAATAATGCTGTGGCTAAAGTTATTGTAAAAAACCAGCCCTACTTTTTAAGCTTTATGGGGCTGGGGCGCGATAAACAATACTCGTCAGTGCATAACAAAGTGTGGACGCTTAAAGTTGGCGATTCACAGTGGCAATCTAAAACTGGTGTGCCTTCAAGCTTGCCATTAAAAGGGCGCTTAGCAAGCACCGCAGTCGGCTTAGGCGAGTACGCTTATGTTTTTGGCGGCTATACGGTAGCAGAGGATCATACTGAAGTTTCAAGCCCCGACGTATATAGGTACGACGTAATAAAAGATACCTACACTCATCTTGCGAGCATGCCAGTACCCGTAGACGATAGCGTAGCGCTGAGCTACAAAGCGCGTTACATTTATCTAATTAGCGGTTGGCATAACGACGGCAACGTAAACTTAGTACAAGTATACGACACGCAAAATAATACATGGCAACAAGCCTCGCCATTTTTAGGTGAGCCCGTATTTGGCCAAGCCGCTGCTATTAGTGGTAACACCATTGTTATTTGTGATGGCGTTAAAACACAAGCTAATCCTGATTCGCGTCGCTCGTTTGCAGGTGTAGCACAGTGCTTAAAAGGCACAATAGATTCAACTAACCCACAAAAAATAGATTGGCGTACCTTGCCACATCCAACAGGCACTGCTCACTACCGAATGGCAGCCACCAGCTATAATGGCAATATTTATATGATGGCAGGCTCTAATAACCCATATAACTACAGCGCAATAGGTTACGACGGCAAACCTGCACCAGCAAGTGACCATGTTTGGCGCTTTAGTATCGAAAAAAACAAATGGCAGATTTTATCCCCAGTTGAAGTAAAGAGCATGGATCATCGTGGCTTACTTGAGCACAGTGGGGTTTTATATCGAATTGGCGGCATAGATAATAATCAGCAAGTAAGCGCTAACGTGCTCGGTTACGAGGTTGAAAAGTGAACACTCTTTACATTACAGGAGCGGGAGTCAGCGCAGCCAGTGGTATTCCCACCTTTAGAGGGGAGGATGGTTATTGGACCATTGGCAGTAAAAATTATACGCCTATGGAAATGGCAACGCGCGCAATGTATCAAAACGCCCCAAAAGAGTTTTTAGCATGGTATTACCATCGCTTTGCAACGTATCGCAACCATGGCCCAAACGACGTACACCATTGGCTAAGTGACAAAAACCTAATTACTCAAAACATAGATGGGCTTGATGGCAAAGCGGGTAACAAAAATTACATAGCGATACACGGCAGGCTTGATCAAATGACCTTATTTCATGAGCAAGGTGAGCCTGTCACGCCACTTGCCACCCCGTGGGATAGCGTAGACGAAAGCCGCCTGCAAGAGTCTCTTTTTGAGCTATTTAATATTCAAAACCAAACGCCTGAGCTAAACCATTCATTTAAGCCCTTTGTTTTATTATTTGACGAATACTACACCGAGCTTTACAGAATAACACAAGCACAACAGCGTATGCTCAACGCCGATAAAATTGTATTTATGGGCACCTCGTTTAGCGTTAATATTACGCAAATGGCAATTGAAATAGCCCGAAATTACGACATTCCTGTTGAAGTGGTTGACCCTGAACCTGCACATATTTTACACGCTAACGTCACATATAAAAAAATGAATGCATTAGATTACATTCAATCTAATTAATAAGTGCTATATTTTAAAGGGGTTGGTAATGTTTTCTTAAATATTACAATCTCTTTATATAATATTAACGAGTCAAAAATGTTATTATTATCCTGATTATAACAATACTAAAGAGATCTGAATGAGCGACTTAACTGCAATAGCAAACTTGTCCATTTTACTTGTAGAGCCTTCAGAGGTTCAGCAAAAAATAATAATAAAATCGCTTTTAGAAAGTGGTGTAAAACAAGTTGAAACTGCATCTACACAAACACAAGCGCTTAGCTTATTAGCAAGTTATCACCCTGATCTAGTTATAAGCTCTATGTATTTATCTGACGGGACAGCCGACTCACTATTGCAAGAAATAAGATCAAACCCTATCACCGAGCATCAACCTTTTATGCTTATATCGAGTGAGCGTAATAAAAAATACCTTGAGCAATTACGCCAATCGGGTGTGCTGGCTATTTTGCCAAAGCCTTTTAGCGCAAAAGCCATTACCCGCGCACTCAAAGCAACCCTTGATATTATAAGCGAAGAAGAAGTAGAACTTGATCATTTTGACGTAACGCTGCTGCGAGTTTTAGTGGTAGACGACAGCCGCTTTGCGCGTAAACACATAATACGTGTACTTGCAGGGATGGGAATACCTGCACCAATAGAAGCTGAAAACGGTAAAGAAGCTATTGAGCACTTGAATAACCAACCGTTTGACTTAATAGTAACCGACTACAACATGCCAGAAATGGACGGGCGAGAACTAACAGAAGCCGTTAGAAGCTCAAATAGCTACTCACATATTCCTATTTTAATGGTGAGCTCAGAGGCAAACGACACTCACCTAGCTAATATTGCTCAAGCGGGAGTTGATGCTATTTGTGATAAACCGTTTGAACCGGCCACAGTGCGAGAATTACTGTATAAAATAATGTCTTAAAAGTAAGTACAAGCGTAGAACGGTTATTATTTGGCCTACGCTCATCTTTAAAATACATTTACTATTACAGTTTTCCTAATCTATGAATGAGTAATGCCGTTTTTTTAATGTTTTTATCAAGGCTGGTTAAATCGGCTGTTTCGTTTTTAGTGTGCGCACCGCTGCCCATCAAGCCTAAACCATCAAGTGCCATATCAACATGGTTTGCCGCAAACGAAATATCAGCCGCACCTGCATTGCGTGGATTGGCGGCTACTACTTTGTTGAAGCCTAAGTCGTGGCTTGCGTCGCTGTATAATTCTAATAGCTTTTTATTGCCATCAGTTAATGCCATTGGCGGATAACCATCTTCAAAAATAAGCTCTGCTTTACTGCCATCTAAGTTTTTAGCCACAATTTGTAGCATAACCCTTTTAGCGCTTTCTACCTGCTTTGGCGAAAGTGCGCGTAAATCACCTGCAACATGCACGGTTTGTGCAATTACATTGCTTTTACCAAACGCCGTTGCTGACGAGTTAGCACTGTCGTAGTCGGCATTGGTACCGCCCACAATAAGCCCTGGGTTAAATGTTAAATTAGGTTGCGTGGCAAGTTGCTCTCTAAAATCATTTAAAATGCGTGATGCTTCGTAAATAGCGCCATAACCAACGCTGTCGCTAAATATTTGCGACGAATGCGCTGCATTTGCCGTTACATTTAGCGTCCAGCCGGTATAACCACGGCGCGCCGCCATAGCTGTTTTTATATTGTTATCGCCATTTTCATAGCCAAGCGCTACGTCAGCCCAAATTGCTGCATCAACAATAGCTTGTTTAGATAAGCTAAGTGGGCGACCGCTGCTTTCTTCATCGCCAGTCAGCAATACTTTTATGCTTACATTTTCGAGTAAATTAAGGGCTTGTAAGCTTTTAAGTGCGGTAATTATTATCGTGTTACCGCCTTTCATATCGGCAACGCCTGGGCCACTGGCTGTATCGGCATCAAGTTGTTTGTAGGTAGTAAAGTTATCGTTTTTGGCAAATACCGTATCTAGATGGCCGATCATCAGTATTTTTATTGCATCGGGGTTTTTACTCTCATGGGTTGCCAGTACATGTCCTGCGCGGTTAAACGCACTGCCATCCAACCATTCTACTTTAAAACCAATGGCCTTAAGTTGCTCACTTGTCAGCGCGCCTACTTTTTTTACACCTTCAATATTAAGCGAACCGCTATTAATATTTACGGCTTGCTCTATTTCTTTAAGTGCTTGGGGAATATTTTTATCGACCTGTTTTACTATTTCACGCTCATTTTTATCAAGCGCAGCATGGCTTGTAAGCGGTAGGGTACTAGCAAGTGTGAGGATAAGTGCATGGCTAAATTTTAAAAATGACATAACAGCATAATAAGTGAGAAATAAGAATATTTAATATGAAGTAAAAATACACAGGATTCAATAGAAGGTGATTGTGATTTTTAACTAATTTTATAAGTAATAACGAGTTACAGGTTTAAGGGTTATAGAGTGTACGCGTTATTGGTTTAAACACAGATATTTAAAATATAACCTGTTAATTAATAATCAACGGGTATAACTAAACAACGATTTGTCTGATATTACTGCTCTCCACCGTTTTGGGGTTTTGCTACATTTAGAAAAGGTAAGGCGAAGCTAACTAACTGTTTACAGTTGTTTATTTTATAGCTAGGATAAAATCATTGTAATATAAAGACATTTGTCGGTTTGTAAAACGACAAATGTCGTAGACTAAATTGTCAGGTGTAAACGGATATCATCAAGTATATGGATATTTTCAAAGGTATAGATTTCAATGATTCGTTTGTTCTCGGTTGGAGTTCAAATACAACTGAAATCACATTCAAAATTGAGGCTAGCATTTGGCCTGATTCACCTCATTATCTAAATCCAAAACCTGATGAATATACTTGCTACCGTAAATGTGAAATTCAATTTACGGGTTTTACTTCATATTCAGGGCTTGTTGAACAAAGTAGTGTTAAACCAAACAATGATATAGATGGTTCATTTGATTATGGCAATATAGACTCGTTAATTGAAACAAATCAGGGCTTTAAGGTTGTAGGTGAGTTTGGTAACTTAGAAATTATAAACGGCAAAGTTCAGTTAAAAATTTACACATAACAAGTGACTATGGTGTCAATTCCTAATTTCAAACCATTTTAGGATCCCACATGACACCATCCCTCACCATAGAATTTATGATTACTATAAGCTTTCTTATACAGGCAATAATAGCCACTTT
>NZ_JACJFA010000039.1:0-3302 GCF_014164345.1 Pseudoalteromonas sp. SG43-5
TCTCTACAATTTGAAGCCTGGTAATGTCCTACTTTCACATAGCAAATGCTACACTATCATCGGCGCTGTTTCGTTTCACTACTGAGTTCGGCATGGAGTCAGGTGGGTCCAAAACGCTATTGTCACCAAGCAAATTTGGGCGTTAATCCGTATCGCTACGCACTAACTGAATTTGGAAAATATCTGATAATATTTTTTAAGTCTTTCTAAGTAATTTCTACTTTAGTCATATTAACTTCTGTCAAACTGTCGCATAAAACGCGTTTGGCGTTGTATGGTTAAGCCTCACGGGTAATTAGTACAAGTTAGCTTAATGGCTCACACCACTTCCACATCTTGCCTATCAACGTTGTAGTCTTCAACGGCCCTTCAGAGACTTTAAAAGTCTAGTGAGAACTCATCTCGAGGCCTGCTTCGCGCTTAGATGCTTTCAGCGCTTATCAGTTCCGAACGTAGCTACCGGGCAATGCCATTGGCATGACAACCCGAACACCAGCGGTTCGTTCACTCCGGTCCTCTCGTACTAGGAGCAACCCCTCTCAATTCTCAAACGCCCACGGCAGATAGGGACCGAACTGTCTCACGACGTTCTAAACCCAGCTCGCGTACCACTTTAAATGGCGAACAGCCATACCCTTGGGACCGACTTCAGCCCCAGGATGTGATGAGCCGACATCGAGGTGCCAAACACCGCCGTCGATATGAACTCTTGGGCGGTATCAGCCTGTTATCCCCGGAGTACCTTTTATCCGTTGAGCGATGGCCCTTCCATTCAGAACCACCGGATCACTATGACCTACTTTCGTACCTGCTCGACGTGTCTGTCTCGCAGTTAAGCTGGCTTCTACCATTACACTAACCGTACGATGTCCGACCGTACTTAGCCAACCTTCGTGCTCCTCCGTTACTCTTTAGGAGGAGACCGCCCCAGTCAAACTACCCACCAGGCACTGTCCGTAACCCCGATTCAGGGGCCAACGTTAGAACATCAAAACTACAAGGGTGGTATTTCAAGGACGACTCCACAACAACTAGCGTCGCTGCTTCAAAGTCTCCCACCTATCCTACACATGTAGGTTCAATGTTCAGTGCCAAGCTGTAGTAAAGGTTCACGGGGTCTTTCCGTCTAGCCGCGGGTACACAGCATCTTCACTGCGATTTCAATTTCACTGAGTCTCGGGTGGAGACAGCGTGGCCATGGTTACACCATTCGTGCAGGTCGGAACTTACCCGACAAGGAATTTCGCTACCTTAGGACCGTTATAGTTACGGCCGCCGTTTACCGGGGCTTCGATCAAGAGCTTCTCCCTAAGGATAACCCCATCAATTAACCTTCCGGCACCGGGCAGGTGTCACACCGTATACGTCATCTTGCGATTTTGCACAGTGCTGTGTTTTTAATAAACAGTCCCAGCCACCTGGTCACTGCGGCTCCCGTCCGCTTAGAGAGCAAGTCTCATCACAGATAGGAGCGTACCTTCTCCCGAAGTTACGGTACGATTTTGCCTAGTTCCTTCACCCGAGTTCTCTCAAGCGCCTTAGTATTCTCTACCTGACCACCTGTGTCGGTTTGGGGTACGATTCCATATAATCTGAAGCTTAGAGGCTTTTCCTGGAAGTATGGCATCAACAACTTCATCACCTTAGTGACTCGTCTCGTGTCTCAGTCTTAATAGCAACCCGGATTTACCTAAGTCGCCAACCTACTCACTTTCACATGGACTACCAACGCCATGCTTGTTTAGCCTGCTCCGTCCCCCCATCGCAATTATATCGAGTACAGAAATATTAATCTGTTTCCCATCGACTACGCCTTTCGGCCTCGCCTTAGGGGTCGACTTACCCTACCCTGATTAACATGGGATAGGAACCCTTGGTCTTCCGGCGTGGGAGTTTTTCACTCCCATTATCGTTACTCATGTCAGCATTCGCACTTCTGATACGTCCAGCATACCTCCCGGTACACCTTCAACCGCTTACAGAACGCTCCCCTACCACTCAGAATAAATTCTGAATCCGCAGCTTCGGTGCATAGTTTAGCCCCGTTACATCTTCCGCGCAGACCGACTCGACCAGTGAGCTATTACGCTTTCTTTAAAGGATGGCTGCTTCTAAGCCAACCTCCTGGCTGTCTGGGCCTTTCCACATCGTTTCCCACTTAACTATGACTTTGGGACCTTAGCTGGCGGTCTGGGTTGTTTCCCTCTTCACGACGGACGTTAGCACCCGCCGTGTGTCTCCCGGATATTACTTTACGGTATTCGGAGTTTGCAAAGGGTTGGTAAGTCGGGATGACCCCCTAGCCTTAACAGTGCTCTACCCCCGTAAGTATTCGTCCGAGGCTCTACCTAAATAGATTTCGGGGAGAACCAGCTATCTCCCGGTTTGATTAGCCTTTCACTCCTAGCCACAGGTCATCCCCTAACTTTTCAACGTTAGTGGGTTCGGTCCTCCAGTTGATGTTACTCAACCTTCAACCTGCCCATGGCTAGATCACCGGGTTTCGGGTCTATACCTTGCAACTAGTCGCCCAGTTAAGACTCGGTTTCCCTACGGCTACCCTATTCGGTTAACCTCGCTACAAAATATAAGTCGCTGACCCATTATACAAAAGGTACGCAGTCACCCAACAAGTGGGCTCCTACTGCTTGTACGTACACGGTTTCAGGTTCTATTTCACTCCCCTCACAGGGGTTCTTTTCGCCTTTCCCTCACGGTACTGGTTCACTATCGGTCAGTTGGGAGTATTTAGCCTTAGATGATGGTCCACCTATATTCAGTCAAAGTTTCACGTGCTCCGACCTACTCGATTTCACTTAAAATGTCTTTTCATGTACGGGACTATCACCCTGTATCGTGGCACTTTCCAGAGCCTTCCATTAACACATAATAAGCTTAAGGGCTGTTCCGATTTCGCTCGCCGCTACTTTCGGAATCTCGGTTGATTTCTTTTCCTACGGGTACTTAGATGTTTCAGTTCTCCGCGTTCGCCTCGTTAACCTATGTATTCAGTTAACGATACCTGCAAGCAGGTGGGTTTCCCCATTCGGAAATCCTAGTCTCAAGCGCTTTTTACTAGCTTGACTAGGCTTATCGCAAGTTAATACGTCCTTCATCGCCTCCAACTGCCAAGGCATCCACCGTGTACGCTTAGTCACTTAACCATACAACCCAAACGGGTCTTTGTTTTGTGACAGTTTAACTTCGCCAGAAGTTAATATTGAATACTAAAGTAGATACCAATCAATCAACGTAAAACGTTAATCAAATGGCACTGAATGGTACTGCTACCATTCTTTTTT
>NZ_JACJFA010000003.1:0-311349 GCF_014164345.1 Pseudoalteromonas sp. SG43-5
AAAAGTGGCTATTATTGCCTGTATAAGAAAGCTTATAGTAATCATAAATTCTATGGTGAGGGATGGTGTCATGTGGGATCCTAAAATGGTTTGAAATTAGGAATTGACACCATAGTCACTTGTTAGGTAACACTATCCACAGTGCTTGCGTTTAATTTAACAACTTTTCTAATGCTTGAAAATGTGAAAACACTGCCAACGATAAATAATAGAAAACTGATCCCCCACAGTGAAAAAAAACTGGAAACCTTGGCAGAATCAGTTGAATTGCTTTGGTATAAAACTTTAACTACATCACCTTTTTGATAAGTATTGATTGAGGGACTAAGACCAAAACTGGAAGTAAACACAATTGAATTACCATTAAGATCCGTAAACTCAATTTTTGGATATAAAGATGATTTTGAGGAATGCTTTTTTACTAGTTCGATAACAACACCATTCGTTGAATTTGCTTTTTCGAGAAATGAATAAGTATTAAAACTAACAAATATACATATGGTAATGCATGCTAACCCTAATATTAGATAAAGATATCCTACCTTTATGCTGTCATTCATACGTTCAACGATGCGAATCATTCTTGGTGTTACCTAACGCCCCATTCAGGGGCTTTTAATTGTTGGCTATAATAACGAGCGAAGCGAAGGAAGCCAACTGTTAAAAGTCCTTTGCAATGGCTTGTTATATGCTTTCTTGCGCCACTTCCTGATCAAACCATACATGCTCAGTTTCACCACCTAAGTTAAAACGATAACCAAATGGTAATGCCATATATAGTGCTAATTCAGGACGCTTTTCAATAACATGTTGGAAGTGAACTGTAATCAATGAATCAATATTTCCATCGTATTCATCGGTAGTTAACCACCAACCACTCATATGTTCTGGAGAAGGATAACGAACTCCTTCTACTGGGTTTACCCCTTCATAAATGCCTTTTGAGATAGTTACAAGTTGACCTGTTTCCACTGGTAAGTATTGAGCACCATAATGTTCACAACACACTTGCTGATTTAACTCAATACTCAAAATTTAAACTCCAAACTTTCATAAGCATATAACAATTTAATAGTGCGCTCATCGCGCATATTTCTGCCAACGATACGCTCATGTATTTTATAAATCATTTTTACCAAATAACTTAACACATTGCTATATATAATTTTTATTAGCATTCAAACTCTCAATAAAAGACAAAATGCGCTCGCCGCTCATTTTCTTGAATATGTGTGCATCACAACTATACTGTATATAAAAACAGCACCATTATTGGTAATAGTATGAAAACACGTTCCCCATTTTTAAATTATATAGCCGATTATATGTTGGTACGTCAGTATTCATTACGCACCGTAGATACCTACCTAAGATGGATTGCATCTTATATCCATTTTCATAATAAACGCCATCCCGCCTCAATGGGGGACAATGAAGTCGAACGCTACTTAGAACATTTAGTGTTAAAGCAAAACGTTGCACCACGTACGCAAGCCACCGCACTCAATTCATTGTCATTTTTATACAAGCACATAATAAAAAAAGAACTCTCATTAAATTTAAATTTTGCCCGTAGTAAAAAACAAGCAAAGCTCCCTGTAGTGATGACCCCAGAGGAAGTTAAAATGTTGATGGCTCATTTAAATAAGCGCTATTATTTAATTGCAGCCCTTATGTATGGAAGTGGCTTAAGAGTAATGGAAGCGGTGCAATTAAGAGTAAAAGATATTGATTTTGATTATAAATGCATTCAAGTATGGAATGGAAAGGTAATAAACACCGCATTGTTACGCTGGCCACAGAGCTAATTCCTATGCTGAGAAATCAAATTTTGAACGTTGATGACTATTTAAAACTGGATTTAAATAATACGGAATATTCTGGCGTATGGATGCCATATGCTTTAACAAAAAAATATCCAAGTGCCGCAAAATCGCTTGCGTGGCAATATTTATTTCCTTCTCATATATTAAGTTCAGATCCTCAAAGTGGTGAAATAAGGCGACATCATTTTCATCACTCTTGTATTAGAAAAGAGATTAAAAAAGCCGTCCAAAAATCAGGGTTAACAAAAATAATAACACCTCATACATTGAGACACTCTTTTGCTACTCATCTACTGCAAAGTGGCGCCGATATAAGAACTGTTCAAGCTCAGCTTGGCCATTCTGATGTTAAAACTACACAAATTTATACCCATGTACTACAGCAAGGTGCTAACGGGGTTGTTAGCCCTTTTTCAAGATTATAAGCGTCTCTTTTTAATCCTCTACAGATACATATTCACTTTCAAACCAATACCGTCATCTATTTCTACTTTAAATAACACATAAAAAAGCCCCGCTTGTTTTTACACAAGCGGGGCCCCACACTAATTATTTACTCAAAAATAAAAGCGCCGATACTGCGGGCGCTTTGCATCATTGAATTTAATTACTTTAACTTACTGATTAACTACGCTTTTAAGCGGGTTAATTGGCTGTGCGTTATCATCTAGTATGTTCATATCAAAATCGAACTCATCTACACGAATCGCCTTTTCACGTTTGATGTTGTAATCAATTAACTGAACGTGTTCAGCTTGGGTAATTACGTTCGCCGCTAGTGCGTTATCAAGCGTAATGTTAAAACGTGCACCTGGTTTAATTACTTTAGCACGTAGTGCTTTTTTAACTTTAGCCAGCTCGCCAAGTGATGCCATTTTAGCTTTGTAAGCTTGCTCATTAATATGATGGCCATCGCCCACTACTGGTTTAACTAAATGCGTGATTTGCGCTTTAAATGCGGTATCTAGCTGAGCTTGCTTAGCTAGTTCGCGGATTAAATCGTCGCTAATTTTTGGCATTTTAGTTGAGTAGTTCATTGTAATGAAACGAATAAACTTACGTGTACCACTTGCAGGGAAGTTATCTAAAAACTTATGCAATGCTTCTTCAGCACTTTGTAGTGCAAAACGAGTCGCGTAATGGAAATACGGCGCTGCTTGCTCACGGTCACTACTTGATACTTTTTGCTCGTAGTATTTAATTGATGCCATAGCTGCATATAAGAAGCTCATTACATCACCTAAACGTGCCGATAGCATTTCTGCTTGTTTTAACTTACCACCAAGTACAAGTAACGAAAAGTCTGCGTACACTGCAAGTTTTGCAGATAATTTATGTACTGCTTTTTCGTAGTCACGTACTTCTGGTAATTCAGAATTAGCACTTGCTGTAAATGGTAAAACACCAAGGCGGAAAGCACGTAAGCTGTTTGCTGTGCTGTAGCCAATTGTTTTACGTAAAATGCCGTTAAATTCTTTATCTGCGCCTTTGTCTTCACTGTGAATTGACTCAACCATAGATTGTAAATATGGGTGACAACGCATAACACCTTGACCAAAGATCATTAGGTTACGTGTAAGAATGTTCGCGCCTTCTACCGTAATGGCAATCGGCTGAGCAACATAACCACTTGCTAATGTATTTTGTGGACCGTTTTGAATCGCTTTACCCGCTTGAATATCCATTGCTGAATCAAGTACGTCGCGACCAAGCTCTGTCATATGGTATTTAGCGATTGCTGTAACAACTGATGGTTTTAAGCCCATGCCTAAGCCTTCAGTTGTAAGTACGCGCATTGCTTCTTGTAGGTATGTTTTACCTGCAATGTCAGCTAGTTTTTCTTGAATACCTTCAAACTGGCCAATGGCTAAACCAAACTGTTCACGCACTGCTGCATATTCAGATGCTGATTTAAATGCAACTTGTGCTGTACTAACACCTAGCGCAGGTAATGAAATACCACGGCCAGCACCTAAACAGCTAACCAGCATTTGCCAACCACGGCCGATGTTTTTCTGTCCACCAATAACAAAATCCATTGGTACAAATACTTTGTTACCACGTGTAGTACCGTTGTAAAAACGAATACCCATTGGGTCGTGGCGATTACCAAGCTCTACACCTGGGTGCTCTTTAGGAATAAGTGCACAGGTAATGCCTAGGTTTTCTTTACCACCTAGCAGACCATCAGGGTCAACTACTTTAAATGCTAAACCAAGTACGGTAGCAATGGGTGCAAGTGTAATGTAGCGCTTGTCCCAGGTAATTTCTAAACCAAGGACTTCTTCGCCGTTGTACATACCTTTAGTTACTTTACCAACATCAGGAATACCACCTGCATCAGAACCCGCTTCTGGGCTTGTTAATGCAAAACATGGAATGTCTGTACCATTTGCTAGCCGTGGTAAGTAATGTGCTTGTTGTTCTTGCGTACCAAAGTGAAGTAATAACTCACCTGGGCCTAACGAGTTAGGAACCATTACGGTTACCGCAACTGCTGAGCTTTTAGTCGCAATTGTGCCAACAATGGTAGAGTTTGCATAAGGGCTAAACTCTAAACCACCAAACGACTTAGGAATGATAAGCGAGAAAAAACGCTCTTTTTTCAAAAATTCTAAGATGTCATTTGGTAAATGAATGCCGTTTTGAATCACTGAATCGTCAATCATGCCCAATAACTCTTTTACTGGACCGTCTAAGAATGCTTGCTCGTCTGCGCTTAATGTAGCAGCAGGTACGTCGCGAAGTGCACTGAAATCAGGTTTACCTTGGTAGATAGAACCTTCAAGCCATACATCACCCGCGTCTAGCGCTTCTTGTTCTGTGATAGAAATACTTGGTAATACTTTTTTTAGTTTTGTACGTAAACTCATGATTGAACTCATCCGACCAGCCAAATAATACCTACATTACGTCATAAAAAATCGTTTAGATCAATTACTCTATTCAATTAATTAACAGTTTTTTCAATTTATTTTCTTTACCTGAACGTAAACTATTGAAACACAAAGGCTTACAGTTGTACGCTGAAAAAAAGTATTTTGACTAAAATGATGAATAAAACAGCAAAAGCGCTAGCGCTGTATCTATTTTTTTATGGGCATAAAAAAACGCAGCACAAATAGGCTACGTTTTTATTCAATTTGTAGAGGCTACATTATCAGTTAATCTAGCTAAAACTACTTAAATTTAAATCAAATTGTATAAGCGCTTCACTTAGCAACTTTAACAATTTGCTTGCCGGTAAAACCACCAGCAAGTTGTTTATTAAGCGCTTGCGATACTGACTCAGCACTAAAGTCTACGGGCGTTATTTCTGGGTGTTTAATGTCGCCACTAACAGCCCCTTCAAGTAACAGGTTGCCCATAAAGCTCAAGCGTTGTTGTGCACATAAACTATTAGCAAGCCATGCACCACCAATCGATACAACGCTAATATTGGGCGCTCGGTGATACATTAAGTCTTGATCAAAACAAGGTAGCGGATTTAAGCAGGCAATACGTCCGCAAAAACGCATTAACTCAATATTACGCTGAGTACACTCACCACCTATCGTATCAATAACCGCATCAAAGCCTTGCGGGCCAAGTTCTCTGCGGATTTTTTCGCATAGTTTTTTATCGCTATAGTCAAAAACCACATCAGCGCCTAGCTGCTTAACCAATTTATGGTTACGCTTTGATGCGGTGGTAAATACATCTGCGCCACGCTGTTTTGCATATTGAATAGCAAACTGCCCTACCGCTCCGGCTCCGCCTTCAATAAAAATAGTATCGCCTTCACTAATGCCTATTTTATCTAAGCTGATAAGTGCTGCCATACCGGCGCATGGAAGTGTTGCTGCAATGGCCGGATTTAAACCGCTTGGCACAACCGACACTGCAAAGTTAGGTACTTTGGTGTATTCGCTCAAAGCACCTTGCTCACCAATGTTGGCGTGCCACATAACGCGCTGGCCAACATTTGGAAACACACCTTTATTAGCTTTAACCACAACACCTACGGCATCTAAGCCTAAAATGTGTGGATACTGCCACTTACAAAAGCCTGTTTTAGCAAATTGACCATCAACTGGATTTAAACCAACGTACTCTACTTTTACAAGCAGCTCGTTATCTGCACAGTCTGGAACAGGCAGCTCAGCATCTGCTAAGTCAATTGCTTCATTTGGTTCTGGCAGTACAATAGCGCGCATCGTATGCGGGATAATGTATTCATGTAAATTTTCAGTATTTGGCATCAATATAACTCTACTTATTAGTGTCGTTTAACGCATAACTCCATTGGCCATTAAATGACTGGTAAGCATTTACTTTGGCAAGCAGTGAAGAAATTGTTGTTTCAACAGCATTTTCTTGTGCTATTAAAACATCCTGGCGCGCATCTAACAACTCAAGATAAGGAATTTGACCTTCTTCGTACATTGCTTGTGCTTGTAAAAATGCTTTATTAGCAAAGTCATAGCGCTCATCGGCAAAGCGTTTTTGCTGTGCCTGATTGACCAACAATTGCAGTGAAAGTTCACTTTCACTTAGTGCAGTTAATACCACTTGTTGATAATCGCTGTATGCGGCTTCACTTAAAAACTGCTGTGCGTCGCGCTGTGCTAATAATGCTGGGTAGCTTAATAACGACCATTGCAACTGCGGCGCTACTTGCCACTGCTGATCGGTATTTTTTAAGCCTGTGCTGTCTATACTCACAACCCCTGCAAATGCAGATAAGCTAATATCGGGTAATAACGCTTTGCTAGCTGCAACACTTAAACTATTTGCTTGGCTAAAGTCAAACAGTGCACGGCTAATATCAGGACGTAAGGCAATGGCATTATTAGCGTTTTTTAGTGCAACGCTAAAGTCACGTTCAAGCACGCTTTGCTCGTTTTCAATAGCAATATTTTGCGCTAGCTTACCGCTTAGTACTGCAAGAGCAGATAAATCGCTGTATTTTGCATACTCAATGGCAGGTATTAGTGCTTGTTGCTGCCTAAGCTGCGCCATCGTACGGTTTAAATCAAGCTCGTTTGCAACACCTTCGTCAACACGGGCTTGAAGAACGTCAATACTTTGCTCAAGCGCTTCAATTTGAAGTGCTACAATGTGTTGTTTTTCAACATTACCTTGATAACTTACAAAGCCTTTAACAACTGACGAAACTACTTCAATTTGCAGTAAACGTACTTGCTCTGCTTGGCTCATGGCCGATGCATTTGCAGCATCAACCAACGCCGTAATGCGACCAAATAAATCTAGCTGCCAATCAAGTGCAACGTTTGCACTTGATTGGCGATCATAAACGCTTGGTGCATCGCTTCGAGCTGCACCAACATTTACGCCACCTTGTGGTAGGTATTGGGCTTTTTGCTCTCCTAATCGCGCTAATGCACTTTTAAGTGTTAGCTGGCTTGTTTGCAAATTATAGTTATTTGCAAGCGCACCAGTAACAAGCTCATTTAGTTGATCAGAATTAAGCTTTTTCCACCAGTTTGTTTCATCAGCAACGCTAACGTTACTAGCAATATTAGCTTTAGCAACAAATTCGTTAACAGCTTTTTGCTCGCTCATGGTGTCTATTTTACTCGCACACCCTGCTAAAAACGCAACGACTAATACTGCACTGGCGGTCAGACTTGTTTTAAGCCTTTTTTGCATTAATTTAGTCATGAGTATTCTCCTGCGCTTTCTCTTTTTTGTTAGTCACTAACATATAAAATACCGGCGTAAACAATAGACCAAACACGGTTACACCTATCATGCCTGAGAATACGGCGTTACCCATTGCGTGTCGCATTTCGGCGCCCGCACCGGTGGCAAGTACTAACGGTACAACACCTGCTGTAAATGCAATCGACGTCATTAATATTGGGCGCAAGCGCATACGACATGCCTCAAGTATTGCCTCTAAGTGCGATAAGCCTGAGTCGTGTCTATCTTTTGCAAACTCAACCATCAATATTGCATTTTTAGAAGCCAACGCGACCAGCACTATTAACGCTATTTGGGTAAATATGTTGTTGTCAGAGCCAACAAACCACACACCTAACAAGGCTGAGAAAATAGTCATTGGTACAATTAATATAATTGCCAGTGGTAAACGTAAGCTCTCGTACTGCGCTGCAAGTACCATAAATACTAGTAATACAACTAACGGGAATACATAAACCATGGTGTTACCGGCAAGTACTTGTTGGTACGTTACTTCAGTCCACTCATACTCAATACCTGTTGGTAGTGTGTCTGCGAGTACTTTTTCAATAGCAACTTGTGCTTGATCAGAACTATAACCTGGCGCTGGGCTACCATTTAGCTCAGCACTTGGGTAACCGTTGTAATGCATAACACGGTCAGGACCAATTGTTGGTGTTACTGTTAATACAGAGCCTAATGGCACCATATTACCTGAGCGGTTGCGTACTTTTAAATTAAGTATTTGATCAGGGTCTAAGCGGTAGTCAGCATCAGCCTGTGCATTTACTTGGTATGTACGACCAAACATATTAAAGTCATTTACGTACACAGAGCCTAAGTAAATTTGCAGTGCATTAAATACTTCATCAAGTGGAATACCTTGAATAAGCGCTTGCTCACGGTCAATATCAATATCCATTTGTGGAACTTGGATACGGAAACTTGAGTACAGGCCCATTAATGCAGGGTCTTGTTGCGCTTTACCAATAACGGCTTGCAGGCTATTAAATAGTGCTTCAAACCCTTTATTAGCTCTGTCTTCTATTTGCAGTTTAAAACCACCTGTAGTGCCCAAACCTTGAATTGGCGGCGGTGGAAATACCGCTACAAATGCCTCATCAATGGCAGCAAAACGTTTATTCAACTGCGCCGCTATCGCCATCGCTGATTGGCTCGGATCGGTACGTTTGTCAAAGCTTTCAAGTGGTGTAAATACAATGCCGCTGTTAGGGCTATTTGTAAAACCGTTCACTGATAAGCCAGGAAAAGCAACAGTATGTGCAACGCCTGGGACTTCTAATGCAATTTGCTGCATTTGAGCAAGTACGTCTTCAGTACGATCAAGGCTTGATGCGTCAGGTAACTGCGCAATAGCCACTAAATACTGTTTGTCTTGCTGTGGAATAAAGCCACCTGGTACGGTATCAAATAACTTAATTGTGCCGCCAACAAGTGCAATATAAGCCACCATTACAACAACGGTCATACGGATTAGTTTTTGTACCAGTTTTTCGTACCCTTTAGCACCACGATTAAATACGCGGTTAAATGGTTTAAACAACCAACGTCCAAACAATTTATTAAGTAAACGCGTGAACGCATCTGGTTTTGCATCGTGTGATTTTAATAACAATGCAGCAAGTGCAGGCGATAACGTTAATGAGTTAAATGCTGAGATAATCGTCGAAATTGTAATTGTAAGTGCAAATTGCTTATAAAATTGACCTGATAAACCGGTAATAAACGCAGTAGGAATAAATACAGCACTTAGTACTAGCGCAATGGCAATAATAGGGCCTGTTACTTCGCTCATTGCAACGCGGGTTGCTTCAAGTGGCGATAAGCCTTTTTCGATATTACGCTCTACGTTTTCAACAACTACAATCGCATCATCTACAACAATACCTATGGCCAAAACTAAACCAAACAACGACAAGGTATTAATTGATACACCTAACCACTGCATTACGGCAAATGTACCAATAAGTGAAATAGGCACAGCAATTAGCGGAATAATAGATGCACGCCACGTTTGTAAAAATACAATAACAACAATAACTACCAGTACAATTGCTTCAAGCAAAGTGGCAATTACCGCGTCAATTGAGCCGCGAACAAATACCGTAGGGTCGTACACAATGTCGTATTCAACACCAGTAGGGAAATCTTTAGATAAGCGCGCCATTGTTTCGCGTACTTGATCAGAAAGCTCAATAGCGTTTGAACCTGGACGTTGAAATATTGGCATTGCAAGAGCTGGTTGGTTGTCAAGCTCTGCACGCAGTGCGTAAGTGTCTTGACCTAAATCAACACGGGCTATATCAGATAAACGCGTTAACTGACCTTCGTCGCCTACTTTAATAATAACTTGTTCAAATTCTTCAATACTGTTTAAACGACCTTTAACGTTTAACAATATTTGAAATTGACTGTCGTTTGAAATTGGTTGCGCACCTAAGCTACCTGCAGCAACTTGCTGGTTTTGCGAGCGAAGTGCTGTTACTACATCTGTTGCTGTTAATTCGCGTGCAGCAAGTGCATCTGGGTTTAGCCATACTCGCATTGAGTATTTGCCAGCACCAAACATGCGAATATCACCTACGCCTGGTAAGCGCGCAATTTCATCTTTAATGTTTAAATCAGCATAGTTAGATAAGTAAGCTGTGTCGTGCGTTTTTTCAGGTGAGTATAAATGCACTACCATGGTTAAATCGGGTGATGACTTTTCAGCCACAACACCTAAACGCTGTACTTCTTCTGGCAAACGCGGAAGTGCACTGTTTACACGGTTTTGTACTTGTACTTGAGCACGGTCTAAATCGGTACCTAACGCAAAAGTTACCGTTAGAGTCATACGGCCATCACTAGTACCTTGCGAAAACATATACAACATGTTTTCAGTGCCGTTAATTTCTTGCTCCAGCGGTGTTGCCACTGTTTGCGCAATAACGGTAGGGTTAGCACCTGGGTAGTTGGCGGTAACAACAACTGTTGGAGGAACTACTTCTGGGTATTCACTTACTGGTAATTGGAATAGTGATATGCCACCAGCAATTAAAATAACCAACGACAGCATAGCCGCAAATATTGGGCGCTGTATAAAGAAATGCGAAAATTTCATCAATAAACCTTATTGCTTAGCCACAAGTTGTGCGTTGTCGTTTGACAATGTAAATGCCACACCGCTTGTATCAATTGTTACTGTTTGCGGAGAGATTGGCATACCAGGACCTACGCGAGCAGGACCATTTACAGCAATTACATCACCTTCGTTAAGGCCTGAAGTAACCGCACGTAATGCACCGTAACGTTCACCAATAGTAATTAGTTTGTATTCAAGTACGTTGTTTTCGCCAACGGTTAGTACAAAGCGATTTTTTAAGTCAGTACCAATTGCACGTTCTGGGATAATAATAGCGTCGCTAATAGAATTGGCTGCAAGCTTAATACGTGCAAACGAGCCTGCGCGTAATTGGTTGTTGTCTTCATTAAATACCGCACGTACACGTAATGTGCCCGTTGATGAATTAATTTGGTTATCAATAAAGTTAATGTAGCCTTTGTATGCAAAATCACTTTGACCGACTTTTTGCATTACAACAGTTTGGTGGCTCGCAGCAGTAACATCATTAAAAGAGCTATTCCATGTGCGCTCATCAACATCAAAGTAAGCGTACATAGCTTGGTTTGAAACAATTGACGTTAATACGCTTTGACCCGCAAGTACGTTATTACCTTTAGTAATATTTGCGCGAGAAATAATGCCATCAATTGGTGATACTACTGACGTAAATTCTAAATCAAGTTCTGCTGAGGTAAGTTGTGCTTGCAGTGCAGAAAGCTGTGCTTCGCGTTGGCGCAGTGTTGAAGTACGCGCTTGTGCTTGCTCAGTTGAGATTGCCTTACGGTCTAATAAGCGTACCGCACGTTTGTCTTCACTTTTAGCTTGTTCAAGTGCGGCTTCTGCACTTTTAATTTGTGCTTTTAAGCTTGCAACAACCGCTGCAAATGGGCGAGCATCTAATTGAAATAAAACATCGCCTTCTTTAACCACGTCGCCTTCTTTAAATTCAATGCTATCGATGATTCCTGATACACGCGGCATTAAAGCAACTTCTTGTGGAGACTCTAAACGAGTTGTATATGTGTGCCAGCTCTGTACCGGCTTAACAAGCACCTGTGCTACATCAATTGGTTGAAGTTGCTGTGCAGGTGCTGATTGAGCTGTGCTCTCATCAGCACAACCCGCAAGTGTTAAAGATGCCGCAGTAAGTGCAGCAGCAATTAGATGTTTGTTCATGAAGACGCTCCATTGTTGATTAGCCTCGCATAATACGGATTAAACCCGTGTGTAAAAACCATAGATTTTTAAATTCATTAATGCCAAAATGGCATCAATAGATTAGTTAAGGTGTAATAATGGATACAACAAGTCGACTTTTAATGTTACTTGAAGTAGTTGAGCAAGGCTCTTTTGCTAAAGCTGCTGAAATACGCAACATAGATCGCTCTGTTATATCTAAACAAATTAGCCGTTTAGAGGATGAGTTAGGCGTTAGGTTACTTAACCGAACTACCCGTTCATTTTCGCTCACAGCGGCGGGCGCCGAAATGATCAAAAAAGCAGCTGAGCTTAGAGAGCTGCTCGGCGAAACCGTGCGCATGGCTGAAAACTACCATTTAGAGCCGCGCGGCGTTTTAAAAATCACTTCATCAACACTTATTGGTCGTCGTTATTTACAACCTGTGCTTAATGATTTTCAAAAACGCTTTCCTCAAGTAGAAGTTGAACTGCGTTTAGACGATAGATTAGTAGATATAGTCTCTGAAGGATTTGATTTGGCTTTTCGTGTAGGTGAGCCTAAAGACTCGTCACTTATCGCACGTAAAATAGCGCGTAACCGGTTATTAATTTTAGCTGCGCCACAGTTTATTGAAACTTACGGTATGCCAAAAACAATGGAAGAGTTAGCGCAATTACCAGCAGCAAGCTATGCCAGTAATTCTATTCGAGTAGAAGCTATAGATTACTACGATAGTAAAGGTGAACGCTGCGAGCAAAAAATAAAAAGTGTGTTTAGGGCAAATGATGCAGAATCATTGTTAATGAAAACATTGTCGGGCACAACTTACTTTGTCGCCCCTGCATTTATTATTGGTGATGAAATAATACAAGGTAAGCTAGTGCCTTTATTAACAGATGTGAAACTCATGGAGTTTAGTGCGATGTATGCCGTATATCCGCATCGAGATTTACCAGTAAGGACCCGGTTGTTTTTTGATGCTGTGCGCGAGCATTTAGGAAAAGATAAACCGATTTGGGAAAACGGGATCCCTAACTTTGAACAAATGTACTAAGTAGCACGACTTACGCAACGACTGCCTGGTAATCATTTTCTTTTTTAAACTTACAATACACTTTATTGCGACCAAATTGCTTTGCTTTGTATAACTGTTTATCAGCTTGATTTACAAAGCTTTCCAATGAATTGGTACTTTTAAATTTTGCGACACCAATACTGGTTGTAACATTGATTGCAAGGCCGTCAATGTCAAATGTGGTATTTTCAAAACGTGCTCTTATTTGTTCAGCGGTATTAAGTGCAGTCTCTTCATTTGCAAAAGAGCTAAATAAAGCAAACTCTTCACCGCCTACTCTAAATACATACCCTCTACCAAGCACAACCCTTAGTAAAGTGGCCACTTCGATAAGTACTTGGTCACCGACACCATGGCCATGCTCATCATTTATCTGCTTAAAAAAGTCTAAATCGAGTAAAAACAAATATAACTGTGACTTATCTTGTAGTTCAACTTCAAAGTAGTGGTTCATTGAAAGGCGATTGCCTGCACCCGTTAGTGGGTCAAGTAACGCTAAATTTTTAAGTCGCCTTGAAAAATGTGAGCGGCTCCCTTCAAAAACATGAGAAATCGCCCAAATACTTAAATAAGCACAGAGTAGATTAAGAGATAAGTTAAAAGTCTCAAAGGGGGCAAGAGTAGACTGACTACCTAAAATAAACACTTGGATCACTAATAAATTTGCAGAGAAAATTACACCATATTGTTTACCTAATAGTAGGTAGTACAAGATAGGTAATGCAAACGACCATACATATACACCGTTACGAGGCGACGACAAAGATGTACCCAAAATAACGATGAATGTGATAAGTGCGCACATTACAACGGATTGCCAAAACTGTAATGGGCGGCGTATAAGTGTAATATAAGTAAATATACAATAAATGGAAAAACAGATTTCGATATAGCCAAGCAATGGAAAGTTATTTACAGTTAAATTAAATCCCGCAAATCCAACCGATAAAACACCAAAACAAAGGCACATTCCTCTTAGAACGTCCTTTCTTAATGATTTAGTGCTATTAAGGGCCGCTATATCCATTCTAATCACTTAATAAAAATAAAAATAAAAAGTAAGTTTAACGTGAAAATACAATTTAACAAGCTTTGTTCATATAAACCACGTAGATACAACCAGTTATTTACATTTTAGGGATAATGTAGTGTATTTTAGAAACACGTTTGATACTTTAATATCACTAAGTGGCTTTAACAACTAGCCACCTAACATGGATAAATTAGTAGTAATACCTGTATTACCCTGGTGTAAAAGGTGAGTTGGCTTCTTAGTTTTAATATAACGAGATAACAATGCCATTAATTCACTATTCGAACTGTCGTTCATATATTCTCTTAGCGAAATACCCTCTTCAGAAAACAAACACAAGTGCAGATTTCCTTTTGCTGTAACCCTTAGTCGATTACAGGTACTACAAAAATCATTGCTGTAAGGCATTATTAAACCAATTCTGCCTTGATAATCAGGATGCGCAAACTCTTGAGCAGGACCTGCTGATGCACTACGCGCAACTTGCTGCCAACCCGTTTGTAATAGCTGAGTTTTTAAAACTTGCCCAGAAACATGGTTTGCATCAAAAAAGGCTTTGTTGTCGTTTGTTTGCATCAATTCTATAAAGCGGATGGTGACGGGGCGGTGTTTAACCCAATTTAAAAATGTATCAAACTCTTTTGCGTTGTATTGCTTCATCAGCACGCTGTTTATTTTTACTGAATCAATACCCGTTTCAAGCGCAGTATCAATACCTTTCATTACTGAGGTAAATTTGTCATGCCCAGTAATGGTGTTAAACATGCGCGAATCTAAACTATCAATGCTTACATTAATAGCGTTTAAGCCTGCATCTACCCAGTCATGAATATTCTTATGAAGAGAAAAACCATTGGTGGTCATTGCAATTTTTTTTATGCCCGCAACATCTTTTGCCGCACGAACAACATCTATAAAGTCTTTTCTAAGGGTTGGCTCTCCGCCAGTGATCCTTACTTTTTCAATACCATGGTGTGCAAACGCTTTAAGCGTATTGCTAATTTCATCAATTGTGAGGAAGCCCCGGTCGTGACCGCCCTGATAACCATCTGGTAAACAATAAACACACTTAAAATTACATACATCAGTAATAGACAAACGTAGGTAACTAAACTCTCGCCCTGTTGGGTCGATTAGCATAAATAAACCTTAACTAATATCAACACGTAATAACAACCTAATACCAATTTGCAATAATGCTTAATCGTTTAATTAAGCAAACTGGTATAAACAACGCTACCTATTGATACATAAATAATAATTACATAAATATATTTAATAACTAAAGGGGCAGCCTAAAGCATACCCCTTTAATTATTTTTGTTTTACGCTTTTAAGCCTTTTTTAAGTTCGCTTGGCTTCATTGGTAGGTCACGTAAACGCACGCCTACAGCATTAAACACTGCATTACCAATAGCAGGAGCAACTCCTATCACGCCAGGCTCACCTAAACCAACTGGAAACTCATCGCTTTGTAAAAACTCGATGTCCATATCTGGCACATCTTGCATTCTTAGCGGTAAATAAGTATTAAAGTTAGTCGCAGATACTTGCCCATCTTTATACGTATTTGACTCATGCAATGCAAGGCTGCTGCCCCATAGTAACGACCCTTCAATTTGCGCCAGTGCGCCATCTGGGTGAACTATTAAGCCCGCATCTACAACAACATAAAGCTTTTTAAGCGTTATTTTACCACTATCACGGTTAACGTGAACATGCGCTGCGGTTGCAAGCCATGCTGGCATGGTACGTTCTTGCCCTGAGCTTACAGAAAAACCAATACCTTCGTCTTTCGCCAATTTTACAGAAGCTACTTTGTCAGACACTGTTTTAAGCACATTACGTAAGCGCAGTGCTCCGCCAACGCTCTCAGGTGCTTTACCTGCTTGCTTGCCTTTACCATCTAACATTTCAATTCTAAATTGAACAGGATCTTTGCCTTGCTTATGGGCAATTTCATCAATAAACGACTCAAGACTCCATGCAATCCAACCTGGCCCTACTGAACGTAACCAACCTGGATTAAAGGTGCTTTGTGCAACTTCGTTATTAATAGCGCGTGCACGATGACTGCTCATGCTATACCAATGATCAGCGCCTGATGCCGAAAATGCATCAAATTTACCTTTGCCATCAACACCCGGTGATAAAAACCCTGGTGCCATAGCTTTAGTAGGCCAACCAGCAGCAAATGCATGTTCCATTCCTGTGAAGGTACCATTTTTATCAAACGACGCCGTCATTTTTGCAGCAGATGCGGAGCGAGACTGATCGAATAAACTATCGTCTGCTCGTGTAAATACCAGTTTTACTGGTTTACCTACTGCTTTTGCAGTTAGAGCCGCAGGTACAGTCCAGTCACCAAATAATCGACGACCAAAACCACCACCTAAATAATAAGGACGAATAATTACTTTGTTTTGTTCTATATCGAGTGCTTTAGCAAGCGCTGGTAACGTAAGTGACTGCCACTGGTTACCTGTATGAATAATCCAATTTCCGTCTTTAAACTCTGCAACCGCATTTAATGGCTCTAGCTGATAATGACTCGCTGTCGCTGTGGTATACATTGATTCTAACGACTCACTAGCGTCTGCTTGAGTTTTCTTTATATCGCCTTCATCAACAAACAAAGTACCCGAGTCGCGTTGCTCGCATAATCGCTTACCTTCTTTTTGAATATCAGCTTCAGATATATTTGCTGACTCACCCTTTTTATAACTCACCTTTAAAGCATCTACTGCTTTAATGGCACTTGGGTAACTATCAGCTAATACAACAACCCAGCCTTGAACTGTGTTACTAGGGTCATTTAAAATTTCATAGCCTTTGTAACCTTTAATTGCTTTTGCTGCACTATCATCAACGTTTGTTACTGTACTGCCATAACGAGTTGGTGGAATAACTGGACGCGCGTACAGCATGCCTTCAACTTCTACATCTATCCCATATACTGCTGTACCATTTGTTTTGGCTGGTATATCAAGCGCTTTAAAATCTTGTTTAAGCCCAGTTAAATGACGTTTATTAGCAGGTTTTAGTGGAAGGTTTGCAACTTCATCACTAGTAAATGTACGATTAAATTCGCCCTTTTTAACTATGTCTGCGTAACTAACCGATTTTTCGCCTGCAATAATATAGCCCTTTTCAGCACGACATTTATCTGCAGGCACGCCGAGCAATTTAGCTCCAGCTTCTATTAATGCAATTCGACCCGCAGCGCCGGCTTGGGATAATGGCTTAAAGCTTTGAAATACAGACCACGAACCACCCGTTACCATAAAGCCCCATTTTTCATGAGTATCTACGTAGGTAATTGATACTTTATCCCAATCACATTCAAGTTCATCAGCCACAATCCGCGCAAGAGCAGTACCGATATGTTGACCCATTTCAGCTTTTGCAATACTTACTTCTACAGCGCCGTCGGTGCTCATAGTCCACCAAATGGTGGGTGAAAAAGCTTGTTGCGCAATTGATTCTTTTGCACTGAGCGAACCCGAAAATAACGCAGGGGCAAACGCCATGACTAAACCTGCGCTAGCAGTGCCAATCATAAACGAGCGACGATTTAAATTAACGGTTTCGCTATTTTTTTGAAATAATTTTTTCATTATCGGCTCCAGTTAAGCGTCTTGTGCATTTGGATCAAATATATTTACTACACTTTGTGACTCATCTGCAGCGCGTTGAATAGCAGTTTTAATACGTTTATAAGCCATACAGCGACAGTAGTTACCATTCATATGGCTTACTATCTCTTCATCTGAAGGACTTGGGTTAGCTGCCAGTAATGTAGCCGCTTGCATTATTTGCCCAGACTGACAATAACCGCACTGTGGTACTTGCTCTTCAACCCATGCTTTTTGAAGTGGGTGTTCGTTATTAAGCCCTTCAATTGTGGTAATGTTTTTTCCTGCAATAGCGCCAATTGGTAAAACACAGGAGCGAGTTGCTTGCCCATCTAAATGCACCGTACACGCACCACACATTGCAATTCCGCAACCAAACTTCGTACCTTTTAATCCAATTTCATCGCGAATAACCCATAATAATGGTGTATCTTCACTTGCGTGTGATTTAACCACCTTGCCATTAATTGTAAACGTCACCATAGCTTGCCCCTTGATTAAGCTTTATAACCTGCGTTTAAATTGTTTAATTTAAACGCAGGTTATAACAGTTAAGATTGTTGTAACTACTAATCCATAACACATATAGTTACCGCATCAGCTACATTAACAGCTAAGTACCATAACCACTGCACTAAAGCGTTAGCGCAGCTAAAAATTATTTTGCCCTACGACTACTTTTTCACTCATTTTTAGCTATAAAATTACTTAGCTGCTTTTGAGTATCTATATCTACACTCGCACTACTTAAACTAATTGTATTAACGACCTCACTGCTGGAACGCAGTAATTGCTGCGCACCTCTATCTGAAGTTAAGCTTGCAAGCTGAGATAAATCAACCGCTGGGAATATAGCGGGTACACCTAAACGCTCGCCATAGTTTGCGCACCAGCGCGATGGATTACGTTTAAAACCAGTAACTAGCTCACTTAAGTGCGCTACTTTTAGCTCAACCTGATCCGCAAGCATAAATAAAATCCCATCAAAGGACTTATTTTTAAACACAGTTTGAGAAGCTGTCGCGATTGAATTACCCAAACCTTGGCTCCATTGCTTGTTCTCAATTAGCTCTATGCTTTGATAACCTGCCAGTGCCTGCGCTACTTCTTTATGCCATGCCCCGGTAACTACATACACGGGCGTGTCATCAAGTGCTTGAAGTGTATTTACAGCATGCTCAATCATTGTTTTGCCAAAGCCAATATCAGCTGTTAATTTACAGCCGTTAAAGCGAGATGATTGACCTGCGGCTAAAACAACTTTTGCAATTAGCACGGCTCTTGCCCCCAATGACTTAGTGATTGGGCATCTTTATCACACAGCACTGCATGTATTTCGCTGATCAGCGATAGTGCAATACTCTCTGGCGAGTCGCCGCCTAAATTTAAACCGACAGGCCCAAAAACAGGAGACTTAATTTGTGAAACACGCGTATTTGCGTGCTCTAAAACTTGTTCACGTCTGTGCTTAGGACCCAATAATCCTATATATTTAAACGGAACATCTTTAAATTGAGCCAACGTACTGGCGTCAAGTTCAACGCTGTGAGCCATTAAAATAGCCGCATCGACTTTATTAGTTATGCAATATTCTTTTAACTCACTCGGTGTGATGCGCAAAATAGCATCTGCATTTTTAAAATATTGTCTTTTTGCATTAGCCGCGCGTGTATCCCATACCGTTACACTCCAACCAAGTTGTTTGGCAAATGTATAAACCGGAACTGCATCTGCTCCACCACCTACTATTAATAGGTGGGGCGGTGGATAAATAGAGGTTTGCAAGCATGTAGCGCCTTGTAATTCTACCAATTGCGCTTTGCGGTTCATTGATAAACCATGCAACTCATCATTTTGCGTCAATACACCACTACCGGCTGGCAAAATGGGGCTTACTTGTTGAAGATATCGCCCTGGTTTATTCTCATTAAGTGCTTTAGATACAAGCTCTAACTGTAAATAGTCATTAGCCTTATGAATAGGCTGCAGTAAAATGTGTACTATGCCCCCACAACCAATGCCAAGTTGAAATGTTAAATCATCTTCATCGGTGGCATCATAACTAATGGTTTTACTGCTTAAAGTACTCATTACTTGTTTAGCGTGGCGCTGTATGTCAGCTTCTAAACAACCACCCGAAAGCATCCCTAAGCGCTCGCCTAGGCTCGAAATAAGCATCATAGCACCTAGCTTTCTGTAGCTAGAGCCTTCAATTTTGTACAAAGTAGCTAAAACCCATTCTTGGTTGTCCCTGTTGGGATACCAAGTGTTTAAGATACTTTTCAAATCTGTAACCATATATTGCCCTTTAAAAAGCATTTTTGCGTTTAAAAACAAATCAGCCTAAACAGCTAATTTAAAACTTAATAATTCACGCACAATTTAGTTTTTTATTATATCGTTTAAGGTCTCAATTAACTCATCAAATTGATCATTAACGCTTTGACGTTGTTTATCATTTAAGGTTGAGTTTAATTCGTAGAGTAAATTTATATATAAATCTAAGTTTGCTTCATTGGTTTTCAATAGTGCGTCGCTCATATATAGTTCGCGCTCTTTAATAACTGTACTCAACTGATTTATAAATTCTTTTTTTGTAATTTCAGCATTTGTAAATACCTGTTTGGCCGCATTCAAACGGGTTTGCTTGTACTCTAACCACAACGCTCCTGAGTCTTGATGTTGCTCATTAGTTGATTTAATCAGCGCTTTTTGTTGTTTATTAAGCTTTCCTATCCACTGCTCGTAGTATTCAAATTGCTCTTCCAAACGCTCATCTTTTCGCTCAAGCGGGCTTTGTTCGTTTAACTCTTCACGTTCGTCGTTAATTTTTATTTGAATATTGTTTAAAAGCTCTTCTCTTTGCTCACTTGATAAGGTTGCCCCAAGCTCAGCTAAAGGCATGTGCGCGTATTCAAGTAGGTTTTGCCAATGCTTTTTAGCAAAAACCACCTGCTCTTTTAACTGATCAATGCTTAGTGTGGTGTTAAAAAGTGCCTTAATATTTTGAATGTCTTGTTTGTAGGCAGGCAGCTGCGTACTTCTGTGCCAGGCTTGGGTCGTGTTAATAATCTGTTTGAGCTGCTTATTTTGTGTTTTATTTAAATCAATATAATCATCTACCCAAAATGACGAAAGCCAGCTCAAGTTGTTATAAGTGAATGAGGCTGAACAGCTACACAAAAATACCATGCTGATAGCAAAGCATGCATTTATCACTTTTTTAGCTTTAAGATTATTAAGCATCACTTTCCTTATTTAAAATTTTATACTCATGAAAATCTTATTTGATAATAATTATCATTAAGTATTGACTTGCGCGGTAATCTAACTAATAATCATTATCAGAAACAAAGTGTACCGACCTCAGTGCCTATGGAAGAATATTCAGCAAGGATGCTGACACATTAAAAGAAGAACGTGCCGCTTCGTGTTATTGCTTACTCGACCCAAGTAATAACACCAAATATCACATTTACTTGCTACATTGCTCATATTAGTGACGGTTAATATGACTCAAAAAAGCCCTAACGGGCTTTTTTTATATCTTTAAATTTTCTATAAAATCTGTATCTTACACTTCTTAAACTCATTAGCTTGCCTTGAAAGTCCACCGCGGTGTTATTTACATTTTATACGCACGATCTTATAAGGTACCGCCTTGCGTTTACACTAAAGCTGGCGTAAAACATAACAGTAGACACCCTTTTTTGCATCTATTTATAGTAACCGATTTAGTCTTTACATAAATGTATTGGGTATTAAACGTTTATAATGTGCAAATAGTGCAAAAATTTAATAAATTAGCATTTAACTATGGCCTGTTGACCTTTTAGGATTAAAATTTGTTCTATCTAGGCGCTATTTAATCGCCGCGCGAAGTTTGTAACTTAGTAAGCTCATTAAAAAACCGAGCAACAAAGAGCAAACCGCCTCAAGGGCGAGCCTAAATAGCAGTGGATGTTTAATCTAAAAAATGTACTGGCCCTAAAATCTATCGAAACTATTACTAATTGGAGACATTAATATGTCACAGTTTAATTTAAAAGCACTCATTCTTGCTGGCGTTTTACTTGCCAGCCCTTTCGCTCATGCAACATTAGAAGATGGCATAAGAGCAGCTAACGAAGGTGAATTTGCAGTCGCCCTAAAAGAATTCCAATACCTAGCAGACAAAGGTTTTGCGCCAGGAATTTACGAACTAGCCAAATTATACGAAGGTGGATACGGTGTAACACGCGATTACCGCAAAGCAGCTGCACTTTATCAACAAGGCGTTAAAAAGAACCATGCTGATTCGATGTTTGCTCTAGCTGTTTTATACGACGAAGGTAAAGGCGTTAAACTTGATCATCAAATGGCAGTTACCTTATTTGAAAAAGCAGCTAAGAAGAATTTACCTGCAGCTCAATTTAATTTGGGCGTAATGTACGCTAATGGCGTGGGTGTTACACGAGACTATGAAGCGGCACGTAACTGGTACGAAAAAGCAGCTGCAAACAATTACTCTTTAGCGCAATTTAATTTAGCCCTCATGTATTTTGAAGGACTAGGTATGCCAAAAGATTTAGAAAAGTCATATATTTGGAATACTATCGCTGAGTACAACGGTAATATGCAAGCGAGTCATAGCCGTAAACTTGATGAGCGTAAAATGCTGCCTAAAGAAATTGAAGAAGCTAAAGAAAAAGCCGATGCCATTTATGCAAAAATACAAGTGGGTACCTATGCTGGCGAAGGTCGCTTATTTTAAAGTTTAAGAGTTTAAGACCGTAGCTTTAAACTAATTTAAAAAAGGCTGAATTACATAATGTAATTCAGCCTTTTTAATATATCTTGATTAGCAAGTTAACACCTATTCAACTTTACCAAATCAGCACCCTATTATTTTATGTAAAGCCACTTTAGAAGCTTAATAATAAGTTTGCTTTGTTTTAGTAGCATAACAATGCGAGGATTAAACGAGCCCGATACTAACGTATTTTTAGCATGACTGAACGTTAAAAACCCTTCTATACCATGATAATGCCCCATTCCTGAATGCCCTACACCACCAAAAGGAGCATCGTCAGCAGTTACTTGCACTAAGGTATCGTTTATTGCCACAGTGCCACTGATTGTTTGCTTCATAATGTATTCTTGAGCGTGCTTATCTTGCCCTAAAATATAAAGCGCTAATGGGTGGTGATGAGCTTTAATATAGTCAATTGCGCTGTCGAGCTTTTCATAACTCATTATTGGTAGTATTGGACCAAATAACTCATCTTGCATAAGCTGCATTTCGTCAGTTACTTGAGTTACTAAATGCAGCCCCATACGGTGCTTTTCTTCGTCTTGCTGGTTTTGCTCAAGTGGCTTAATAATGTTTGCACCCAGTTCTTGGGCTTGCTCTAAGTAGGTTGCCAAACGTTTATAATGCCCATCGCTAATGATAGAAGTTAAGTTTTTACCTTCAACACCGTCTTTAAAATGCTTTTTATACAGCTCGCATAATTGCTGAATAAGCTGATGCTCAAGCTCTTTGGGTACAAATACGTAGTCGGGTGCAACGCATATTTGCCCTGCGTTGGCCATTTTGCCAAACAGTAAGGCTTGTGCCGCTTTTTTAATATCGACATTTTGCGTAATAATAACTGGCGATTTACCACCGAGTTCAAGCGTTACCGGCGTTAAATTACGACTCGCTGACGCCATTACTAATTTACCTACGTTCGTAGAACCCGTAAATAATAAATGAGCAAATGGCAGTGATGAAAACTGTGCTGCAACATCACTCGCCCCTAGTATTATTTTACAATGCGCTTGCATGTCATCTTTAAAGATTTTTTCGATAACGGCGTTTGTATGAGGTGTGAATTCGCTTAATTTAAGCATCACTCTATTACCGGCAGCTATAGCGGTAAGCACAGGTACTAACGCTAACTGAATGGGGTAATTCCACGGTGCAATAATACCAACCACACCTTTGGGCTGATAATTAACACTTACTTTTGAAGGCCACAAGCTTAAACCCACAGAGCGATTACTTGGCTTTGCCCATTTTGGCAATTTTTTAATAATGTGCGCGAGTGTTTGCACTGTAGGTAATATATCGCCTAGTAATGTATCGAAAGCGGTTCTGTAACCAAAGTCTTTTGAAGCAGCATCTACTAGCTCTTGCTCAAGTTCAACAATACGTACACGGAGTTTTTTCAATAAAACGAGACGTTTATCAATTGGCAAGTAAGGCGTTTCGAGAAAGCTTTTTTGCAATTCATCAAACTGGGGAATTAAAGGCATTGCCTGTGATGTCTCAGTGCTCAAAATAGGTTACTCAATTTTTAAAGTTATTAACGACTATAACCTTGTTCTGTTTTTCGAGCAATAACACTAATTATCTAAAAAAGAGCTTCTTAAGCAATATAAATAAGCATAAAGAGTAGCTTTGTTTAAAACTGTAAATATAAACAAAGCTACTCTGGCATAGGTTGGTTGGAACTAATTTAGTTCAGCTTTAAAAGCCAAATACTTGGGCTGCAATCGTCATTGTAACCAGCGTAATTAATACAATAGCCACAATGTTTAGCACAAAACCCGCTCTTATCATGTCGCGCATTTGAATTTGCCCTGAGCCAAACACAATAGCATTTGGTGGTGTCGCTACCGGCATCATAAACGCACAACTACACGCTATAGCTGCTGGAATAACCCAAACCAATGGTGAACCTGTTATAGACTCTGCAACGGGCCCTAACAAAGGAAGAAAGCCCGCTGCAGTTGCTGTATTGCTTGTGATCTCAGTTAAAAACGTAATTAATGCCACAACAACAAGTACACTCATAACAAGTGGAATAGTGCTAGCGCCTTCAATTAGATGAGCAATAAATTCAGCAAGCCCTGATGACTTAATTTGAGATGCAAGTGTAAGCCCGCCACCAAATAATAATAAAACGCCCCACGGCACTTTAGCTGCGCTTTCCCAATCAAGGATACGCTCATCTTTGCCTTTATTCGCTGGCATTACAAACAACAGCAATGCCGCTGCAATTGCAATAGTAGTATCTGAAATATTAAGACCTGTTATGTCACCTAATAAAGGTCTAAATATCCAACACAGTGCTGCTAAAACAAACACAAATAACACGCCTTTTTCGGCGCGCTGCATTATACCTAGGCTTTTTAACTGCGTTGAAAACACCGCTTTTGTATCAATTTTTTGATCGTTTTTAATATTAGCATCTACTTTATACGCAAATTTAGTAAGCCAAACCCAGCTAATAATTAGCATGCCTAAAGACAGTGGTACGCCTACAATCATCCATTGCGCAAAGCCAATTTCTATTTGGTAACTATCTGACAAGTAAGCAGCCATTAAAGCATTAGGCGGAGTACCGATTAAGGTAGCAATACCACCAATACTTGCACCATAAGCGATTGATAACAGTAAAGCCTTACCAAAACCTTCATTACTCGGGTCTGATTGCTTAACTAAATTAGTAATTGAAAGCGCAATAGGCAGCATCATTACAGCTGTTGCGGTATTAGACATCCACATCGACAAAAATGCGGTTACCAGCATCATGGCTAAAATTTGCAAGCTTGGCTTTTTACCCGCATATAACATGGTGCTTAGCGCAATACGTTTATGTAACCCCCAACGCTCCATAGCAATAGAAATTAAAAAACCACCTAAAAATAAAAATATTAGCGGGTGCGCATACGGGGCAGCCACGCTTTTAATTGCTGCTATATCAGCCAGTGGTGATATTACCAGAGGGAGCAAAGCAGTTGCTGGAATTGGTACTACTTCGCTCACCCACCACGATGCCATCCAAAATGCTAAACCTGCGGTTTTAAATGCCGCTACAGACATACCCGTTGGTGGATCGAGTAAACATGTCATTAGCATTACTACAGGGCCTAGTATCAAAAAAAGCCATTGGAAATTTCTTTTCTTATCTGGTTTTTGCGTGAGTATATTATCTGTCATGGCAGGCCTCTAAAATTTGTATTTAAGACCAAGCGCAACACTACTGTCGTCTTGTTCTTCTAAATTAAGGTCGGTGTATAAAAGGTAAGCAGTTGTTTGCTTGTCAAATACATAGTCAAGGCCCGTAGTCCATTGTGTTGCCTCAGAAGTTTGACGAAGTAAAGAGTCATCTTTAGCAAACTGTAATTTAGGTACCCATTTATCAAGCGTATAGCTTGCACTTAACACATAACCGTTACCTGATTTTATACCATCTGTTGATTCAGAATGCTGATATAGTGCACCAAGCTGTAATTGTTCAAATTTATAGGCTGCTGCTATTCGGCTCGCATTAATATTATTAAGAGAATCAACATGGCTTAATGATAAGTAATATGAGGTGTTTTTTAAGCTACGATCACCATAAATAAAAGTTGCTGCAAATCCAGCTTCGTTATCTTTGTTGTCGTCTTTTGGAGCATAAGTAAACGAAAATTGCGTATTATGCCAATAATTAGAAGTGTATGTTAGCGTATCACCAAGTCTATCTTGTCCTGCAATAACTTGGGCTATGTCACCTTGGGTTTCATTAAAGTTATCAACTTTGCCCTCAGAGTATTTAAAGCGAGTATCATTTCTTCCCACTACAAGCTCGCCAAATTGACCTTTTAAACCAAGATAAGTATTCCTTGCACTAAATGGCTCTTCGGTGTCATCTTGCTCAAAGCCTTTTACTTGCACTTCGTATTTAAAAACAACGTTTAAATATTCATTTAATTTGTGTTGCCCTTGAATACCTATACGCGAAAATGGCGCTTCAATCTGCGTGCCTTCTTCTGCGTAACGCATAATACCCGTATCTGTATTAGCAATTTGCACTTCGGCTTTACCATAAACATCATATTCAGTAGCGCAAGCCGTGTACGAGTAAAAAGCTAAGCTACTTATTGAGGTGAGTAAAATAGTAGAGTGTGTAAACTTTATCATTATGTGTCCTAATTATTAGAATCTACTTGTTGTCAGACCTAATAAGGCAACTTTACTGCCAATGGTAAAATACTTCTATATTTCAGATGGTTAATGGGTATTGCGTATAAAAAAGAGAATAAATGTGCGGTTTCCCACACACCATAAAAACGAAGTTGTCACATAAACCACACAATTTAGTCAATAAACATATCGCGGTTTAAATTGTATTTACTCATTTTATCGTAAAGGGTTTTACGAGCGATTTGCAGTGTATCCATCGTATTTTTAATACTGCCATGGTTACGCTCTAGGGCTTCTTCTATTAATGACTGCTCATAAAAAGCAACTTTTTCAGATAAGCTTAAATCGGGAGAAAGCTCACCTTTAGCCTGCGTTTTGCTAACACTAAAAGCAAGTTCTACTCCTAATAAAACCGCGCGTTCAGCTTGGTTTCTAAGCTCCCTTACATTACCAGGCCAGTCGTACGCTAAGAGTCGCTGTTGTATTTCGCTATTAAGAGGTGCTGGCGGCTTGTGATAGCGTGTTGCTGCAATAGAGCTAAAGTGCTTAAACAGTAATACTATATCTGCTTTTCGAGCTCTAAGTGGGGGTATATCTACTTTTACCAAACTTAGCCGATAATATAAATCTGCTCTAAATTCACCTTTTTCAACAAGTGAAAGTAAATCTACTTTAGTGGCTGCAACAATTCTTATATCTAACTCAATTGCTTTATTATCACCTACTGGAGTTACTTTTCGCTCCTCTAATACGCGTAATAATTTAACCTGCAACGACATTGGGGTACTTTCTATTTCATCTAAAAAAACTGTACCACCTTGTGCGAATTCAAACTTTCCCTTACGAGTGTGAGTTGCTCCGGTATAGGCACCACTTGCAGCACCAAATAACTCGCTTTCTATCAACTGCTCAGGCACCGCGCCGCAATTTATAGCCACAAAGTTACTTGCTGAGCGAATACTTTGATCGTGTAAGTAACGCGCTACAAGCTCTTTACCCGTGCCAGTTTCACCTTCAATCATTACATCAGCTGGGGTATCAATAACCGTATTGAGTAAATGCATCATATCTTGCATTTTAGGAGTATCACCTAGGATTCGTACACCCGGCGCTGAGGTTTTTTGTACAGCAAGTTTTAGTGCACGATTTTGAATCACTAAGCTACGCTTGTCGCATGCTCTTGCTATGCAATCAAGCAATGTTTCGTTTACTGGTTTTTCAAATAAGTCATACGCGCCTAATTGCATAGCTTTAACAGCAATAGTTACATCGGCGTACCCTGTTAAAAATATAACCGGCAGTTCACTATCAAATGCCGTGACTTGCTCAAGCAAAGTTAGCCCATCCATTGCAGGCATATTTATGTCACTCAGTACAACGCCCATAAAACGTCGATTAAGCTTTGTTAGAGCCGTACTTGCATCATTAAAGCACTCAACTGTATAGCCTTCGAGGGTAAGTAATTGTTTTAATGAATCTCTGATCATCGCTTCATCATCAACTACAATGATGTGCTTACACGGTGAGTTTTCAATCATCTGTTTTATCCTGCGTGCTTGATAGACTGATTATAAACTCAGCCCCGCCTTGCAGTCGATTGTGCGCACTTAAAGAGCCATTAAACGAGTCAATGATTTGTTTTGAAATAGATAATCCAAGGCCTAAGCCGTTACTTTCTTTAGTACTATAAAAAGGTTCGAAAATATTACCAAAAGCATGTTGCTCTATTCCAGGCCCTGTATCTAAAATTGAGAGTTTTACTCGGTTATCAAAGCACTCAACATTAAAACTTAATTTACGTATTATTGCGCCATTCATAGCTTGGCTCGCGTTAGTTATTAAGTTAACCAACACTTGCTCAAATTTAAGTGAATCAACCCACACTATTAACCCACTATCTAAATTAGGCTGCTCTACGTGTACGTTATCTTGTTTTAGTTGTGAGCTGGCAATCATCAAGGCGTTATTTAATAAACCAGCTAACGGATAAGGCCTTAATTGAGTTTGTGATGGTTTGCTAAAATGTTTTAGCTGCCCTACTATTTTGTGTACGCGACCTACAAGCCCCTCAATCACAGTTATGCTTTCGCCAAGTGCGGTGTAATTTTGCTTAGCGAGTAAACGTTTGGCGCTTGCTAGGTAAGTATTCATAGCGCTAAGGGGCTGGTTTATTTCGTGATTAATACCTGCGCTTAACTGCCCAATTGTTGCAAGTTTTGCTGATTGAACTAATGCAACTTGCGTTTTCTCAAGCTCTTGTGTGCGCTCAATCACTTTTTGCTCAAGACTATGCCTAGAGTAAACGAGCTTTTTATAACCCGCAAAACGAGCAAGTAAACTATAACCAACAATAATAACTAAAGCATAAATGCTAAATGCCCAAAACAAGCGTATTAATTGAGCTGAATTTACTTTTGTAATATCAACAAGTACGTTCATATGTGCACTAAAGTAACGCAATGGTTTTGTCGCACTCACATAAAGGTTTTTATTAATTTTGAAATGCGAAATACCCTGGCTCTTATATTGAAATTGCTTAATATATACAGGTTGATGATCTAAATAAGCACGGCGTAACTTTATATTACGTCGCTTTGTTATATCAAACTCACTGAAGCTATTTAAACGCCATGTTTGCATATCAGACATCGCAATTACATTATCACTAAGCTCTAAATAAAAATGGCTACCTTTAGATGTATTTAAAAGCTCTCTGTCGTTTTCAAATTTGCTTACATTCACTTTTAATACAACAACACCAACCGCTTTGTTGTCGTGATAAACAGCCTGCGAAAAATAAATACCACGCTCTTTTGAACGCATACCTAGTGCAAAGTAGGCCACTTTTTCACCTGCAAATGCACGTTTAAAGTAAGGTCTAAAGGCAAAGTTACTGCCTAAAAATGTGTAATCGGCTTGCCAGTTACTACTTGCCGTTACTGCGCCTTGGGCATTCAGTACAAATATATCTGATGCACCACTGGCTTGTTGTATATCAGCTAAGTAGTTATTTATAGCGTTGTAATGGGCTTGGTCGCCGTTTGCAAATTCAATCATTAACTGATTATAAGTAAGTAGCTGGGGAATAGCCGAAAAACGAGCGAGTTCAGTATCAATGTAATTATTTAATTGAGTAACCTGACGCTGCGCTTGAGCTATTGCTTTTTCAATATCGTGAGCGCGGCCTACCCAAAATGTAACAACCAAAATTAATACTAATAATATACATACTGTAATTATTTTTTTAGAAAACGTAAACATGGCCTACCCGAGAAATAGCCTAAAAATTTAAGGTCGCTAGTGTAACGACTTATATGAGGCAGGGATATAAACTTTTTGTTAACAAATGAATTTAATTATACTTGTTAATTAAATTTAGTCCTAAAAACAAAAAACACCGCAAACAGTTGTGCTTGCAGTGTTTAAGGTTTAGAACAAAATTAATACGTTATTAATTTGTAGCTAAAGCTGATCTGTTTTTTAGGTATTTGTATAAACCAATTAATGAAGCAGCTATCCAAAATATTTCTATCACAAAGCTCGCTAAATTAAAGTTATAGCAAAGGCTAATTAACAACAAAATCGCCCCTGTTAAATTCATCATATTATACGTTAGGCTAGATGGAGACGTCTTTCCTAGCTGCAGTAAGAAAAATGAACCAACTACTAAAAAAGTACCTGTCATACCTATGATGTCAAATAAGAGTGCTATCACGAAACTATCCTTTATCCATTTTTAAATAACCCAATAAACTGGCCCGATCCATGGGGAGGGTATTTTTTCATTCATTGAAACAGCAAACCGAGCGATTCTATCAATATGGTAAATTCTAACAAGGCCATATGTCCGTATGAATAAATTTTACTGTATCTGAATTATTTAAACGTTACTTTGCCACCAATTATTTTATAGGCAGGCGCACCACGAATAATCGCTTCTCGGGCAAAAGGCCGACTACAGTTAGGGCAAATACAGGGCTCTTGTGTAAAGTCTTGACTAATACGCTCTTTAAAACACTTAACTAATGCTCCTTTGCCTCCTTTTCGATACTTAAATAAGGAAGCTTTACAAGCAGAGCAAAAAATATCGACCGTTTTAGTGGGGCCTTTTTTATTAGGTTTTGCCATTAAGTCCTGCTGTACTGTATAAAAAATTATTCTTTATGATACCAGTTTATAGTAATTCGTTTAATTAAGTGATCTATTTGAGGGTAGAAAAACGTGTTGGTAGCTAGGCGAAGATTCGCTATTTAACTGTTCTAAATGAGAATTTTTTAACACAGGGAGCGACACGTTTAGCCTCGAAAAATGATTAAGTATTATTGCTCATTGGTATTAGGTGGGTAAAGGTGACCACTGGGTTTTAAAATTTTTACGCGGTATGGATATTAAAGTGAGCTCATAATAATTTAATGATGATGAAAAATATAACCTAATCTTTGAAAAAGAAGCGGTTTAATTGAGATGATAATACATTCATATTAAAAGGTTTGATTATAAACCCCGATACTTTAGCCGCAATAACTTGCTTAACTTTATCTGTACTATCCTCACAGGTAACCATCAACACAGGAATATCGGCAAGGGCTCTGTCTTTTCGAATGTTTGTGAGTAAATCAACACCATCCATTTTTGGCATATGAAGATCTGTAATAACCAAATCGAAATGTTGGTCACGCAATAAAGCCAAAGCTTGTAATCCATCTGTAGCTTCAACGATATTGCAATACTCCAATTTTCTTAGCATATTAATTAAAACATGACGCATGAGCGGCATATCATCAACTACTAATATTTTCATTAATACTGCTACCAAATCATGTAAATACGATTATATAAACCTACTCTACTCTCAGGTAAGAATCAAACCGGGCATTAACGGCTACTCAACCCTTACGGCCAAATACCTAAAATAAGCCCCATTAACGAAAACTGTAAAATACAGTAACTCCCATTAATTAAAAATAGTTTTAAAGGGCGTTGCTCAAATATATAACTTAACCCTAGTGAACTACTGATCCAAAAAAAGCCGATCACAAAGCCTGTTCCTACACACTCAACTAAACTTGCGTCTTTACCTAAAAATAGAGACAACATTAAAGCCGCTATAAATACTAAAAAGAAGCTGCCGCCAAATATCAACTTAGGATTGGCTGATTGTAAATCAAGGTCAGTTAAGCCAATACTTTCTAGCCAAGCGTTTTTAAAGAGTGCTTTTGAGTACCATATGCCGCCAAGCATAAAAGAAGACAGTGCAGCCACCAGTATTGCAAAATAATCTACATCTAAAAGGTTCATACAAACAGCCGTATACAAAATGTGTAATACCGTTTGGTATTAAATATTAACGGTATAAAGATACTCTCAATGTAGTTACAAATAAGGTATTGAGCAAATTGCTTAACTTGAGTTAATTGCCTTTATGGAGAGTAATTTTAAAAATAAAGGCTATAAATCGCCAAATTTAGCGCTAGTTAACGCCGCTAAATTAGTTGGGGAGAGTGCGATTTCTAAACCTCGCTTTCCAGCGCTCACATAAATAGTATCAAAAAGTGAAGCACTACTATGAATAAACGTAGCTAAGCGTTTTTTTTGTCCAAGTGGACTTACTCCCCCTAAAATATAACCAGTGCTAGCTTGAACTTTTTGCGGGGCAGCCATTGCTACTTTTTTGGCACCACATAATTTTGCCAACTGTTTTAAGTTAACTTGTTGCGACACAGGAGTAACAGCAACAATTAGCTGCCTTTCGTGTGTTTCAAGAACGAGAGTTTTATATACTTGGGCGCTATCTAAATTTAACTTTTCAACAGCTTCAAGCCCATATTGACTATTACCTGCATCGTGTTCGTAACTGAGTACTTCAAAGGGGATTTTTTGTTTTTTAAGTAATTCGATTGCTGGGGTCATACTATTTAATCGTGTTTTTTTTAACAGTAACAAAAATAAAATTTAAAGCAAAAAAAACGACGCTAAAAAGCGCCGTTTCATTATTAATAATAATTTAAATTTACTTAGTTAAATCATCAAAAAACTTTTTAACACCGTCAAAAAAGCCTTGCTCTTTAGGACGATTTTTCGAGCTATCTGTACCCATACTTTCATCTAACTCTTGCAGTAGTTCACGTTGACGCTCGTTAAGATTAACTGGCGTTTCGATTACTACCTTACAAATTAGATCGCCTTGGGCACCACTTCGAACAGACTTAACGCCTTTGCCACGCATACGGAACATTTTGCCCGTTTGCGTTTCAGAAGGTATTTTAAGTTTTGCACGACCATCAAGTGTTGGCACCTGAATTTCGCCACCAAGACCTGCTGTTGTAAAGCTAATTGGTACTTCACAGTATAAATTATTTGCTTCACGTACAAATATTTCATGTTCGCGAACAGATACTTGCACGTACAAGTCGCCAGATGGCGCGCCGTGCATTCCGGCTTCACCTTCACCAGTTAAGCGGATACGGTCTCCTGTATCAACGCCAGCTGGAATTTTAACTGAAAGCGTTTTAGTTTTTTCTACGCGGCCTTGACCATGACATTTGTTACAAGGGTCTGAAATAATCTGACCTTGTCCCTGACACGTTGGACACGTTTGCTGAACAGCAAAGAAACCTTGGCGCATTTGTACTTGGCCAGCACCATGACATGTAGTACATGTTTTAGGCTTAGAACCTGCTTTAGCACCACTGCCATCACATGGCTCACAACCCACCCATGTTGGTACTTTAATTTCAACTTCTTTACCACGAACCGCTTCTTCTAAGCTCAAGTCCATGTTGTAACGTAAGTCAGAACCACGTTGTTGACGAGATTGACGTCGACCACCGCCGCCACCAAAAATATCGCCAAATACGTCACCACATACATCACCAAAATCGCCATGACCGCCACCAAAGCCGCCATGACCACCGCCACCGCCTTGCTCAAATGCCGCGTGACCATGTTGGTCATACATTTGGCGTTTTTGAGGATCGGTTAAAATCTCGTAAGCTTCTTTAACTTCTTTAAATTTAGTTTCAAGCTCTTTATCGCCTGCGGTACGATCTGGATGATATTTCATCGCTAAGCGTTTATACGCTTTTTTTATGTCTCGCTCACTCGCATCTTTGCTTACGCCGAGGGCTTCGTAATAATCGCGTTTTGACATATCTATCACACTACTCTTTTCTGTTTGCAGCGTGAGCTGCTGGATAAACCGATAAATCGCATCGATTTATCATTGAATTTTTAAACCTTAAATACATGCAAAAGGCGCGACAAGCTATTGCTCGCGCGCCTCAATTGTTCATCCTAACCTAAACACTCGATTGAGTTAAGTGTTTTTGGCTAGCGAGAAGCGTTAGCAACAATTACTTGTCGTCTTTCACTTCTTCGAACTCTGCATCAACAACGTCGTCGTCTTGCTTAGCTGATTGCTGTTGCTCGCCTGCATCTGCTGAACCTTGCTGTGCTTTCGCTTGTGCAATTTCCATTAGTTTTTGAGACTTTTCAGCAAGAGCTTGAGTTTTAGCTTCAATCTCTTCTTTGTTGTCGCTCTTAATAGCAGCTTCTAAATCTACAACAGCCGCTTCAATCGCTTCTTTGTCTTCGCTTGGTAATGCATCGCCAGCTTCTTCAATTTGCTTACGAGTACCGTGTACTAGAGCATCAGCTTGGTTACGAGCAGCTACAAGTTCTTCAAACTTTTTATCGTCTTCAGCATGTGCTTCTGCATCACGAACCATTTTTTCAACTTCTTCATCGCTTAGGCCTGAAGATGCTTGAATTGTGATTTTTTGCTCTTTACCTGTATCTTTATCTTTTGCAGATACATGTAAGATACCATCGGCATCAACATCGAATGTTACTTCGATTTGCGGTGTACCACGTTGTGCTGGGCGAATACCTTCTAGGTTAAATTGACCTAGAGATTTATTGTCGCTTGAACGTTTACGCTCACCTTGTAACACGTGAATTGTTACAGCAGATTGGTTATCTTCAGCTGTTGAGAATGTTTGCGATTTCTTAGTAGGAATCGTCGTGTTTTTCTCAATTAATGCTGTCATTACTGAACCCATTGTCTCAATACCAAGAGATAATGGAGAAACGTCTAGTAATAGTACATCTTTGACGTCACCAGCAAGTACACCACCTTGAATCGCTGCGCCTACTGCAACTGCTTCATCAGGGTTTACGTCTTTACGTGGTTCTTTACCGAAGAAATCAGCAACTGTTTTTTGTACTAAAGGCATACGTGTTTGGCCACCAACAAGAATAATATCGTTGATGTCGCTTACTGATAAATCAGCATCAGCAAGTGCACGTTTAAGTGGCTCTAGAGATTTAGTTACTAAATCTTCAACTAGTGATTCAAGCTTAGCACGTGTTAGTTTCACGTTCATGTGCTTAGGACCAGATGCATCAGCAGTTACATACGGAAGGTTTACTTCAGTTGATTGTGCAGATGACAGTTCAATTTTTGCTTTTTCAGCAGCTTCTTTAACACGTTGCATTGCAAGAGGATCAGTTTTTAAGTCTAAACCTTGATCTTTCTTGAATTCAGCTACTAAGTAGTTGATTACACGGTTATCGAAATCTTCACCACCTAAGTGAGTATCACCGTTTGTAGCAAGTACTTCAAAAGTGTGCTCGCCTTCAACTTCATCAATTTCAATGATTGATAAATCGAAAGTACCGCCACCTAAGTCATATACTGCAACGATGTTTTCGCCACGGTTTTTATCCATACCGTAAGCAAGTGCCGCAGCAGTTGGCTCATTGATAATACGTTTAACTTCAAGACCCGCAATACGGCCAGCATCTTTCGTTGCTTGACGTTGTGAATCGTTAAAGTATGCAGGTACTGTGATTACAGCTTCAGTTACTTCTTCACCTAAGAAGTCCTCTGCCGTTTTCTTCATTTTTTTCAGTACTTCAGCAGAAATTTGTGGTGCAGCGCGTTTTTCGCCACCCGCTTCTACCCATGCATCGCCGTTATCAGCTTTGATGATTTTAAACGGCATAATGCCGATATCGCGTTGTACTTCTTCGTCTTCAAAACGACGACCAATTAAACGCTTGATTGCAAATAATGTGTTTGTCGGGTTAGTAACCGCTTGACGCTTAGCAGATTGACCTACTAATGTTTCGCCGTCTTGCGTGTAAGCAATAATAGACGGGGTTGTGCGATCGCCTTCCGCGTTTTCAATAACACGTGCTTTGCCACCATCAAGTACTGCAACACAAGAGTTTGTAGTACCTAAATCGATTCCAATAATTTTACCCATGAAACTTCTCCAACTTCAATATTCGTTAATACGTTCGATGACATAGTAAATAGGGATGCGCCAAACTTATTTCAACTGTAAAAATGAAAAAAAATCCATTTTTTGTGATTTATTTACAAAATAACCCTAATAATTGTAAGGAATGGTGATTTTTGCACCGCCAGAGACGTTTTTAATTACTGGTCTGACTAGTTTGGTTGTGTTATAAATTTATTAAATCGCACTATAAAAGGACATCTTCATGCATTTTGAACAATTACTTCTCCAAGCTGCAAAAATTGGAAGTTCAGACAATACCGAACAATTAACTAGCACAATGCAATTTCCAGAAAACTGGTGCCAAGGCAGAACTGCTTTTGGTGGGCTCTCAGCCGCACTGTTGTATCAAGCTATCAGAGGAAAAGTATCCAGTGATCGTCGCCTACTCTCACTCAGTACAAATTTTGTAGGGCCATTACTAGCTGATACTCCTTTTTCGTTATCGGTAGAAATATTACGACAAGGTAAAAGCAGCACACAGGTACTCGCCAAAGCCATTCAAAATGAACAAGTGTGTGTAATTGTACAAGCGTGTTTTGCTAAAAGTAGAGAGTCGGGTGTAAATGTGCCTGTTTCAAAGTCTTTAGGGTTAAAACCGGTAGACGAGCGCCATACTCTACCTTTTATTAAAGGCCAGATGCCTGAATTTTTTCAACATGTTGATTTATGCCCTCAACAAGGTGCCATGCCATTTAGCAGCGCAGAAACGTCTCACTTAGGGGGATGGATGCGCTTTAAACATACGCCCGAACAAATAACTGAAGCGCATGTAATTGCATTAACAGATGCATGGCCACCTACGTTATTACAAATGTTTAAACAACCCGCTCCAGCTAGTAGCATGTCATGGTATTTAGAGTTTGTACAAGAGCCAAACTTATCACCTGGCGAATGGCTTGGCTTTGAAGCAATCACTCATCATTCAAAAGATGGCTATGGTTTAGAAGATGGCTGTATATGGTCACAATCCGGTGAGCTAATAGCGCTTACACGTCAAACAGTGGCGTTATTTGATTGATGAATGGGTTTGGCCTTCATCAACAATTCTTTTATAAGTACCGTTTTGCTTGATGAGCGCCAAACCTATATCAAACTCAGTAGCTAAAGAGAGGTTATTAAAATAAGCAGGTCGCTCTGCTTTTGGAAATAAAGTGTAAATTTGCACAGCTTCGGGTGATTTATGTTGATTGTAGTAATAGTAAAAAATACGCTTATCTAATACAATTACATCCACCCAACCTTTTAACAGCTTATCTACCTGCGCCTTTTGATTAATAACCTCTTGATATGAGCTAAAGTGTTTAACATTACTTTTAAATATAGAAGGCAGATATGCAGTTGCATTTTGAAAAGCAAGAACGTTTTTATTAAACATGCCTTCTATTTTATCAATATTATATTTATTTCGCTTGAGTGTAATGGCTACATTTTCATAACTAAGTACCGGTTTACTTGAGTAAATACCAGGACTACTTCCTCCTGCATAATTTAAAAGTATATCTACTCCTTTATTATGCAATTGATGCTCAGCGCGTTTATTAGACATATATTGCACATTAATATTGGCAAATCCATTAGCCTTTAACGCGGCTTTAATTAAACCTAGGTGTATACCTGAGTCTGTTTTTGCAAAAACATAGGGCGGAATTGATGCGCTCGCGGCGATAATTACTTCTCGCTCTATATTAATAGCCACAGCATTTTGCGAGAAAATAAAGAGCCACATTAATATGCAGTACAAATAATATTTCACACGCTTCCTTTATATAACGAGCAGCTTGATGGCAGAACGCGTTGTATTAATGTATTAAATATAGCAAAATTGAAGAAATATTCTTCTTGCTTGGTATTAAATTGCAAACTGTCTGCCCCTGTTGTGATCTGATCATAGATATACCTCGCATAATCGCAAAACAAATGGCGATATGCCCACATTGTCACCATAAACTTTGCGAAGCCGATGTTAATCACGACAGTCGCATAGTTGCACTAAGCTTTAGCGCACTATTAATGCTGCTCAGCAGTATGTTTTACCCTTTTATTTCATTTAGTAGTAGCGGTATAACTCAAACTATTACACTACCCGACGCGGCTCGAATTTTGTTTAATTATGATAGTGAGCTGCTTGGCTTATTTATTGATTTGAGCATTATTGCCCTGCCCATGGGTTTGCTTGTTATTTTAATTCCTTTGCATCTTGGGCTTTTAAAAGCATTACCAGAGAGCATTGCAAGGCGACTACTAAAGTTCACTTTGGCGTTAGAGCCTTGGATTATGTCGGAAATATTTTTAATTGGCGTACTTGTTAGTATGGTTAAAATCATGTCGCTGGCTGATATTAGCTTCGGCACGAGTTTTTGGGCTTATGTGGGGTTTGTTATTTTATACATAGCTGCACTTGTTCACTTAAATCGCCCACGCTTATGGGCTCAAATAAAGCCTGTAAAAGTACTCGAAGGCGCAGAGCATGCTAAACGTGCAATAGATGAAAATATTAAAGCCTGCCATGTGTGCCATCAACTATGTACCAGTAATATTTGCCAGCGTTGCCATACAAAAACACACGTCAGAAACCCTTATAGCGTACAAAAAGCAGCAGCTTGGCTAATTACTTCTGTTGTTTGTTATATTCCAGCTAATGTTTTACCTATTATGCACACCACTAGCCTTGGGGATGAATCCCCTTCAACTTTAATTGGTGGGGTTATTACTCTTTGGAACAGTGGCTCCTACCCTATTGCCGCTATTATATTTTTAGCCAGCGTTGTGGTGCCACTTGCTAAAGCTTTTGTATTGAGCTTTTTATGCTTTATGGTTACAAGGCCTGCCAATAAACATACAAAAAGTTACACCCGAATTTATCAACTGACTGAGTTTATTGGTAAATGGTCGATGATAGATGTATTCGTGGTTGCTATTTTAGTGGCCTTAGTTCAACTGGGTAATTTAATGTCAGTAACGCCAGGATTAGGCATTGTATTTTTTACAGTTATGGTAATATGCCAAATGATGGCTGCCCATGCCTTTGACCCACGCTTATTGTGGGATTCCCCTAAAAACAAAAAATCAGAGAACAAAGCATGACCGAAACCGCCGAAATAACAAAAGAACCGAAAATTTCCGCTATCTGGATCATTCCGGCAATTGCGCTGTTAGTGGGCATGTGGATGTTATACCAATACCAAGCTAATAAAGGCCCTACTATTTTTATCGAAATGCCACAAGCAGAAGGTATTATTGCAGGTAAGACTGAAATAAAAGTGCGCAGTGTAAAAATAGGTCAAATTGATCATGTTCGGCTATCCGACACGCAAGACAGCGTAATTGCTCGCGCGCAAATAGATAAAAATTACAACGAGCTACTGACTGACGATGCCAAAATTTGGGTCGTAAAACCACGCATTGATGAAACAGGTATTAGCGGGATGAGTACGTTATTGTCTGGTGTATATTTAGAGTTTTCACCCGGTGAAAGTAAAGAACTAAAAGAGCGTTTTAAGTTACAAGATGAACCCGCCCTCATTGGTAAAGATGTGAAAGGTGGTCGTTTTAAATTAATGAGTTACAACGCTGAAGTACTTGATGTAAGCACCGGTATATTCTTCAAAAATTATAAAATAGGGCAAATAGAAACCGCCACTTTTGATTGGGAAAACCAAGCAATGAAGTACGGCGTATTTATTAAAGCCCCTTATCAAAATCTGATCACCATGAACTCTATTTTTTGGGTGAACGCAGGAATTGAAATTGACCTATCTGCCGATGGTATCAATATTAATACGGGCTCTTTGAGTAAACTATTAAAAGGCGGTATTTCGGTTGGTTTACCTGAACAACAGGCCCCGGGTGAAATAGCACAAGATGGGCATAGCTTTTCATTAAGCCAAAGCTATAAAGAGGCGTTAGAAGAGCGCTTTTATGATTTTGATTACTACCTAATTGAATTTGAACAATCAGTTCGAGGACTACGCACAGGTGCACCTGTCGAATACAGAGGTATGCGTGTAGGTACTGTTGTTGAAACCCCTGCCAATGTAATTATTGACGGTAAACCTGCCCACTTTAGAAACCATAATACGGCGGTTCCAGTGCTTATAAAAGTAGAATACGGACGCTTGTATCATGACAGTGCTTCAGCAAAAGAGTATTGGCAAGGCAGTTTAAAGGGCTGGATTGAAAGTGGGATGCGCGCCTCGTTAAAGCCTGGTAATTTATTAACGGGTGCTGTGTATGTAGATTTTGATATATACCCCGACGCGCCAGAAGCGCACCTAGGTAAACTTGTGCAGTATGATGTTTTTCCGAGTATTTCAAGCGGTATAACTGTATTAGCAGATCAAGTTTCTGACGTACTTAATAAGGTAAATAACTTAAAAGTTGAAGATAGCTTGGCACAAATGCAAGCTACATTTACCGATTACCGAGCGCTTGCTAATGAAATGCGAGAGCTGCTAAGCCAAAAAGATACACAAAACTTACCTGGCGACTTTAACCGTAATTTCGAAAAGATGACGAAAAGCATGGAGCAGTTTGAAGTCACTATGCGCCAATTTGATAAAACCATGGCCAGTTACCAAGCCGGTTCTGAACTTCATCATCAAATACAGCAAACGTTAAAAGAGTTTAAACGTTTAAGTGAGGGCCTACAGCCTCTAACTCGCGGATTAAACGAGCAACCTAATATGCTAATTTTTGATAAATCATTACCAGCAGATCCAAAACCAAGGAAGCAATAATGAAATCGTTATTTTTAACTGCAAGTTTATTATTACTATTGGCAGGTTGTAGTTCATCAATACAAACTGCGACACAGTATTACCAGTTTGAGCAGCCTATAGGTGCATCGTCTCGAAACGTTGCAGATACAGATGCGCAACTAAGAATACAAACTGTTGTACTTAGAGGCGCTTTAAATAATTTGGGCATTGCTATGAAAATAGATAGCAACCAAATTCATGCTGCAAATTATAACCTGTGGGGCGAATCGCCGGATGTAATGCTTACTGCAACAGCCCAGCAAACACTTTTTAATGCTATGCCCAACTGGATGGTAATAAAAGGCTTACCGGTCATTACTGAACTTGATCAACAAACGTTTTATGAGCTTGAATACGAAATTCACCACTTTAATGGCGATATGCAAGGTAACGCTGATATTTCTGGGCTTTGGCGTTTATATTACACACACCCTGAAACAGGCCGACGCCTTATAAGTATTAATAATTTTTCGCAATTGGTCCCTATTGATGATGATGGCTATGATGGCCTGGTTTCGACACTTGAAGCAACATGGCTAAATATAAACCTAAATGTTGCAAAACAAATAGAACAAGCAAGACTTTAATCGTTAAGTGACAATATAATCACGGCGGTTTTATCATCATTGATAACCGCCTTGCCCTTTATTTTAAAGCCCAATTTTAACAACACATTCTGCGATGCCCTATTATCTGGTGATGTTATTGCACACAGTTTTGTAATTCCAAATTCATGCTTATGTTGCAAAAGTGCGCTGGCCGCTTCAAAAACATAACCCTTTTTTTCAAAACCGCTTACAAGTGCAAAACCTAAATCAGGTTGCAGTAACGCGGCGCGTTTATAAAACCCAACAACGCCAACCACTACAGCATTATGCAAAGTAATAATGTAAGGCCCAAAGCCTTGGCGTACATGAGAAGCAATAAATGACTGATTGATGTACGACTTGGCATCATCAAGGGTATAGATTGCTTTATCACCAATATGCTCTATGAAACTCGCCTGATTAACTAGCTTAAGTAAAATAGCTGCATCAAGCTCATTTGCATGGCGCAACAACAGTCGATTTGTTTTAAATACAGCGTTCAATGTAAGCTCCTTTAAAAAACTTTGTTTTGCATGTAACTTTTTGTTGACTGAAATTAAAAAGCAGATTATTTTTGCGCCGATGTTTTTACAGGCACAACAATAGCGGTTTGCACTCCTTGCACCGTCTGGCGCCAAAGCCAACGCGTTTCACTTAAGCTGCTATTTAACATAACTGTTTATGTGTCCCTCCCTCGCGTACAAAAGCAGTGACTTGGAAGATGATTTTACAACAAACTTATCATCTTCTTTGTTTTTGTATAAGCAGTTTAAAAATTAATACTATTGTAATTTTTATACATGCTTTTAATTTTGTGAATACTTAAATGCTTGAACCTTCTGCGTTAAGTTTACTGCCACCTTTGGTGGTAGTTGTATTGGCTGTTGTATTACGCCGCCCTATTTTATCTTTACTTATTGGTGCTTTAGTTGGTTTAGTTATCGCCGATCCTGCACAAGTACTTACTAACTTTGCGAGTACATCGCTAAAAGTGATGACAGACGAAACCATCGGCTGGCTAATACTTGTATGTGGTGGCTTTGGCGCTTTAATCGCGCTATTAGTGCGCACAGGTGGCGCATCGGCTTTTGGCAAGTTAGCCCTTAAATACACTAAAGGTAAGCGTTCATCTTTGTTTATGACCTTTTGTTTGGGTGTAGTTATTTTTATTGATGACTACTTAAATGCGCTTACCGTGGGTGAAACCATGAAACGCATTACCGATAAATTTAAAGTGAGCCGTGAGATGCTTGCCTATGTTGTAGACTCTACTGCTGCACCAATTTGTGTACTTGTCCCTTTATCTACCTGGGCGGTTTTTTTTGGAGGCTTACTCGTAGATAACGGTATTGCTGAAGAAGGCAAAGGGATTGCGGTTTATATCCAAGCCATACCATATATGTTTTATGCGTGGTTTGCAGTGCTTGTTGTTTTACTTGTTGTGCTGGGTATTATTCCTGCGATTGGTCCAATGAAAAAAGCAGAGCAAATGGCACAAATTGAGCAAGCTCAAGTCGACCCTGCTCAATACAATGATGTTCAAACAGCGGATGAATATGCAGTAAAAGCCGTAGAAGAGAACTTTGAAGATGCTGATCCTAAAGGTAAATTACGTAACTTTTTGGCGCCGATTATTTTACTGGTTGCATTTACTGTTTACTTTGAAATAGACGTATACAAAGGCTTATTAGCAACAATGGCGGTCACTCTCCCGTTTTATGCTCTACAAAAATTAATGAGCGTAAGTGAAATGATTGAACGCATGCTTGATGGCTTTAAAAGTATGATCCCCGCGATTGGTACTGTTATAGCTGCGTTTATATTTAAAGATGTATGCGACTTAATTGGTTTGCCTCAGTTTGTTATTGGCAGCTTAAGCCCTTATATGACCGCTGCATACTTACCAGCCGTGGTATTTATTTCAATGGCTATTTTAGCGTTTGCAACGGGGTCTAGCTGGGGTATTTTTGCTGTATCAATTCCCATTGTTATGCCACTGGCTAATGCGGTTGATGCAAACATACCACTGGTAATTGGGGCGCTATTATCGGCTTCTTCTTTTGGTAGCCAAGCGTGTTTTTACTCAGATTCAACCGTACTCGCAGCGCAAGGTTCTGGTTGTAATTTAATGAGCCATGCCGTTACACAATTGCCATACACGCTAATTGCTGCGGCATTAGCTGTTATAGGCTTTTTAATAATGGCTTAAATACTATACCAATCCGCAATAATACTTAATCATTTTGCGGGGCTAAACGAGTCGCTACCTGCGTTAAAAAATTTTTATTTAGAACAACTAAATAGCGAATTTTTTGCCTAGCTATCAACACGTTTTTCCATCCTCAAAATAGATCACTTAATTAAGCGAATTGGTATTATTGGTAAATATAGTGAGATAAATAATAAACCCCAATGTAGTGATACATTGGGGTTTATTTTAGCTACCTAAATAAAGCTTATTTTTGTAGTTTAATACCATTGTAATAAGCATCAAGCGTTGTGATTTTAGTTTGATTTGGTAAATCGGCAAAGTCACTTTCTATAAACTTAGTCCCGCGTAATTGCACATTTAAACGTGCCGCATTAGGATTAAGCATTGTTTGTTTATAGTAGTCTTTTATATCTGCAAGCGTTACTTTTTCAACTTCATCAATCAGCTTTTGCTTAGAATCAAAGGTAAAGTTTTCACGGTACCAATCGTTTATAAGTGGGCTCATTTCGTCACTTAAGTTTTTAGGCTGCTCTTTAAGTGATACAAGGGTAGAGTTTTTAAGCTGCTCAAAAGTCTCTTCGCTCATGTTATCAAGTTCAACTGCGTATTCTTTTTTAAACTTATCAAAACGAGCTTGTATTTCTTTTGGTCCTTTAACCGGTGTTTGGATGTACAAACCAATTGCTGAGTAATCTTCAATTGGGCGAGCTAACGCACCTACTGCGTATGCAAGTTGCTCCTCAGTACGCATTTTATCAAACGCAACTGTTCTAAAATGGCTTTGTAATACAGCTGCTTCTGCTTTTTGTTTGTAACCCGCAACAGGATGAACGGTCATATCAACCACCGCTACATCGGCTACATCAATATCTTTTTGCAGTACCAGCGTTTCGCCCGGTTGTGGCAACCACGCTTTGCTTCGTGCAAATTCACTGCGCTTATGATTACTTGGTAATGTTGCACTTAACTCTTGTGCAATCGCGTCTATATCTTGCTGATCGTAGTTACCGTAACTAAATACACGTAAATCGTTTTGTGCAAACGTAGCTGTTTTTAATTGTGCTAAGTCGGCAACACTCAGTGAGTCAGCGGCTTCAATAAGCGCATCTGTATCAAAGCCACCTGTACGCGTTAGTTTTGAATACTCGCCAAATGCTTGTGCATACGGAAACTGCTTTTGTTGGTTTAGTAAATTACGTTTAAAACGATCTACCGCTTGGCTAAATGCTTGTGCTGTTTCATCGACTTTTAATCCGGTTAAAGCTTGTTTAAGCAATACATCTTGCTTATCTGTAAAACCACTCATAGATAAAACAAGACCATTACTCGGTGCTAAGCTTACGCTCATACCGGCGATTGCTGCTTCGGTACTTAACTGACTTTGTTGAATATTATATAAATCAGCCCAAACAGAATAAAGGACTTCTGCTTTGATATCGTTCAAACCGGGTTGAGTATTTATATAAACTTCAACAAGCCCTTTTGGCTGCTCTGCAAATTTTTGACTTGCTTGGCGCCATACTTTTACACCATTTTTATCGTAAGCAAGCTCTGGGTGTTTTTGCTCTTTAAATGCTTGCGTTTTTATTGCAAAATTTTCAGGCAATAAATTGTTTACTGTTGGTAGTGCTAACTTAAATTCGCTTGGTTTTTTCCAGCTGGCAATTTCATCATCGCTAATGTCACTGATGCGGTATTTACCGTCGTAAAAGTGTAGTTGTGAGTCTGTCCCTTCTTGCTGCGATACATACCAAATACGAAGGGTGTCGGCATTTAACTGCTCAAGCACATTGTTTACAGCGTCAGCGTCAAACTTTGCATAATAATAAGGTGCATTAATAGCGTGATTTAACGGATAGTCTTGCATGCTTTGCGTAAGCGAGCTTACATAATTAAACTCATCACCTTTTTCTAAAAACTTAAACTGGTTATTAAGGGAAGTACGAATTTCGTTGAAGTACTTGCTATCAACACCTTCTTTTTTAATTAGGTCGATGTACTGCATGATAGTTGCAACTATTTCATCACGATTTTTCATGCCTTCATCGGTAAGCTCTACATTTACATTTAACGAACCGTAGTTGCCATATTGATTTGGTGCAGCTGAAGCAGAAAGCTGAGACACCCACCCTTTATCACGAAGAAGTTGCGCTGGGCTGCCCGGCATTTCATTACTTAGTAAATACGCTACAAATCGATTTGGTTTAAGTGCAAATTCGCTATTATTATTAGCAATGGTGAAATCAAGTTGCAGCTGTTTTACATCTTCATTTGGTGCATAAAACACGCGTTTTCCGCCAGCGTTATCAAAATCAAGTTTTGCAGTCACTGTTGGTTTTTCGATATTTTTATTTTTTATGTCAGCAAAGTATTTTTGCGCTTTTTGCTCCATTTCAGCAATAGGTAAATTAGAAATAAGCGCAACTTTCATAATATTTGAAGAGTAGTATTTATTATAAAAATCAACCGTTTCTTTATGAAGTGAACTGTTTTCTTTATCGCCAAGGGTTTCTAGGTTACCAATTAAAAAGCGATTAGCTGGGTGATCGCCCATCATTTTGCGCGCGAGTTTAAATTGTCCAAAAAAGTCCATTTCGCGGCGCATTGACCACTCTGCATTCACTGCATTTTTTTCTTTATCTGTGTATTCTGGGTATAACTTAGGCGCTTTGAAAAAATCAGCAAAACGGTCTAGCCCTTCATCAAACGCGTCGTTATTAATTTTAAACATGTAATTAGTAATATCGAGCCAAGTATACGCATTGTGCGCGCCACCATTTTTGGTCATAAAATCAGAATACCCTTTTGTGTCTGGGTAGCGATCTGTGCCTAAAAACAGCATGTGCTCTAAATAATGCGCCATACCTTGTTGCGACATTGGGTCGTGCAGTAAACCAACACCAACGCTTAGTGCCGCTGCAGATTTTTCAGCACCTGGATCTGACACTAAAATTACTTCAATGTCGTTTGCCAGCTTAAGTGTTTTATATTCGCGGTTATCGTTAGGACTTACGACTAACGTATCTGATAGTAAAGAGGCCTGAGGCGCCACTGAAACCGAAGCCGTATTTGAACAACCACTTAAAACTGCAAGTGCGATGGCACTAAAACCAATAATCTTTTTCATTTTTGTTTTCCATTAAAAAGTATTGCGCAAAATAGCGTGCGCCAATTCAAAGCAATATAGTTAAGCTAAACTAACATTTTCAATTAATAACTTTCTACAAAATAACGCTATTTTGTGTAACACATTGTGAAAAATGTCTTCATAATTGGATATTAGTTGGGAGTCTGCCAACCTTGCGAGACTAAAAATCATTCAACATCAAAAAATACGCAAATTCTAAATAATAAGGAAAAACAATGGAAAAAATCATCATACTTGCCATGTTTGCACAAGTTACGCTTTCACTGGTTGTCATGCTCATTATGGGTAAAAGGCGCTTTGCCGCAGCTAAAAATAAACAACTAGATTTAAGTGATTTTAAAACAATGCAGTTAGATAAGGCTGGCGACACTATTAGGGTGGCAGATAGAAACTTTTCGAATCAGTTTGAAATACCAGTGCTTTTTTACGCGGGGTGTTTACTTGCACTGCAACTAAATAGCGCCAGTACACTTGTGGCAATACTGGCCTGTTTATTTGTAGCAACACGTATTGTGCATAGCGTTATTCATTTAGGTGAAAACAACGTACGCGCACGTTTTAAAGTGTTTTTACTGGGTTGTGTTTGTGTGTTTTCAATTTGGCTAGCAATGGTTTGGCGAGTACTATTTTAAATAGCAAAGTTTAATAATAGTAATGTGGACGGCTGGTTTAGGCCATCCACATTAACGTTAATTTTAATTATTTAGCACGTTTTAAACGAGGTACCGCAAGTAAAAAAGCACCTAAAAGCCAAATTAACCCGCCGCCAGAACTACTATCTGAACCTATTGGTGCACCTGAGTCAATTAACGTGTTTTCAGTTACAGTAAGGCCTACGGCTGAATTAGGATCATCATCCATAACAGTTACACTTTGAATAGTTACCAAATTAGCACTACTAATTGCTACATCACTGCTTGAGCATTGCTCAGTGGTAATATCAACCACGGGTGTATCACCACAATGCACTAAAGCAGCAATTTTATCTAAGGTTGATTGGCTCGCGGCAGTAATTTGTCCAAACACTGTAAAACCGCCATTTTGCGTATCTAGCGCTGCACTTCCTGCGCTATTATTAGCCATATTAAAAAACCACTGACTTGTAGCGCTATTTTCATTGCCTGATAATTTAGCCATTGCAATGGTGCCTTTAACGTTTGAAAAAACAGGCTCATTTTCTACAGCTGGCTTTGTAGTAATCGCATCTAATGAATCTGAGTATGTAAATCCACCACCTTGAATAACAAAGTTACTGACAGAGCGGTGAATTACTGTTTCGTTATATGAATCGTCTTGAACGTAACTTAAAAAATTGGCGACTGTTTTAGGTGTTTGTTGATCAAACAAGTTAATTTCTATGACACCTTGGCTCGTGTTCATTTCGACAATAGTGGCAGCACTTGTAAAGCTTGCTGCAGCGAGTACTGAGCCAAGTAAAAGTTTTTTCATGTTATATTCCTGTTGTTATATTTTTTAGTTAATTGTTAATGTGTTAACACATTAATACCATAGGCGACTAAAATCGATTATAAAGTGTGAGTTGATACAAATTAGACCGCGTTGATAACAAATTAATTACATATAGTATTACTTATATTCTTTTTAGCTATATAAATCTAATCATTTAAAATTAAATCATCTTAAAAGCATACCTACTTTTTGTTACCTTTAAAAAACACAAAACAATAGGAACTGACGATGCAACATACTGAACACACAATTTGCGACTTTGGTTTACACCGAGGCGAAGCTTACACAAAACTACCCGCTAGCTTTTTAACGTGGATGATTGCAACAAACCATGAAAAATCTAAATATGCGAGTGAAGAGTTAAAGCGCAGAGAAACAGCTGCAACAAGCCGTAATTAAGGTAAAATGTAAATAAGTACGTTTTTTTCGCATAAAACTAGTTTAAACTAGCCGCTCAATAAATTAAGTGGGCCTTAATAGACAGGTATTTTATGCGAATAATTATTTTATTTTCAGTTTTTTTAAGCGTACTTGGGTGCACATCGGCAACTTCCGACCCAAGTGCAAGCAACTCTCCTGCAACTCAATATCTAACTGTACTTCATACGAATGATAACCATGGGCGCTTTTGGCAAAACGAAAAAGGCGAATACGGTATGGCAGCTCGCAAAACGTTAATTGACTCATTACGCAATGAAGCTAAAAAGCAAGGTCATGCAGTATTACTTCTCTCTGGTGGTGATATAAATACAGGCATTCCTGAATCAGATTTACAAAAAGCAGAACCTGACTTTAAAGGTATGTCGCTGATTGGTTACGATGCGATGGCATTGGGTAATCATGAATTCGACAATCCTATTGATGTACTGAATCAACAACAAGAATGGGTAAATTTCCCTTTTCTATCAGCTAATATATTTGAAAAAGAATCAGGCGAACACGCGTTTGATAGCTATAAAATATTCAAAAAGAATGGCTTAACTATTGCTGTTATTGGTTTAACAACAACCGACACAGCTAAAATTGGTAACCCTCAATATATTGGGCACTTGGAGTTTAAAGACCCTGTTGATGTTACAGCAAAACTAGCTAAAAAAATAAAAGCTAAGTACAACCCAGACATTACAATCGCCCTGACTCATATGGGTCATTATGTTGATGCTAGTTTTGGTATTAACGCACCCGGTGATGTAACACTTGCTCGCTCACTTCCTGCGAACACGCTTGATATGATCATTGGTGGCCACTCTCAAGAACCTGTTTGTATGAGCGATAAAAATGTAAATGACAATAGTTTTAAACCAGGTCTTGCTTGTAAGCCGGACCAACAAAACGGTACTTATATTATGCAAGCCCATGAATGGGGTAAGTATGTTGGTAAAGCTGAGTTTAAGCTTGAAAACGGAAAATTAACGTTACTAGACTACAAACTCATGCCTGTTAATTTGTATGTAGATAAAGTTCAAGCTGATGGCTCTACTAAAGCAGTATTAGCAAACGAGTACATTAAACCAGACCCTAAACTTGAATCTTATTTAGCGGTATACCAAGCTAAAGGCGCTAAACAGATTGAAGGTACCATTGGTGAAGTAGATGCTCGCTTAGAAGGTGACAGAAACAAAGTTCGTTACCGACAAACAAACCTTGCACGTGTAATTATTCAAGCTCAAATGGATGTAGTAAATGCAGACTTTGGATTAATAAGTGGCGGTGGTATTCGCAGCTCAATAGAGGCTGGTAAAGTAAGCTATAAAGATATTTTAAAAGTACATCCTTTTAAAAACCGCATTACTTATATGGATTGGCAAGGCAGTGATTTATGGGATTACTTAAATACAGTAACGAGCTTCCCACCGGATGCTGGTGCTTATTTGCAATACCATAAAATATCGTTTGAGCGTAAAAATAATCAGTTGGTTAATGTTTTGATCAATGGCGAACCGCTTAATAAAAATAAAACATACAGAATGAGTCTAAATAGCTATAACGCATCAGGCGGTGATGGTTATCCTGCACTTACAAATAAAAAAGGCTTTGTAAGTACAGACGAAACAGATGCTAAAGCACTTCAAGACTTTATTTCAAAAAATAGCCCTCTCAAAGCGGCTGAATTTACCCCTAAATAACCTCTAAGAATAAGAGGAAAGTAATCTAGTTACTTTCCTCTTATTTCAATATTACCTTTTTTAATATTTGCCAGCCCATAACTATGCAAACGAGAACGAGAGCCTTCTCCATAGGCTTTAGGTGGGTAATATAACTCTTTTTCTTCAGGACACTCACTAAGTACTTCATCTAACGCCGCACGTATCTCACTCAAGGTTTTTTCTAGGCTATTATTAAAATTAGGTCTTTTTCTAACCGTATGACCAAGTTCGACCAACCTATAAAAATACTTGTTAGCGAGCTCTAGAAGCTCCTCTGGTACATCTTTATTATGACTAAGCGCTACATCATCGTTATTTGTACAATACTCTACAAGTGCTAAATAAAAGCATAATGGCTTATTGGCTAAACCCACTTTTTGCTCTGTATTACAACTACTTGATAGTGTTTTATCGTTAAGGTCAATTATAAGTATTAGCGGCGTAGGCTCTGTAATTGATTGATGCTGTGCATTATTAAACTGCTTATTACTTTGTTTAATAAATGCAAACTTTACCCAAAAACTAATCAACACACTTAATACTAAAAATATAAAATAGTAAATAAAATGGCTTAATGTAAAGTGGGTTTGCTGAACGTTAAATACAACTAATACAGGTCCGTTATTAGTGCTCAAACTACGTGTTATTTGGTGTAAGTTTACAGGTGCTAGCATTTCGCCTTTTGGTGCAATAGCAACAACTTTAAGATCGTTCGAATTAATGTAGCTATTTAAGGTTTTAATGTAGCTATTAACCGCATCTTTATTCCCCGAATGCTTTAGCAGCTCATTTGATAAATCAAGTAATGGTAAGTCGAGTGCTATTTGCCTTTCTATCTGCGTTATTTTTTGTTTAGTTACTTGCTGGCTTTTTTGAATTACAGAAATATAAAACACAGAAGATAAAGTTAAAAATAAGCACAGTAAAACAAGTAGTTGTTTATATTTACTCATCACTAACTTCCTCTTTTAAGTTTACTGAGCTAGTACCGCAACTCCAAAACGATTGTGCATTTTGATAATAATGCAAACTTTGATCTTTAGACATATCAAGCAAATTTGCCTGTACTGCACATAATAAATCAGTATTGTTTTGCTGCATTTTTAAATACCATCTTGTTCCAGTAATATTATTACTCAAAGGCGTAATATAGTTTTTTGAAAAACGTTTTTCGTCACTCTCTTTCCAAAACGAAGCAATAATATCTACTTTTCCGTCGGCGAGTAAATCGCGTAATTCGTTATGAGAACTAGCATAAGTGATTTTCAAATTAGCTAAATTTATATCCAGTTCTTTAAACATTTGCTTTGGTAAAATATGCCCTGATCGGCTGGTAGGATAATCAAGCAAACCTATGCGTTTATCTAAAAAATATTGTTTAGTAATTCGAGGTTTTTCTTTAGAAGATATAAAAAAAGCCGTGTAGTCAGAAAAACCAACTACGGGTTGGTAGTTATAGGTCGACTCCGCTTTAAATGCAGCCATAATATTGCTTTTAGCCAAAATTAGGTCAGCAATTCCTTTACCAACAAACTCAAAGCTATCTGCCGTTCTATATCCCCAATACCCTTTTACCGAGCCATATTGCTTAGCTACTACGTTATCAGAGCATAACTTTTGTGTTAATAACTTGGCTATTTTTTTTGATTGTGTAAAAACAATTAATTGGTCTTTATTACTTGTAGCAGTTGTTTGACACTCTGTTGAGGTTTCGATCATAACCGGAAAATGTAAATCATCATTGTATACACTAACTTGACCGCAAACCCACGTAACGACCAATAATAGAAACAAAAATGTAACAATTAACATTTTGTGCAACACAATATTTTTATAATTCAAAGCAATGCCACCCAAAAATAGACGATATAGTGTATTTGAACAATTTCGCTTACCTATTACAACAAGTAATTTTACCTATTAAATATAAGATACTGATTTTAAACGTAATAGAATAAGAAATTATGAATTTTAATAAGTCCTTCCTATCAACATTAAAAATGAGGACAATTGACCGCATTAGCTTATAGCAACCCCATGAAATATTCATTTAGGAAGTTTTAATGCATAACAATATAAAGTACTCGATATCTTCTGCGCTTTTGATTAGTGCGATATTCACAAGCACTAACTCACACGCTTGGGGTCAAAATGGCCACCGTATTGTAGGGCAGATTGCACAATCTCATATAAGCGAAACAACTAAAGCAGCAATTAAACCTTATTTAGATGGTGAGTCACTTGCGCAAATATCAACGTGGCCTGATGAAATGCGCTCTGCTCCTGGCGACTTTTGGCAAAAGAAATCATCTCGTTGGCATTACATTAATGCAGCCCCAGGAAAATCTTTCAGCTTCAATCACGATCATACTAAAAACAAAGAATCTGTAAGTAATATCCTCGAGGGTATTCACTATTCAATGCAAACGCTCACCGATAAAAATAGCACCTTAGATGCTAAACAGTTCAGTTTGCGTTTTTTAGTGCATTTAGTAGGCGACAGTCATCAACCCTTTCATGCCGGTCGAGGTGAAGACAGAGGTGGTAACCGTATTAAGGTTTCTTTTTTTAACGAAGAAACAAACCTTCACAGCCTTTGGGATACAAAGTTAGTTGAGAACGAGAACTTGTCGTTTACTGAATACGCTCAATTTATTGATACAAATAACAGCGAATTAATTGCTGAGTATTTACAAAGCTCACCTAAAACTTGGGTTGAAGAATCACACAATTTAGCAACAAAAATTTATAAGTACACCAACGACGAAGTTGGGTACAGCTACATTTATAACAACACTCCAATTGTAAAAACACGCCTACAACAAGCGGGTATTCGACTAGCTGGACTATTAAACGCCTTATTTGACCCTTCTGCAAAAGAGTTAGATACGGCACTAAAAATGACGACTGATAAATAAACAGTATTAAATTTATATAACCTACACACGGGAAATCAACATTATGACTAAGCTTCGCCTTTCGAAATTAACTGGAGCGGTAATTTTAGCTCTAGGTGTTTCTACAAGCGCAATGGCTGCTGATACTTCATCTGCAATGCGTGGTAAAATTACGACGCCTTCAGGTGGCAGTGCTGCAAACGTTAAAATCAAAGTAGTTCACCAACCAACGGGAACTATTAGCGAGCTAACTACAAACGAAAGTGGTACGTTTATCGCTAATGGCTTACGTGTAGGTGGTCCTTACATGGTTATCATCGATTCTGATAAGTTTAATGATACAACTGTTGAAAATATCTATCTAAATCTGGGTGAAACATACCGCTTAAGTTCGCAGCTTGCTCCGCTAAACATTGAAAAAATTGAAGTGTCTGGTTATAAAATCGTTCAGCAATCTGGTGGCTCAAGCAGCTCATTTGGTTCTGATACTATTGAAAATATGCCAAGCTTTAACCGCGACATTAAAGATATTGCGCGCTTAAACCCACTTGCCAGTATTAATGGTAATGGCGAGCTAACGTTTGCAGGTAGTAACCCGCGTACCAACGGTTTAACAGTTGACGGTATTGGTCAAAATGATGACTTTGGCTTGAACTTTGGTGGCTACCCCACTTCTCAGCCTCCTGTAGCACTTGATGCTATTGAACAAGTTTCTGTTGATGTATCTCCTTTCTCAGCTTCTAAAGGTAACTTTGGTGGCGGTACTATTAATGCAGTAACAAAATCTGGTACAAATGAGTTTAAATTCTCTGGCTTTTATGAAATCTCTACTCCAGAGATTGCAGGCGATGTCGATAGCATTGTTCAAGAAGATGACCTTGATGAGCTAGGTCATAAAACTTATTCTACAAATAAAGTAGAGCCGATTAAAACTGAAGAAAGATTTGGTTTTAACGTTGGTGGCGCAATTGTTAAAGACGAACTGTTTTATTTCGTTAACTATTCAGAATGGTCAAGCGAATTAGATCTTGATTACGGCTTTGACGGCTCTGGTGCAGCCAACGAATTTAATACTTCTGAAGCTAACTATAACCGTTTCATTTCTATTTTAAATAATGAATATGGCTTGACTGATTCATTAGCAGGTGCGCCAGAAGATACAAATAAAAACCTGTTAGTTAAGCTAAGCTGGAACGCAAGTGATGACCATCGTTTAGATTTTACTTACCAATGGCAAGACGATCAAGATGAGCGTAACACTAGCACCGGTGGCGATAATATTGTACTAACATCGAACACCTACGCCTACGTAACGAAGTTCAATAACTTTTCAACAAAGCTTTACTCTGATTGGACTGAAGATTTTTCTACTGAAATTGGTGTGTCGTATAAAGATGTTACCTCTGATAGCGCAACTCGCTCAAATCTAGGTAGTATTTCAGTTGATGAAGATGGTCGAAATGGCCCTTCTTACAACTTTGGTACAGATCAATATCGTCATGCTAACCGCTCTGAAACGCAAAATTTAACTTTTACACTCGATGCTACCTATTTAATGGATGAGCATGAAATAAACTTTGGTGCTCAATATGAGTCACTTCGTTTATATAACTTATTTGCTGAAAACTCTCTTGGCACGTGGAAGTTTGATAGCTTAGAAAATTTTGAAAACCGTGAAATTGGTTCTTATGATTTCTCTTATCAGAATGCTTACACTAATGATTCAGCTGATACGGCATATGATGTAAGACGCAATCAACTAGCACTTTACATTGAAGACACTTTTTATGTAGGTGACGATTTAGAAGTTACAGCAGGTGTTCGTTATGAGCGTTTATCATCAGATGATAAACCAACTCTAAATGAAAATTTTGCGAATACGTATGGCTTTACTAACCAAGAAAATCTAGATGGTCTAGACATTATACTTCCTCGCGTTGGCTTTAAATACTACGTAACAGAAGCCCTTACTATTAACGGTGGTATTGGTCGTTTCCAAGGTGGTATTCCAAATGTTTGGTATAACAACTCATTCCAAAGCGATGGTATTACATTAGTATCTGCTCCTAACGATGTAATTAACGACTACTATGCAAATAACACTGCCGATATTACTCAGGTGCCTAGTGAAATTCAAAATTCATTAGAACAAGGTGCTGGTAGCGTTGCTTATATCGACCCTGATTTTAAATTGCCTTCAAGCATTCGCACCCAAATAGGTTTTGAATATGAGTTTGATTCTGAACTATTAGGTGATGGCTTTAAATGGCAAGCAGAGATTGCTTATCATAAAAAAGAGAATGAGGCGGTATGGCATAATACATCTATTAACCCAATCGGTATTGCAGCTGATGGTGAACGCGTTATAAATGAAACTATTTATAGTGGCTCTTTAGCTGATAACGCTGACATAGAAATGACTAATTCATCGGATGATGGTCGTTCAATTATTATTTCAACGGGTATTGCTAAACAATGGGACAATGGCCTGTTTGTATCGGCAAGCTATGCACACCAGGATGTTACCGAGTCATCAGCCGGTTCAGCTTCTCAAGCGGAAGGCAACTACAAGCATAATATTACAGTAAATCGTAATGAAGATATTGCAGCACGTGGTTTTTACGAAGTTGAGCACAGCTTTAAAATCAACTTAGCATATAACACAGAGTTTTTTGAAGGGTATGCGACTAAGTTTAACGTGTATTTTGAACGTCGTTCAGGTCGTCCATTTAGTTATACAATGAACATGTATAAAGACAGTGATTTGGGTGATACGAGTAGTTTCTTCAGTAATGGTGCTTACTTACCATATATACCTACAGGTGCTGATGATCCAAATGTAAACTGGGATGAATCAGGTATGACTTGGGCTGAGTTAGAACCATTACTAGAGCGTGCTGGTATATCTCAGCGTGGTGGTATTTTAGGTAAAAATACAGCAACTCAACCTTGGGTTACTACGATGGACGTTAGCATTAAGCAAGAAATACCAGGCTTTGCTGAAGGTCACACTGGTGAGGTTTATCTAATGATTGATAATTTCGCAAACCTTCTAAACAGCGACTGGGGTGTAGAAAAACGCTTAGGTTACTCTAACCAAACTATTTATGACTTTGGTGGCCTTGATGACCAAGGCAGATATAAAATAGACAACAGCTTTGGCGGTGCAGATGTGCGTAATTACTCACAAATCAATTCATCGTCATCAGCTTGGCAGGCTAAAGTTGGTATTAGCTACAAGTTTTAAGTCTTAATAGGTAAGTAATAACACATTAAGTTATTTGTTAACAAAACCCATTGCAAAATTGTGATGGGTTTTTTGTTTTTCACACCCCAATTTCACATGTTTGTCATAAAGCCCACGTAATATATACCCCGATATAGAGTTATTGCTCAAAAAAACACTCAAATAGACAAAAATAGTACTATTTATTAAAAATATATTGCAGTTGTATTTTATTTGTAACGAATAAATAAGGTACACTAGTAACGGATTTTGAATAAATGAACTTTAACTGTTTATTTTGAAAAATTTTAAAATAAAAATATAAAAATTTAATTAATAACTACACGGGAAAATTAAATGAAAACTCAATTACGCAAAACAGCTCTTTCACTTGCTATTGCAGCATGTGTTGGTGTAAGTGGCGCTGCAATGGCTAACGAAACGTCATCATCTGTAAAAGGTCAAATTACAGGGCCAAATGGTAGTCCTGCGGCCGGCACTAAAATTACAGTCATACACGTCCCATCAGGTTCAACAAAAACGACAACAGTGAATGAAGCTGGTAGCTTTTCAACTAAAGGGTTACGTGTTGGTGGTCCATACAAAATAATTGTAGACTCAGATAAATTTCAAGATACTGAGCTTGAAAATATTTATTTAACACTAGGTCAAACCTATCCAGTTACTGTTGCTTTGAGTTCAGAACAAATGGAGCAAATTGTTGTAACAGGTGCACCTATTAGTTCTCAATCTGGTGGTACAGGCCCTGCGTCAACATTTTCATTAAGTGATTTAGAAAACAAACCAGCCATCAATCGCGATTTAAAAGATATAATCCGAGCAGACCCTCGTATTTACATTGACGAAACAAATGCTGGCGCGATTAATTGTGGTGGTGGTAACCCTCGATTTAACAGCCTAACCCTTGATGGCGTTCGCATGAACGATAACTTTGGTTTAAATTCAAGTGGTTACCCTACAGAAAGAATCCCTTTTTCTTTTGATTCTATCGCTCAAGTTGCAGTAGAGCTTGCTCCATTTGATGTTCAGTACGGTGGCTTTACATCATGTAACATCAATGCAGTAACTAAATCTGGTACAAATGAACTTACTGGTGGTTTCTTCTATGATTACACTAATGACTCTATGTCTGGAGATTCAATTAAAGGTAATAAGCAGGATCTAGGCGATTACTCAGAAAAACGTTATGGCTTTAATGTAGGTCTTCCTCTTATAGAAGATAAGTTATTCCTATTTACATCATACGAAAAATTAGAAGGCGCAGAGATTTTTGAGTACTCACCTTTTGTAAATGGTCGTATAGATCAAGCGACTATTGATCGAGTAACACAAATAGCGATTGATAACTATGCATACGATCCAGGTTCTTTAATCCCAAGTATGCCTGTTGAAGATGAAAAAATCTTAGTGAAGTTAGATTGGAATATTAATGATTCCCATCGAGCAAGCTTTATATACAATTACAATGATGGCTTTGCAATTTCACAATCAGACACTGGTTCAGAGAGTTTAGCTCTGTCTAACCATTTCTATGAACGTGGTGCAAAGTTAGAGTCTTATGTAACTTCATTCTACTCTGATTGGACTGATAATTTTTCTACTGAAATCCGTGTAGGATACTCAAAGCTTGATAATCGTCAAAACTCTATTGATGCAGCATCAGGCTTTGGTGAATTTCAAATCAACACAGGTGATGTAACTGTTTACCTTGGCCCGGATGATTCACGTCAATCAAACAAACTTAATTACGATAACTTATCGCTTAAACTTGCCGGTACTTATTACCTAGAAGAACATGAACTTTCGTTTGGTTACGAACGTGAAGAATTAGATGTTTTCAACTTATTTGTTCAGCATAGCCAAGGTGAATACCGTTTCAGTTCGATCGATGATTTTGAAAATGGTGTCGCACGCGTTTACTATGGTAATGCTGCAAGCCAAAATCCAGATGATGCTGCTGGTGAGTTTAAATACGCTTTAAATACATTATATGCTCAAGATAAGTTTGATTTAGTTGACTACGATGTAACATTTACTGTTGGTCTTCGTTATGACTGGTATACAAGTGATGATACTCCAACATTCAACCAAAATTTTGAAGACCGCTATGGTTATTCAAATAGTCAAAATCTCGATGGAGTTGATTTATTGCAACCTCGTTTAGGCGTTAACTGGATTTACAATGACCAGTTAGAGCTGCGTGGTGGTATTGGCCTGTACTCAGGTGGAAATCCAAATGTATGGATTTCTAACAGCTATTCTAATGATGGCGTGCGCAACGTACAAGTAAATCAAAGAAACATGCAAATTCTTGGAGCTGATGCTGTACCATTCAATGGTAGTGGTTTACCTGGTTATGATATTCCTCAAAGTTTATATGACACAGTTGGACTAGGTGGTGCAGATGCTGATGTAAACGTTACTGACCCTGATTTTGAAATTCCATCAGAGTGGAAGTTTTCATTAGGTGGTACCTATATCACTGAAGATAACTATGTATTTAACGTAGATTATTTATACACTGATAAGAGAAACTCAGCGATTGTTCAAAATTTAGCATATGAACAAACTGGAACGGCACCTGATGGACGCCCTATTTATAATGGTGGTTCAGACTTCCTGTTAACAAACGTTGATGGTGACGATGCATACTCTCATATATTATCATTTGGTATGAGTAAATCGTTTGATAATGGAATTGATCTATCTCTTTCATATGCTTATACAGAGTCTAAAGACGTACATCCAATGACTAGCTCTGTGGCATTCTCTAATTACCATGGGATTGCTGTTTCTGACTCAGAAAACCCAGGTGTTGCTACATCAAATTATGAGATTCCACATCGCTTCACGATGTCATTAGCTTATAGCTATGAGCTATTTGACGGTTATGACACTAAATTTAACTTATTTGGCCAAGCATCGAAAACATCGCCGTATTCTTACTCATTCGAAAATGAAAATAATTTCACTTTTGGATATAATGATAATGCTCGTCAGTTACTGTACATTCCAAACGTTGATGATAGCCTAGTAACTTACGGACCAGATTTTGACCTAGCTGGATTTAATGAATGGATCGGTAATGAAGGCCTTAGCCGTGGTGAGATACTTGACCGAAATAGCATTGATGGCGCATGGTGGGTTACTTTTGACTTAAAAGTAGAACAAGAGTTTGCTGGTTTTAAAGATGGCCACAAGGGCGCAGCTTACTTCACTATTGCTAACATTGGAAACATGCTCAATGATGATTGGGGCGTTCTTGAAAGTGGTTCTTCACTTCAAAGTGCTGTGACAGCAGATATTGTTGATGGGAAATATGTCTACAATAACTTTAATAAACCTGCTGGAGATAGCATAGAAGTTAATCCTTCACTTTGGGAACTTCGTGTAGGTATTAAATACGATTTCTAATTTAGAAATGTAACCTAAAACATCTTTTAAAAGCCCACTTTGGTGGGCTTTTTTATGCCTTTAATTTGTTATTTAACTTCTCAAAAATACCCACTAACACTTCGTATTCTTCGTTGGTTAAAGTATTCAGTAATTGTTTTTCCCAATTCAGTGCATCGGGTGCTATTTGCTCATATAAGTTTTGCCCTGCTTTGCTCAGTACAAGTAAGGCCGCGCGTTTATCTTGTGCATTTAACTCACTTTTCACTAAACCTTTATCTATTAAAACTTTTACCGCACGCGACACTGTCGACTTGTCCATATTTGCTTGCGTGCATAAATCCTTTGCGTTGCTCTGACCATACTGCGCTAAATTAGCAAGTATTCGCCACTGCGGAATATTTAAACCATATTTAGTTTGATAAACCTCGGCAAAGTCATTACTTATACGTGTTGCTACATTCGTTAATTGATAAGGTAAAAACGTTGCTAAATCAATTTTCATTTTTAGTTATCCCAGCTTTATAAGGCTTACTTTAGTGTTCATTAATATTTACACGGATGCGTAGTTGCACATTTGATATTAGTCTCACTTGAGAGTATCTTAACTGAAATAAAAATAATATTAAACCAACCCCCCTCTCACAGGAGTCAGTAATGGCAACACAATTAAGTTATATGACCGGTTTTGGTAATGAATTTGAAACACAAGCGCTACCCGGTGCACTGCCAATAGGACAATTTAGCCCACAAAAAGTTAAATACGATTTATACACAGAGCAATTTAGTTCGACTGCATTTACGGCTCCTCGCGCTTCAAATCGTCGCACTTGGTTTTACCGCCTTCGTCCGTCTGTAGTGCAAGGTGATTACCAAGCAATTGATAATGGCCTAATAAGAACAGCCCCAATCACTGAAGCCGTAACACCACCAACAATGCTACGTTGGAATCCTATTGATATGCCTTCACAGCCTACTGATTTTATTGATGGGTTAGTAACGATGGCTGCTAATGGCAGTGCTAATGGGCAATCTGGTATTGGCATTCATGTATATGTCGCTAATCAGTCAATGCAAGGGCGTTACTTTTGCAATGCCGATGGCGAAATGTTGTTTGTCCCTCAGCATGGTGAGTTATTAATTCACACCGAGTGCGGTAAGTTAAGCATTAAACCAGGTGAAATTGCTGTAATTCCCAGAGGAATTAAGTTCTCAGTTGACTTAATTGATAATACAGCCCGTGGTTATATTTGTGAAAATTATGGCCATGCGTTAGAGCTTGCAGAGCGAGGACCTGTTGGTGCAAACGGTTATGCCAACGACAGAGACTTTCAATACCCTGTAGCGGCCTTTGAAGATAAAGAGGGTGACTTTGAGCTTGTTTCTAAATTTAACGGTAATTTATTTAGCTGTGAAATTAAGCACTCTCCTTTTGATGTGGTTGCATGGACGGGTAATAGTGCGCCCTATAAATACGACTTATCGCGTTTCAATGTAATGAATACAGTGAGCTTTGATCACCCCGATCCTTCTATATTCACTGTACTAACCTCTCCTTCTGCTACTGAGGGTATGGCAAATGTCGATTTTGTGATATTTCCACCGCGTTGGATGGTAGCCGAAAATACATTTCGCCCGCCGTATTATCACCGCAATATTATGAGTGAATTTATGGGCTTAATTGAAGGTGTGTATGATGCAAAAGAGCATGGTTTTGTACCTGGTGGCGCAAGTTTACACAATTGTATGTCGCCACATGGACCTGAAGCCGACGTATTTGAAAAAGCCTCAAACACTGAGCTTACACCACAAAAATATGAAAACACATTGGCCTTTATGTTTGAGTCGCGCTATATAATTTCACCGACAAAATATGCATTAGAAGGTAAAGAGCGCCAACCAAATTACACCGATTGCTGGCGTACTATTAAAAAACAATTTACAGGTGCAGAGGATTAGTTATGAAATTATACAGCTACTTTCGCTCATCAGCGGCTTATAGAGTGCGTATAGCGCTTAACTTAAAAGCAATCGATCATGAACTTGCTATTGTTAACCTTTTAAAATCGGAGCAGCTTGGGGAGGAATACTTAGCAACTAATCCCCAAGGGTTACTACCTGCACTTGAAACCGATGATGGTGTTTTAGCGCAATCGCTTGCAATACTGGAATGGCTTGATGAAACTTATCCGCAATCGCCATTAATTACAGGGACTGCGTGGCAAAAGTCGCAAATAAGAAACTTAAGCTTTGCCATTGCTTGCGATATTCATCCTGTTAATAATTTACGCGTGCTGAAGTACTTATCAAACGAATTAGGTGTTGATGACGAGGCTAAAAATAAGTGGTATCGACATTGGATAGAAGTGGGTTTTGAAAAAATAGAACTGATGCTAAACAAAAATAATGGCTACTGCTTTGGTAACCAACCAACACTTGCTGACATTTGTTTAGTGCCGCAAGTATTTAATGCAATTCGTTTTAACGTAGATATGAGCGCTTATCCAAAAATTGCAGCCATTTACGAGCATTGTAATAAATTAGCTGCATTTAATGACGCTGCACCGCAAAATCAACCCGATGCAAATTAAGCTAATTTAGATTAACTTTGTAGCGCGCTATGAATAACCGTAACGTGCTCAATTAAATCTAAGCCCAGATCAGTTAAATATCCGCCATCTGGGCTATCTATAATCCCTTTTTCAAATAAACGTTGCGCTGCGCTAAGTAAGCTTGGCTCTGCGTCTGAATGTAATTTAATACCCTGCATTTTACTGTCGCGAGGAAACTTTGCTAATAGTGTGAATTCTTCGATCATTGTTTGATTAAATTGCATTGTGTGCACCTTTTTATTGTTCTGTGAATAACTAAATTTATACTTAAAATCACTTTGTGTACTTTACACTAGCACGTTTTTTAGCTTAATGTATTATTTTTAACCCTCCCTATTTAAAGGCCTCTAATGCGTAATTTTTTAATTCTATGCTTTTGTTTTAGCAGCTTATCGTATTCAATACTTAGTGAAGCAACAACGCTAAAAACCCATTCAATTATTGATGTAAACCAGTTTGTAAATGAAGAAGCTAACTGTTGGTACGACAACAAACGCTATAGCGAAGGGGCATTAATACAAGTTCACTCTTTTACACTCTTGTGTGGTGCTAAAACACCCCAACACAGTAACAGCCAACTCATTTGGCTTAAAATAGATAAGCAAGGTAATGCTATTTACCCAACAGCTCCTAAAACAATCACTGTGAATTAGCGCTAAAAGCTGATTTAAGCTACAATGCATGCAGTTTAAATAAGTAGTATGGCTATGAATAATCAACCTAAAAACCCTTTACATGGGGTAACATTAGAACAAATACTTGTTGAGTTAGAGCAACGACTTGGCTGGAGAACACTTGGCGAACAAGTAAAAATTAAATGTTTTACTGATCAACCCAGCATTAAATCGAGTTTAAAGTTTTTGCGTAAAACGCCTTGGGCTCGCGATAAAGTGGAAGCACTTTATATTCACACTATAAATAACAAACCTATTCGTAGACCAAAAAGTGCACCAAGAGAAACATCTTCTCAAGCGCCGGATACAACAGGGTTTGTTTGGCCATCAATTAAAAAATGATGTAAAAAAGGAGCTAATTTAGCTCCTTTTTTGATTATAACAAACGCGATTTATTGCTCTTTGCAAATCACATTTAATGAAGCCGGCTCAATAGTAATAACTAGTTTTTGAGCGGTTTTAACTTCACCATCTAGTACGTACTTAAGCTCTCCTTCGCCAGTAACCTCTACTCTTTTGGCATTTGTATGGTGCGAGTTTATAGCTAAATGTGTTTGCGTTAAGCTACTAAACATCAGCTCTGCAATACTTAGTACTGTGGTTGAATCTTCATTATTTGGTGTTAACCAATTTATATCGAGTAGCCCGTCACTATGATCAGGTTGCCCGCCACCTTGAGCCAATAACGTTGTAAAAGGCGCAGCATTGGCCACAATAAAACTATTAGTACATATTTCTTTTGGCTCATTATCATCGAGTTTTACTTTAAGTAACTGCGATTTTTGCTCGCCAAACGCTTCAAAAAAACCATTTAAATAGGCAAGTTGCCCCGACTTATTTTTCGACTCTCTATCTGCTTTTTCTATCATTGATTGCTCAAAACCAATACCCGCGAGCAGTAGTACTAATTCATTATTACAATAAGCAGTATCTATTATGCTTGTTTGACCATCTATAATTAAGTCACAAGCCTGTTCAACAGGAATAAATTTAGAGGTAATACCCATCAATACATGCGCAAGGGCGTTTGCAGTCCCCATAGGGATGATGCCTAGTTTACATTGTGTATTTACAAGTACGCTTGCAACTTCGGCCACCGTACCATCTCCCCCGCATGCGATAATAATATCCGGATTTTGCGCAATTTCCTGTTTAGCCAGCTCAATACCGTTAACTTCTTTTGTAGTAGTGAGTACTTTCAGATCGTAATAATCCGATAGCCGCGCAACAATTAAGTGCTCTTTTTCTTCCCATAATCGTGTACCAGATACAGGGTTTGCAATTAAAACGGCTTTGTTTTTAATCAGTAATTCGCCTTTTTTATGTCGCTTAGCTAAATGGCGAAGTTGATGCTTATTTAAATTTGCGGTTTCGCGGGTTTCTTTTATTTGTGCAAGTACTTCATGCACATCTGCATTTTTGTTTTGGCTCAATAAATAAGCCGCCATGACAAAAACAGAGCGCCCACGCCCTAAAGCACAGTGAACGACTACGCGATGGTCTTCTTTAATATGGTGATGAATCCAATTAATAGCCTGATTTAACTGAGAATGGGTAGGAATACTATGATCGAGCACCGGAATGTTTAAATAATTAATATTCTCTTGTGTTGAACTCCACTCGAGTCCGTCGAATTCACACGTAACATCTAAAATCGCCGTAATCCCGTTATCTTTTAATGTGTCTATATCTGAGGGAAATAATCGGCAAGCTAAAAATAGGTTTTCGTTTATTTGTTGAATGGGCGGCACTTTATCGCGCTTACGTGACCAGGCATTATAAATTTGCACACCGAATAAAAATGGCACAAACGCCCACCGTATATAAAATGGGATCACCCCATTTTCACGCTTTCTAAATATTTTTGCTGTATTAAAAATATACGCGGTACTCACTAATAAAAGTGACAGCGCAGTCCAATAAAAAACAATAGCAAAATAGACAGAGTTCACTTCCCAACCAATAAAAATAAGCAGTAGTGCTAATAGTAAATAACTAATTGCAGCCCACATAGTCTCTCCTTTGTGAAAATAATGCCGATTTATAATCTTAATTTAAACGGCTTTAAGTAGTCTTTTGCAAATATCACGCCATATAAATGCCATTTAAAATTCAAACGCGAACAATAGGCCATTGATATATATAGTAATTAATAAACTAAAATCTACTACAGACCGCTCTTTGTGCATTTTTTACAAACATGTGAATAAATTATACTTACACGTCTAAATTTCAAACACTGATCGATTATTGCTTGTACTTACGTATAAAGCAGCTAATCTAAAAGGCAATTAAATTTTTTTGCATCCAAATCACACCCTCAACCGTTTACTCAATGATAATAAGAAAAACAGGACCCCTATGGATAATGATGATTTACTCCCTCTTTTGTGCGCAACAGCACAAGGAGACAAAAATGCTTTCTCAAGTTTATATCAACAAACTAGCGGCAAACTTTTTGCTATTAGTTTAAACATGCTCACAAATAGAGCCCATGCTGAGGAAGCACTACAAGATGCTTTTATAAAAATTTGGCATAACGCATCTGAGTATAATGCTTCAAAAGGCACTGTTATAAGCTGGATGATAAGTATAGTAAGGTATAGAAGCCTCGACTCGCTGCGCTATCACAAAGTACGAAAAGAGCAGTCGTTAGGCGATGACGAATATGAGAATGAAAGCATCGACGTTACTTACGATGAAGAAACAAAACTGGTTAATTGTATCGAACAACTTGAGCCGCAACAAAAACAAGCTATTCACTTAGCTTATTACAAAGGGCTGAGCCATAGCGAGTTAGTGGATCATATCGAAACGCCATTAGGTACGGTTAAAAGCTGGATCAGGCGTGGGCTCATGCAGCTACAAAGGTGTTTAACATTATGAATTATAATAAACCCGAACTATTAGACGCACTTGCTGGGCAGTATGTGCTTGGCACACTTAGAGGGCTTGCCCGTAAGCGTTTTCAGCGTCTGTTACTTAACTCAAATCAAGCACGTGAAGCAACAATTATGTGGGAGCAAAACCTAAATAACTTGGCCAGTGCTATTACACCACAAACGCCACGTGACGATGTATGGATAAATATACTACAGCGTATTGAAAACCAAATACAACCCACCAAAACGGTGATACATACTAAGCCTTCTATTTGGCGTACATGGTCTTTTGTTGCAACAGCTGCATGTATTGTTTTAGCCTTTTTGATTATTCAACCTTCTACTAATGTTGTTCAAACACAACAAATTGCCTTGGTTCAAAATCAAGACAAGCAATCATTGTGGTTTATTGATGTAAGCGAGCAAGGGCTTTCAATTAAAGCCAGTAGCCAATTGGTTGCCCAAACCAATAAAGATTACGAGCTGTGGATGATTTTAAAAGGGCAAGATGCACCTATTTCATTGGGTTTACTGCCCAAGCAAGGTAGCAAGATATTATTAAAAGATAACCGTTTTAACGCAAGTGATATTGCATTACTAGCAGTGAGTTTAGAACCTATTGGTGGTTCACCAAATGGATCACCAACCGAGGTGTTATACACTACAGAACTTATACTCCTGTAGCTCTACTTTTATAGCCTTTTATTAGCTGCTTACATTAAGCAGCTAACCTTTCCTTAAAGTTTTTAACAAAAAATAAAAACATTTTAACTTTTTTGCATCCATACTGAACTCTCACCCGTTATTAACTACGACTTCAATCAAAACTAAAGGACAAAGTCATGAAAGCTTTAACTCCATCAATACTCGCAGTAGTAGTATGCAGTACGTTTATAAGTGCACCAAGTGAAGCGTCTAGCCACAGAGAAGCGCCAAATATAAGCCGTTTCCCGACTTTAGATTCTACCGATTTTTATGTATTTAATAGTTACGAGCAAGGTCGTGATGATTACGTCACATTAATTGCTAATTACATCCCGCTGCAAGATGCATACGGCGGTCCTAATTACTTTGCAATGGACCCAGATGCTACTTACAGCATTCATATAGATAACGACGGCGATGCTGTTGAAGATATTACATTTGCGTTTAACTTTAAAAGCATGCTTCCTAATGATAACCAAGGTGTGCAATTAACTGTTGGACCTGAAGGTAATCAACGCACCGTGTCTGTACCGCTTAAAAATGTAGGCGGTGTATCTGCCGGAGATAACAGCGCTGCAAATTTTAGCGAATCATACACAGTAAGCATGATAAGCGGCGCGCAGCGTACTGGCGAAACAACGCTATTAAATAACACTGCATCAAACTCCAGCAAATTTTCTAAACCGCTTGATTATGTGGGTAATAAAACATTTGGTTCAATGAGCGATTATCAAACTTATGCTGACCAATTTGTGTATCAGGTTTCAATTCCTAACTGTGAGAGCATGGCACAAGTTTTTGTAGGACAGCGTAAAGACCCGTTTGTAGTTAACCTAGGTAAAACATTTGATTTAGTAAACTATGTACCTGTAGAAGGTGATAGCGCCCCTGGTGCTGGTGACGGCGGTGGTTTTCCAGGTGGTATAACGCAATCAGCTGATAATGACGACCTTGCAGATAAAAACGTAACATCAATCGCTATCGAAATACCTAAAAGCTGTATTGTCGGTGAAGGTAACGGCGTAATAGGTTCGTGGACAACAGCAAGCTTACCTCAAGCACGTGTATTAAACCCCAATGCTAAATTTGCTAATAATGCGGTAAACGGTGGTGCATTAACTCAGGTTTCACGCCTAGGTAGCCCGCTTGTAAATGAGCTTGTAATTGGCATTAAAGACAAAGACACATTTTCTACTGCGCACCCTAAAGACGATGCACAATTTTTAGATTATGTATCTCACCCAGCACTACCTGAGTTATTAAACATTTTGTTTAAAGATGCTGTTAATACGACCCTTGGCGCAAACTTAGAAACACTGGCACCCACTAACTTCCCGCGTACTGATTTAATCACTGCATTTTTAACGGGTTTTGCTGGCGTTAATCAGCAAGCAACTGTAACACCTTCAGAAATGCTGCGTTTAAATACAGGCATTGCAGCAACAGCGCAAGCTGATCAATCTGCATTTGGTGTAGCGGGTAATGATTTAGCCGGCTTCCCAAATGGTCGTCGCCCGGGTGATGATGTGGTTGATATTGCACTTCGTGTTGTGATGGGTCGTTTATGTCATCCGATTCCTGTAAATGGTGAAGACACTGATTTAGGACTTTGTGCACCAGAGGATGCTAATACAGGCACAGTGCCATTTACAGACGGCGCACCTATTGATGCAACAATGATGGACTCAACATTCCCATACCTTGCAACACCACTTGCTGGCTCTAAATAAGGAGTAAAATAATGCGTAATTTAAAAACTACCCATATTTGTGTTCTCCTCAGTGCATTAACATTGGGAGCATGTAGTAGCGATGATGATAAAAAACAACCTACACCGGTTGTAAACACCGCACCTACAGCAAGCGATGCAATGCTAACAACACAAACTGAAGTAAGCATTACCGATATGCTTAACGCAAGCGATAATGATGGCGACTCACTTACTTACTCGTTAACAAGCGAGCCAATGCTCGGTACTGTTAATGTTGACAGTGATGGTAACTTTACTTATACACCTAATAAAGAAGCAACAGGTTCAGATAGCTTTATGTTTGGTGTAAGTGATGGCGTTAATTCGCAAGTTACTGCAACAGTAAGTATTACGATTGAGGCGCTGCAAGTTGACTTTGCTCAATTTGCAACCGATGCATTTAGCCAAGCGCCAAATGCAGAGCCGTTAACTGTTAATGGTCGGGTGTTTACAAACACTGATACCGATGTTGATGGATTAATTTCTTCAAGCGGTAACTAACCAAGTCATTAAGCTGACAGGCCATGGATGGCTTTTTTTCAAAGGATATTTATAATGCATTTATCAGTACTTAAACCCCTCACTATTATTGCTATTTGCTTAACCTCTTTCGCGGTGAGTGCGGCTCCTTATACTCCAAAAGATGACGCAGTTATTGCTAACAGTAATTCAACGCTTAGTGCTTCTCTGTCTGTTGAGGAAATAAATACATTAGTCACTAACAGCCAATATGTAGGCCAAACAGAGCGTTTACAGGGGCTACTTAAGACCCGTTTAGCCCAGCTATATAAACAAACACCCTCATCTCAAATTGGTTACTTATATGCTCGTGTTTTACAAAAAGAGCACCTTTTTGACGAAGCAATTAACGTTGCCAACAACGTTTTGATTACCGAGCCAAAGCACAGTAATAGCCATTTGTTACTGGCCAATATATTGATGACCCAAGGTGAATTTACAAAGGCAAAACAACACTGTGTTGCCTTGATTGGTCAAGTAAGTACCATTACTGCTAGCACTTGTGTACTAGACGTACAAAGCCAGCATGAAAGCGTTTTAGACAGCTACCAAACATTAGTTAAAATTATAAACAATAACCAAACTAGTTTAGCTACAAACCATGTTTTAAGTGAAATGAGCTACCGTCTAAGTAACTACAAGCAAGCTTTGTCTCACTTACAAAGCGTAGATTTAGTTCAAGCTCCTGTGAGCCTCATTGTGTTATGGGCCGATATTCAAATTGCGCTAAATCAACCTCAACAAGTATTAAATACATTAAGCGTACTGCTTCCAGATAAAAGTAATTTAGAAGATGCTATTTTACTAAGGCTTTCAATCGCAGAAAAAAAACTAAATAAACGCGATAAAAAATGGCAAAATACAATGGCGAAAAGAGTTACACTTAGAGAGCTTCGTAAAGATTCTTTTCATGCGAGTGACTTAGCTAAATATTACCTTGATGTACAACCAAATCGTGAAAAAGCACTTTACTGGGCTCATATTAATTGGCAACAGGCTAAAATGAGTACCGATGAGCAATTACTTATTAAAGCAAAAGCGATGCAACGAGATACACTATGAAAACGCCTTATCTATTTATACTCACTTTAATGCTGTGTATTTTCTCAACTTACAGCTTTTCCCATCAACTAAGTACAAGTTATATAACCCTAAATAGCAAGAACGATAACGACACCAACAAAAGCCAATACACGGGTACCTGGCAAGTTAATATCGCCGACTTAGAGCACACAGTGCCTCTGGATTTAGATAAAAACGGTCAAATTTCGTGGGCAGAAATAAAAGCAAAACGCAGCTCAATTAATAACTTCATTACAGAAAGTTTAAATATCACGCAAAGCGCGCAAATATGCCCTTTAAAAAGTGAAGGTATCTATCAGCTAGATAACCATTTTAACCAACCTTATTTGGTTATTCCGCTGCAGTTTAGCTGTGATGACAATGAAGCAATCACCCTTTCCTATTCCGCTTTTTTCAAAACTGATGCTAACCATAAATCCATCGTAAATATTAACGGTGTATCTCGTGTATTTAATATCAATGAGGCACAACAAACGTTCAGCTTTGAACAAACAAGTTATTTAAGTACCTTTAATCAATACGTTTACCAAGGTGTTTTACATATTTGGATTGGTATTGATCATATTTTATTTTTAATCGCTTTGTTACTTACCTGTGTTTTAAAACGCAGCAATAAAGCATGGCAAGGTATTAGCTCTAAAAAACACATTATTAAACACACAGCATGGATAGTAACCGCGTTTACGCTTGCGCACTCTATTACGCTTACCGCCACCGCTATGAACCTTGTATCACCAAATAGTCGCTGGGTAGAGCTTGGAATTGCTATATCGGTTTTATTTGCAGCATTAAATAATGTGTGGCCGTTGGTACTTCGTTTAGGTTGGCTTACTTTTGCTTTTGGTTTACTACATGGTATGGGATTTGCGAGCGTACTTGGCGAGCTTGGCCTGTCGAGCGACTATCAACTGCTCAGTATATTGGCGTTTAATTTAGGCGTCGAAATCGGTCAACTTAGTATATTACTGATAGCCTTACCAATACTCATTTATGTACGACACTACACTTGGTATAAAAAATGGTTAATGCCAATGGGCTCCGTTGCTATCGCAATTGTTGCACTTCAGTGGTCAATCGAGCGTTTTTAAATAGTATAAATAAAAAAGCTAGCCAAAATATTGGCTAGCTTACTTTTTAGTTTATCTATTTTGCGCTTTACTATGCTTTATCAAATGGCATTAGTAATGTTTTCATCGCAGGGCGAAGCGCTATTAACACTGTTTTTTCGGTTAGCTCAGGGTAGAGTAACTTTCTAAGTAATAACCCTGCCATCATCGAAAAAATAACATTAATTCGACTTTCAAGTTCAAGCTCATCAATGTCTTTGAGCGCACTTCGCTCACTTGTTAAAAGCTGTCTCATGCGCCCGCGTGCTTGAGTATCCATATCACGTAGCAATGAAGCTACTTTAACATTTCGACCTGCTTCAGCCATCATATCTAAGTCAACTACACATGCCCCTGTGTCCATGTGTCTTTGCACGCCAATATTTAAGCCATCTAAAAGAGCCGCCAAAACATCACCAGGGTGATCTTCAAACTTTTGAAAGATAGAGAACATTTCTTCCATGTCTTTTTCAATAATGCTTTCTATAATCGCTTCTTTGCTTTCAAAGTAATTATAAATATGCCCTGCACTCATCCCTGCCGTTTTAGATATTTCTGCCATACCTGCACCGTGGTAACCTTTACGGCGAAAACACTCTGCAGCAGCTGTTAAAATTTGCTCACGCCTAGCAAGTGCTATCGCGGGATCTGTTTGCCTTTTTGCTTTAGGCTTCATGTTCAACTCCACTACCAAGTCATAAACTCAGTAAAGCAAGAGCTATAAATAGTCTCGCCATATAAATATGTAATGCGGCTTTAAAAGCCGCAAATATTATTTCTCTTCCTGAGTTGTTTCACTGGCTACATTCCATCCGCCACCAAGCGCTTTGTACAAGTTAATTTGACTCGCAAGATACGCTTGCTGACCCGCAATTAACTGCTGCTGCGCGCCGTACCACGTACGCTGAGCATCAAGTACTTGCAAGTAGCTATCTGCGCCTTTTTCGTAACGCATTTTTGATAAATCAAACGTGATTTGTCGACTACTTATAAGCATATCAAGGGCACTTAATTGCTCTTGGTAACCTTCTCTATCAGCAAGTGCATCGGCAACTTCGCGAAACGCATTTTGAATTTTTTGCTGATACGTTGCCACTGCAATTTCTTGATCTGCTTTTGCTACATCAAGATTTGCTTGGTTACGTCCCATATTAAAAATAGGTAAGCTAATTGTCGGCACAAAACTCCATGTCCCAGAGCCTGAATCAAACAAGCCACTTAAGTCACTTGAAGCAGACCCCGCGTTGGCTGTTAAGCTTATGCTTGGATAAAACGCCGCTCGAGCAATACCAATATTGGCATTTGCAGCAAGCATTAAATGCTCAGCGGCTTTAATATCAGGGCGCTGCGATAGCAAATCAGACGGTAAACCAACTGGCACTTCTGGCATACTGATCAAGTTAGTTAGGTCTTTGTTAGGCAGCAAATCGGCTGAAACAGATTTCCCTACTAATAAATCTAGGGCACTTTTATCACGCTTTAACAAACGCTTATATGTTGCTATATCTACTTTTGCTGTAGCTACTGTGCTTTTAAGCTGCTCAAGGGTAATTGAAGACGTAGCCCCCAAATCAAAGCTTTTTTGCGTAAGCGATAATGACTCTTGCTGAGAGGTGAGCGTTTCTTTTGCCAGCTCTAGCAGTTGTAAGTCCGTCGCGTAACTAAGCCACGCATTTGCAAGCTCAGAAATTAAAGACACCTGCGTGCTGTATTGGCTAAGCTCTGTAGAGTATAAGTTTTGCAGTGCTTGCGCTGATTGATTGCGTACTTTGCCCCAAATATCTAACTCGTAAGAGGTAATACCCACTGTTGCACTGTATTGCGAGCTAATAGCTGCATCGCCAGTACCTGATAAGTCAGCCGGTAAACGCTGGCGCGTACCAGATGCATTTAAATCAAGGGATGGATACAAAACAGAGTCTTCAATTTGATATAAACCACGCACACGCTGCACATTAAGCACTGCAATTTGCATGTCTTTGTTATGCTCAAGGCTTTGACTAATTAACGTTTGTAGTTTTTCGTCATTAAAAAACTGCTGCCAATTTAATTGCTGCGCAGCGGTTTTCCCAGTATCTGATGCATAAGCATCAGATACTGGTAGAGCAAGGTCTTTTTGCTCAGGCGCTAATTGGCAACCACTTAGCACCAATAAAGCAATTGCACTTAGGCTGAATGTTTTAATGCTCATTCTGCGCTCTCCTTCGTTGTCTCGTTAGCTTTGCCAGGAAATACACGGCGCACTAACACAAAGAATAACGGTACAAAAACAACAACTAATATTGATGATGCAAGTGTGCCGCCAATAATCGAAATACCTAACGCATTTTGCGCACCAGAACCCGCGCTTGAGGCAATAGCAAGCGGTATAACACCACAAATAAAGGCCATCGAAGTCATAAGTATTGGACGCAAACGTAGGCGAACAGCTGCAATAGCCGCATCAACTAAGCCAAGCCCTTCTTCCATTTTATGAATCGCAAACTCTACAATCAGTATCGCATTTTTAGATGCCAAACCAATGGTTGTCAACAAGCCTACCTGCAAGTAAATATCGTTAGATAAGCCACCGCCAAGCGCTGCCATAATCGCACCAAATATACCCAGTGGCACAATCATCATTACCGCAAACGGTACCGACCAACTTTCATAAAGCGCGGCTAAACATAAAAATACAAACAACAGCGATAAGCCATATAGTAGAGGTGCTTGACCGCTACTAGAGCGCTCTTGGAATGAAATACCGGTCCACTCAGACGAAATACCATTTGGTAATTGTTTAACTAAGCGCTCCATTTCATCCATTGCTTGGCCTGTACTGTAACCTGGCGCTGCACTACCTTGAATTTCCATTGCTGAAAAACCATTGTAACGCTCTAAACGTGGCGAACCATACGTCCAGTAGGCACTAGCAAACGCTGAAAACGGCACCATATCGCCATTATCATTGCGCACATACCACTTATTTAGATCCTCAGGCACCATGCGAGATTGTGCATCACCTTGCATATACACTTTTTTCACTCGACCACGGTCAATAAAGTCATTCACATAACTACTACCCCATGCTGTCGAAAGTGTACTGTTAATATCATTTTGCGACACGCCAAGCGCTTCGGCTTTTGCCAAATCTGTATCAAGTTGTAGCTCTGGCATATCTTCTTGTCCATTTGGACGCACGCCCGCTAAAATTGGACTTTGGCTTGCTAAACCTAATAACTGATTTCGTGCAGCTAAAAGTGCCTCATGGCCAAGGCCTACACGGTCTTGTAAGAAAATATTAAAGCCATTAGCAGTTCCCAGCTCAACAATTGCAGGTGGCGGAAAGGCAAAAACAAATGCTTCTTTTATCGTTGAAAAGTAGCCCATCGCTTTACCTGCAACACCTTGAACAGATAACTCGTCACGCTGACGCTCATCCCAATGTTTAAGATTTACAAAGGCAATTGCTGAGTTTTGGCCAGAACCTGCAAAACTAAAACCAGTCACGGTAAAGATACCGTTTACTGCTTCGGATTGATCGTTTAAAAAGTGGTTTTCTACCTTTTTAACAACCTCAAGCGTTTGTTGTGTTGTAGAACCCGCTGGTAATGACACTTGGTTAAACAAAATACCTTGGTCTTCGTCAGGCAAAAATGCCGTTGGCAAGCTTGAGAATACATAAACCATACCGCCCACAATCACGCCATAAATAAGTAAGTAGCGTTTAGAGTGAGTAAGCATGCGCCCTACAAAGCTTTGTGCACCTGAATTTGTTTTATCAAAACCACGGTTAAAGCCTGTAAAAAATCGACCAAATAACGTGTCATTGTTATGTACATGGCTTGGTTTTAAAAGCGTTGCACACAATGCTGGCGTTAAAATAAGAGCCACTAAAACAGATAACCCCATCGCCGATACGAGTGTTATAGAAAACTGACGATAAATTATACCGGTAGAGCCACTAAAGAATGCCATTGGAATAAATACCGCAGAAAGCACCATGGCAATACCTACCAGCGCGCCTTTAATTTCATCCATAGATTTACGTGTAGCTTCAAGTGCCGAGAGTTTTTCCTCGGTCATTAAACGCTCAACATTTTCTACAACAACAATTGCATCATCTACCAATAAGCCTATGGCAAGTACCATCGCAAACATCGTTAGCGTATTTATTGAATAACCAAAGGTGTATAAAATACCAAATGTACCTAGTAAAACTACAGGTACGGCAATAGTTGGAATAAGCGTTGCCCTAAAGTTTTGTAGGAACAAATACATCACTACAAAAACAAGAACAACAGCTTCAATTAATGTATGAATAACTTTTTCGATAGATAACGATACGAACGGCGTTGTATCGTAAGGTATTACTGCATCTAACCCTTCAGGGAAAAACGGTTTTAGCTCTTCAATTGCTTTTTTAACGCCCTCTGCGGTATCAAGTGCGTTAGCGCCACTGGCTAATTTAATACCTAAACCTGATGCAGGTTGCCCATCGTAACGAGCAACAACGCGGTAGCTTTCACCGCCAAGCTCTACTTTAGCTACGTCCTCTAGACGTACAAAAGAGCCATCTGGATTGGTTTTAACTAATATTTGTTTAAATTGTTCTGGCGTTTGTAATCGGCTTTGCGCCGTTACTGTTGCATTAAGTTGCTGACCATCAACGGCAGGCATACCGCCAAGTTGACCGGCAGATACTTGTGCATTTTGCGCACTAATTGATGCACTAATATCAGCAGGTGTAAGCTTATAATTTTGTAACTTTGCAGGGTCTAACCAAATACGCATCGCGTACTGAGAACCAAACAGCTGTACTTCACCTACGCCTTCAACACGCGAGACAATGTCTTGCACGTTTGATGAAACATAATCGCCAATATCAATATTAGTCATGCTGCCATCTTTAGACACAAAAGCATAAACCATTAAAAAGTTACGCGCTGATTTTGCAACTACCACACCTTGCCTTTGTACAGCTTCTGGTAATAGTGGAGTTGCTGTAGCTAGTTTATTTTGCACTTGAACTTGTGCAATATCAGGGTCAGTTTCAGCGCTAAACGAAAGTGTAAGCGTAGCAGAACCACTCGACTCAGACGTAGATGACATATAAAGCAAGCCATCAAGCCCTTTCATTTTTTGCTCAATAACTTGCGTTACCGTATCTTCAAGTGTTCGTGCAGATGCACCAGGGTACGTTGCAGTAATACTCACTGCAGGTGGTGCAATTGAAGGATACTGCGAAATAGGTAAACTCCTAATCGCCAAAATACCTGCAAGCATCACTACAATAGCGAGTACCCAAGCAAATATCGGTCTATCGATAAAAAATCGTGACATTAAAACTCTCCGTTATTGAGCTTGATCGGCTTTAGCAGACGATTGAATTTCAGATGGGTTCACAGGTGCACCAGGGCGGATTTTTTGTAAACCTTCAACTATTAACTTATCGCCATCACTTAGGCCATCAGTAACAAGCCAATCAGAACCAATAGTTCTATCTACTTTTAATACGCGGTTTTCTACTGTGTTGTCTTTACTGACAACCATTGCTGTTGGTTCGCCTTTTGAATTACGGCTAACGCCACGTTGCGGAGCTAAAATAGCACCCGCCTTAACACCTTCCACAATAGAAGCTCGGGCATACATGCCAGGCAGTAATAATTTTTCTGGGTTTGAAAATTTAGCACGCAGTGTTACTGAGCCAGTACTTGGATCAACGGTCACTTCAGAAAACTGTAATGTGCCTTTATGAGGATAAATAGAGCCATCTTCCATAATAAGTTCAACGTCAGTTTGACTAGCCGAATCGACAGTTAGAGTACCTGATGATAATGCTTTTTTAAGCTGGGTAAGCTCATTACTTGATTGTGTTAAATCGATATAAATTGGATCTAACTGAGTTACTGTAGCAAGTGCTGTACTTTGATTGGCACTTACAAGTGCACCCACTGTTACGCTTGATTTACTAATTTGACCACTAATAGGAGAAGAGACGTGGCTGTAATCGAGATTAATTTGCGCTGATTTTAACTGCGCTTTAGCTGTTAATAATTCAGCATTAGCTTGCTTATATGCAGCATCTGCTTCATCAAAATCTTGTTGGCTCACGGCTTTAATTTTTAAAAGCTCTTTATAACGCGATGCTTTTGATTTAGAGCTGGCAATGCTTGCCTCTGCGCGCGCTACGCTTGCTTCACTTGCTGCTAAGTCTGCTTCAAATGTAGCAGGGTCTATTTGATACAGTGCTTGGCCTTGTTTAACCTCATTACCTTCAACAAATAAACGAGATTGCACAATACCACTTACTTGTGGACGAATTTCAGCAATTTGAAATGCACTAATACGACCAGGAAGTTCTTTTTTGAGAGTAAGCGCTTGGCTTTTTACTGTAATTACACCCACTGGGACAGCTTTAGGAGCTGAAGCTTGTGACTGCTCAGCAGCCTGATCACAACCAGTTAAAGCAACAGAACCGACGAGGGCTGACAATACAAATAAAGCGATGCGGGAACGCTGCATGTTAAATACCTTTTAGTTTAGAGTGAACGATCATTCTAAATTAAAATGCGCTGATAATGAATCTTAATAAGGAGAAATTTACACAAACTTACACTATTGAATACAATATACGCCTTAGGTAGCATTTAATGTTAATTTGATGAAAATAGAATCAAAGCTGTTTGAAAATAAAGCAATTAAACAGATTGAAATAACCACTCCTTTTAAGCACAAAACTTTTAAATAGGCACAAAAAAGCCAAGCAAAAACAGCTTGGCTATTTATATAAACGACTATCTTACTTTTTTAAAGGGGGTTGTCGTTCTGTGGATTAATAACTCTTGAAACTAACAACTGCTCTACCCTAATTCCCTCTACATCAACAACTTCAAACTTAAAGCCTGAAAAAGTTAAATGCTCTGCACGTTTAGGGATTCGCTTCATACTGTAAATTAAAAATCCAGCGACAGTTTCATAGTGCATCTGATCAGGAAATTCTTCTATATCAAGTACCTTTGCTAAATCGGTAATTGGAGTTAACCCATCTACAAGCCATGAATTTTTATCGCGCTCTATAATTAATTCATCACCTTGATGAGTAATTAAATCCCCCATAAACCCTTTCATTAAGTCTTTAACCGTTACAATACCTACCGAAAGCGCGTATTCGTTTACGACAACAGCAAATGGCTTTGCTGCGCTTTTAAACGCATTTAAGGCTTCTGATAGGCTTAATGTTTCCGGTAAGTAAAAAACATCTTTATCAATCAGCTCATCGTTTATATTGGCGGCTTCGCCTTTTAGTACTTGTCGTAAAATATCTTTAGATTCAACAGAGCCATGCAATTTATCTAAATTTCCTGACACTACTAAAAAGTGATTATGAGGGTGATCAATAATTTTGGTCGCAATATCATGGCTAGATTCGTTTAAATCAAAATAGACAATTTGATCGCGTGGCGTCATTACGCTTGATAAAAACCGCGCTTCTAAGTCAAACACATTACCAATGAGTTCATACTCTTGCTTTTGCAAACTACCATATGCAGCACCCGCTTCCATCATGGCAACAATGTCCTCAGTTGTAACGTTGTCTTCTCGCTCAGCAGGCACTTTAAATAAGCGCAGCACAAAGTTCGTTACCCCATTAAAAAACATCACTAGCGGAGTTAAGGCAAAGGTTACCCAGCGCATTATTGTAACGACTCTAACAGCGACAGCTTCTGGCATGATCATCGCTAAACGTTTTGGCATTAAATCGGCGAACAATATAAACAGAGATGTAATAGTAAAAAATGAGAATAAAAAGCTAATTTTTTCTAAGTGTGCACCTTGATAAAAAAGCACTAAAACACTTTCAACATAAGGCGATAAAGCCTGCTCGCCCACAATACCACCCAATATTGCTATTGCATTGAGTGCTATTTGGATCATGGCAAAAAAAGCCCCTGGATTTTCTTGTAGCTTTAATACCGCTGCTGCTTTTATATTTCCTTCATCTGCCATCACCCGCAGTTTTATTTTACGCGACGCTGCAATTGCTATTTCTGACATAGCAAACAACGCACTGATCAAGATCAATAAGCTAATCCCGATTAAATCACCCATTTAACGCTCCAATAAGTTAGCGCTTTTTTAAACAAAAAGCAGCTGGATTATAATCGGTTTTTTAAACGCAGCAATTTATATTTACGAAATATATTTAAACTATTAATTTTCAATTATTTAAGAGGTAAAACAGTGAGTTTAAAGTACTTAAATTTTATTAAAGGCGACTTTTAATTGAGAAACTAAAGCCGGATCCATATTTATATTACAGGCAAAAAATAACGGAGACTGAGTTGTATTTAAATCAAGTAATGGTTCTAGTAACTCAAGCTTAGGCTCTGTTTTAACTCGATAGTTAAATTGCTTTTTGTTGAGGATAACAAAATCAAGTATATGGTGACGAGTGCTTATGAGTTTATCTATTTTATCTAGGCTATCGATGAGTAATAAATGCTTACTTTCACTAAAGCCCCTTTCAAGCAAATAATGATGACTAAAGTTATCACGCAGTACTGCTATTTTGTATTTTTTAGCATCATTGAGAGTGTTTAACTTTATACCTCTGGACTTTAGACCATAAATGGCAGAGTCAAAGCTTTCCAGTTCACCTACCCAGTTAAACTTACTTTCTCTATTAGGTAATCGAACAATCGAAAATATACAGGTGTTTTTATCGCGTAGCGCTGCATTGTAGGATATGGCCCAACTATGCGCCAACATAGTGTAGTTTATACCTGTACCTTCTAGCGCTTTATGAACTTTATCGACAGAGCGGCCAACGAGTTTGTTATCTTCATTAATATACTGAAAGTCCGGAAATACTTCCGTTACTATTGTAATTTCAGCTGCATCAACTTTAATACAGCTAATGAACAATAAAAAGATCAACAATTTCATCTAGCGAGGTCTCAACTAACTCATTATATGTATTTAATAAATATAGCTGAGGCTTTATGAACTGCTAGTTTTTAGTCATGTAATGCACACTTATACGCTGATAGTGCTAGTATTTATAGCTTCTACAGCTTACTTGTTCATTGCACTAATTAAAAAGGCTGAAATTTTAGCGCCTTCTCTAAGTGTAGTTTCTGAGCTTGATTGACCAACTAAAGAGCTGTCGGTAAATGGCGCTATCTCCATCATATCTGCACCCGTAATAGGAAACTCATCCGCAATGGCTGATAAAATATCAAGCGCATGCTGAGGCGTTAAACCGTGATGCTCTGGCGTACCTGTGGCGGATGCAAATTCAGCATCAAGTGCATCAATATCAAAGCTTACGTATATTTCATCAACGTTATCGGCTTTTAACTGTGCAATAGCGTCGGCAGCAACCGCTGCTGCGCCGCGTTCAATGATTTCATGTGCCCAGTGCTGTTTAACACCAAAAGTATTTTCCCAATGCGCTTTAGGCTTGCCACTTGAGCGAATACCAAATTGTATTAAATGATGCGGCGCCGGTAAAAACTCTAGTATATGTGTACACCACGAGCCAAAACATAAATCAATACCTAAGCGCTCCACAAGTAAATCGGTATGCGCGTCAAAGTGAATAATAGCCGTGCGCTTACCTTGCTCACGTTTTGCTTTTAAGTACGCTTTAGTAAGTGGGTAACTAATTGAGTGATCGCCACCAATACCAAATAATCCTTTATCTTTAAACGTTGCGTAAAAACTGTCGCACACATCTTCAGTGATTGATAACGGGCTTACGTAATAATCGTTATCTTCATCACCATATAAGGCTTTTTGGCAATTAGAAATGGTTGCATCATTTAGGTATTTGTCATGAAGTAAATGTGGGATTACACGTACATCACCTAAATCAAACGAATGACACTGAGGTTGCTGATCAATTAAAGCTGAGCGCACAAACAGTGGCCCCCAGTTTGCTCCGCGTAATATCCCACCGCCACAGTCTGAACTAATACCTAACATAACGGCTTTATGTGGTGAGTTTGGTAATTCGTTTAAAGACTCGCGCCACAAGTTATCAACGTTTTCAGTTTGTCCGTAAAGTTTATTACGCAGTGCGGCTTTGCGCTCTTTTGCAGTATTTACTGTGTATACGCCATCGCCCGGTGCGCACAAACAGTGCTCAACTTTGTTTTTAAATGCTTCAAATTGTGTGCTCATAATAAACTCCTTCGGTTTTTATTCTGTACGTAGCTAATTACTTTTGAGTAGTTATGCAAAATCACTAAAAATGCCTAAACTTCAAATAAATGCCACTTTGCTAAATAAGTCAGTGCTTAATATAAGTAAACACGTTAGTTTTTACGTGTTCACTACAAATTTAAGTCATTGAATTTATTTGATATTAATGAAAATTTGTAATCATTCATTTAATCGTAGTTACGCGCTTGAGTGATACTTATTATGTCTGCTTGAACATGTCAACAGCGCAACAAGGCTACGTATATAAGTACTTGAGTGAATATTCATAGTTGGTGAATAAATCAAATTAGCCCTTAAAATTATTAAGGCTTTATTGGAAGAGTTAAGATAAAACGGACAATCGTCCTGTACTTGATAAACGTTTCTAGCAATCATGCTAGATTGACAACAAATTATTATAAAAGGCTTAGCTATGGAAAAGGTATTTCACTTAGGACTATGTATTGACGATCTTAAAGGTGCAAAACTTGCGATTGTACCGGGCGATCCAGATCGTGCAGCACGTATTTCACAATTCCTAGACAACCCAACCTGCCTTGCTCAAACTCGCGAGTTTCATGTTTATTTAGGTCAATTAAACGGCCACTCTGTGGTTATATGTTCTACAGGTATTGGTGGTCCATCTACGTCGATTGCAGTAGAAGAATTAGCACAACTTGGCGTGCGTAAATTTTTACGTATTGGTACAACCGGTGCAATTCAGCCACACATTAACGAAGGCGAAATTTTAATTAGCCAAGCGTCTGTACGTTTAGACGGTGCAAGTCAGCATTTTGCTCCTCTTAGCTACCCTGCTGTATCTGACTTTTATGCAACACAAGCTATGGTACAAGCATGTAAAAACCTAAATATCGATTTTCATATTGGTATTACTGCATCAAGCGATACATTCTACCCAGGGCAAGAGCGTTACGATACGCACTCTGGTTACGTTCCTAAATCACTACAAGGTAGCTGCGAAGAGTGGCAAAAATTGGGCGTGATGAACTACGAAATGGAATCGGCAACATTATTTACTATGTGTGCAGCCCTTGGATTACAAGCAGCATGTGTAGCAGGCGTACTTGTTAACCGTACTCGCCAAGAAATACCAAATGTAGACCACGGTGAAATTGAGCGTAAATCTGTAGCAGTAGTATTAGAAGCAGCTAAAGTATTACTTGATTAATACAGGTTATAGCAGTCAGTCAGTGAGTGAGTTAATTCGATAGAATGGCTCGCTTTAATAAAGCACAGCTCCGGCTGTGCTTTATTGTATGCAAGCCACTATTTAAGTGGTGCGCTAATTACTTTAAGTGCTGGTAAATGCGTAAAACTGGCAAGTACAGCTTTTGCCACTTGCGACTGGTTTTCACGACTCGCTGTTTCGAGCAATGTTATTCCCTTCACCGTACTTTCGTTAAAGCTAAGCCCAGCTAAAAAGAACTGACTTAGTGCACTTTGTAGTGGCGATAAACTTGGACTGTAAGCTGCATTTTCGGCGTAACTTCCGTAAAAATCACCATCACTAAATGTACTTATTTTTACGGCGCTAAAGTTTTGGCTGTAAGGCACGTACGCATTAAGTGCAAAACGCGCAAGGGTTTCATCAAGGCCATCAAAGCTAAAATTACCTTGCTGTGGTTTTGGGTTAAACAAGCTAAATTCGTTACCTAAATCGGTAGGTCCAAATGAATGCGGCAGTAATTCAGCAAGTTTAAATTGCTGATCAGGAAGTAAAATATCAAACTCTTTCGCATCAGCTAGTTCGTTCATAAACTGGCGACAATACCCACAAGGCGCATCGCTAATCGCAATTTTAACTATTTTTTTAGCGCCGTTTAACCATGCGTTATTTATAGCCGATTGCTCTGCATGAACCACTAAACTCAATGCTTGATGATCAAACTCTACATTCGCACCAAAGTAAAAGTTTACCTCACCCTTTTTATCAAGCGCTTTAACAATTGCGCCTACATGAAAATCTGACACTGGCGCAACGGCATACTCAGAAGCTAAAGGCACTAAACCTTGTAGTAATACATCATCAGACACATTGAGTTGCGCGCATAACGTTTTAATATTATTAGAATTTAATATGCCACGTTGTGATTTTAATTGACTACGTAATGACGCTGTTTGCGCTACGCTTAATGTGAAGTGCGAATTTGTAAGTGCTGTATCTTGCTGTACAGTAAAAGTTGCTGAAGCCATAATATTTTTTAATTATTCAATGGCTAAGTAGTTTAAAAGGTTAGGATGTTAAATACCAGCCTATTTAACGCAAAAAAAGGGAGCACATCGCGTGCTCCCTTTTAATACCAATAGGTATACCTAACAAAATAAAGTGTTAGCCGGTATTACGCATACCTGCAGCTATACCTGTCATCGTGATCATTAACGCATTATCAATGTCACCTTCGTTTCGTTTTTCCTCTGAGCGAGCACGGCGTAAAAGCTCAACCTGTAATAGGTTAAGTGGATCGGTGTACGGATTACGTAAACTAATCGACTCCTTAATCCAAGGTTGTTCGGCGAGTAGGCTTTTTTGTGGGCTAAGTGATTGCACCAAGCTAATGGCTTCTTGAAGCTCTTTACGAAGTGTTACACCCAATGGTTTGTACATATCTTCCACCAGCGCATTATCGTAATGCTCACTCAACCAGCAATCGGCTTTACTAAATACCATTTCTAGCATTTCTAGGCGCGATCTAAAGAACGGCCACTGTAAGCTCATTTCGTTGAGTGTTTCTGCGCCGTACTTATTAAGCGCAGCTTTTAAGCCAGTTAACGCACCTAACCATGCAGGAAGCATTAAACGGTTTTGGCTCCACGCAAAAATCCATGGAATAGCACGCAGGCTTTCAACGCCACCATTAGGATTACGTTTTGCAGGACGCGAGCCAAGCGGCAACTTAGACAACTCAAGCTCAGGCGTTGCCATTCTAAAGTAAGGTACAAAGTTTTCATCGTGGCGAACTACATTACGGTAGTGTTCACACGACTCCTCACTTATTAGCTTCATTACTTCGCGCCACTGCGGTTTTGGTTCCGGCGGCGGTAATAAGTTACTTTGTAGTACTGCACCTGCGTAAATATTTAAGCTTTGCAGTGCTACATCGGGTAAACCAAATTTAAAGCGGATCATCTCGCCTTGCTCGGTTACACGCAAACCACCTTTTAACGAACCTGGCGGTTGTGAATGCAGAGCTTGTGCAGCAGGTGCCCCACCACGCCCTACTGTGCCACCACGTCCATGGAATAAAATAAGTTCAATACCACGCTCATCAGCAAGTTGTACTAGTTTATCCATAGCTTCGTACTGCGCCCAACCTGCTGCCATCATGCCGGCATCTTTAGCAGAATCAGAGTAACCAATCATTACATTTTGGGTGTTTTTAATGTGCCCGCGATACCAAACATTATCAAGTAATGTAGTAATTACATCACTGCCTGCGTTTAAATCGTCGAGTGTTTCAAACAAGGGTGCTACTGGTAAATCAAAGCTACAGCCGCTTTCTTTTAGCAATAATTGTACTGCTAAAATGTCTGATGCTGTTCGCGCCATCGAAATAATATACAAGCCAAATGTTTGTTCGTCTTGCTTAGCAATAACGTCAAAGGTGTCTAGCACTTCTTGAACATCAGGGCTTGGTTGCCAATGTTTTGGAATAAGCGGTCTGCGAGAGTTAAGTTCAGTAAGTAAAAAAGCTTGTTTATCTTGCTCTTGCCATTGGTTGTAGTCGCCTAAACCTAAATAACGAGTCAGCTCAGAAAAAACATCGCTGTGACGAGACGAGTCTTGGCGCACATCGAGTTTAGCTAAACGCAAGCCAAAGCTATTAATACGGTACAGTAAATCAAGCAATAATCCATCAGCAACTACTTTCATATTACACTTTAATAACGAGCGGTAGCAGACCTCTACAGGGTGCTTAAGCTGATTAATATCGGTAATTAAATCTTGTGAATCGCTACGCTTATTTTTAATTTTAGCGCCCAGGTGAGCCACGGTCTCTGCAACTTGGTTTTTAAGCTTTTTGATCACCGCTCTGTATGGTTCAAAGTCTTGACCTGCCAACTCAATAAGCTCATCACTGGCATCTGACATAGAGAGTTCAGCGCATAACGTTTTTAAATCTTGAATATATAAGTTAAGCGCCATCCAACGACCGTGGTCAAGCACCTCTGCTGTAACCTGCGATGTTACAAATGGATTTCCATCACGGTCTCCACCCATCCAAGATGTGAACTCAATCGGGCTGTAATCTTTTGGTAGCTCTAAACTTAATTGCTCTTTAACATTGGCTGAAAATTCACGTAAAAAGCGCGGAACAGCGTGCCAAAGACTGTTTTCGATTACCGCATAACCCCATTTAGCTTCATCAACTGGCGTTGGGCGAGAGCGACGAATGTCGTCGGTATGCCAAGCCTGGCTAATAAGCTGTTCAATACGATTTAAAATAGCGTCTCGTTCTAGTGGTAAGTTATCTTTTCGCTCTAATGACGCTAAGCAATCACTTAGTTCAACATGTTTGTTAATAATAGTACGGCGCGTCACCTCGGTTGGGTGGGCGGTTAATACTAAGTTTATGTGGAGTTTTGAGAGTGTTTCGGCCAAATGATTACTATCTAGCTGGCCTTGTTCTGCTTTTGTAACTAACGTTTTTAATGTTTGAGTGAGAGGGTTTTGTTGACCAAGGCCAACGTCATTAAAACGCGAAACGGTATGAAATTGTTCTGCTACATTAGCAAGGTTTAAAAAATGATTAAATGAACGGGCAACCGGCAAAAGCTCTTCATCACTAAGCGCATGTAAAACATCTATTAGCGCTTGTCTGTCGTCTTCATTACCACTGCGAGATGATTTAGATAAAGCCCGAATTTCTTCTACTTTATCTAAAATAGCTTGGCCTTGAGCATCCTTAATAGTTTGTCCTAGTAATTGCCCAAGTAAATTTACATTACCTCGCAAGGCGGCATATTGTTCACTCATTTCTCATTCTCCTTTGTTTCGTAGGACACTATTAATATCATCATGAAGAGAAATTTAATAGATCCATTTGCAATGTCTTGTCGTAAAAAAGTATATATAAAATAATCACAAAGCGATTACATGATCATTTTTTACGATGGAAACTGCCCTCTTTGCAGCACCGAAATGCAGCAACTAAAACACGCAGACTCTAAAAATCTAATTACGCTTGAAGATCTTAACGCGAGCGACTTTAGTGAACGCTACCCGTATATTGATAAAGACAAAGCAATGAACTACCTGCAAGCCCAAAAGCAATCAGGTGAAATGATTTACGGGCTTGATGTAACGTACGAAGCATGGAAAATAGTGGGTAAACATAGCTGGTTGAAAATTTTTCGCTTGCCAATAATCCGCTTTTTCGCTGACTGCGGATACCTGTTATTTGCTAAGTATAGGCACCCCATCAGTCGCTTTTTAATGCCAAATACTCAGTGCAGTAACGGCGAATGTGGACTAAAAGCAAAAGGTGATAAATGAAAACCATTGTTTTATTCGGCGCAAGCAGTGCCATAGCAAATGCATATATAGAACATCTACAAATAAACACGCCTACTCATCAGATAGTTTGTATTAGTTCAAAAAGTATTGAATCTGACTCAAGTGTTGTCCACCTGCATACTGACTACACAAAACAAAGTTTAGCGCGCGTTACTAATTACCTAAAAGAGCAAAGTGCCGATATACAACAAGTTATTATATTCAATGGTACACTGCACAACGAAACCCATATGCCCGAAAAAAAGCTGGAGGATTTAGACGCTGAGTATTTTAGCCAACTTCTCAATTCAAACACCCTAACTCCCCTACTTTGCTTGCAGAGTATTTTGCCGCTCTTAACACATAAAACGCACTGTACTATTACAGCACTCAGTGCGCGTGTGGGCAGCATTAACGACAATAAATTAGGCGGTTGGTATACGTATCGCGCCTCTAAGGCTGCTCTTAACATGCTATTTAAAACCGCAGCGATTGAGCTTTCACGCCGAGCTAAAAATACCAAGCTCGTTTTATTTCACCCAGGGACTACTGATACTGCGCTTTCAAAGCCATTTCAAAAAAACGTACCCACTGGAAAACTCTTTACAGCTGAATTTGTAGCTAAGCAGCTTTTTACACTTACTTTTAATAACCCTCATTTAGAACTCAATGGTGAGCCTGCCTACTTAGATTGGCAAGGCGAAACCATACCGTGGTAAGGACCTTTAATGCATTTTACTAAAGAGCGCATAAACGCACTTGAAAAACACACTCGTACTCATTTAATTAATTCGCTTTCGGGTTTTAAAAGCGCCAACTTAATTGGCACGCAAGACCCACAAGGCAATACTAATCTCGCCATTGTTAGCTCTGTTATTCATTTAGGGGCTCACCCGCCGCTAGTTGGCATGATAATGCGCCCAAATAGCGTGCCTCGACATACGTTCGAAAACATAATCGAAACCGGTAGTTACACCATTAACCAGGTTAATAAAGCTATTTATAAGCAAGCTCATCAAACATCAGCCCGCTACGACAAAGGCGAGTCGGAATTTGCGGCGACAGGTTTAACGCCCGAATATTTAAATGACTTTGCAGCGCCTTTTGTTAAAGAAAGCCGCTTAAAGTACTCGGTTAAATTTGTAGAAAACCAACATTTAGCCATCAATGGCACAGAGCTTGTAATAGGTGAAATCACTGATGTGTATTTAGATGAAGTAGCACTTCAAAGTGATGGCTTTTTAGATTTACAGGCTGTTGAAACGGTGGCAGTAACCGGGCTTGATAGCTACCACACAAGTAATAAACTCACGCGTTTACCTTACGCTAAAAAATAATATGCCATTTTAAGAGGCTATAAACTAATAGCCTCTTATCGCATAACATTGAATTTTACCTTGGTATTAATCACACTAGCTAAAAATCCAAGGAGAAAAATATGACCACCATCGGTATTGGTACACAATCAAGCGAGCAAGCGCTGGCAAGCCTAAGTAACATGACGCAAACGCTGACCCCTATCGCAGCTGACGAACATTTAGAGCGCATAGCCAAGGCTCAAGCGTATATGCTAGCAAACAACATAGATGCAATTTATTTAAACGCTGGCACCAACCTTACCTACTTTACAGGCATGAAATGGTACGCGAGCGAACGTATGGTTGGCGCGATATTACCCGCCCTTGGTGAAGTACAATACATTGCGCCTTATTTCGAAATTGGTTCACTAAACGGGTTTAAAGTAATAGAGGGACCTATTCATGGGTGGCAAGAGCACGAAAATCCTTATACACTTTTTGTCGAAGTATTAAAAAAGTTAAACATTAATGAAAACGCAACTATTGGCATTGATGAAAGCGCACAATTTTTTATATTCGACGGCATTAATAAAGCACAAACGGGTTTAAACCTCATAAACGCCCAACCTGTAACGGCGCATTGCCGTATGCATAAGTCAGTTCATGAGCTTAGCTTAATGCAACGCGCGATGGACATGACCTTAGCCGTACATCAAGCCACAGCAAGCATGCTTTATGAGGGAATAACCACCACCGAAGTAGAAGCTTTTATTAAGCAAGCACACCAAAAAGTAGGTGCACCAGGTAACTATTTTTGTATTGTTTTATTTGGTGTTGCAACGTCTTTCCCGCACGGTGTTAAAGATGCCCAAATACTTAAAAAAGGCGATATGGTACTAATTGATACTGGCTGTAAAGTACACGATTACTTATCAGATATAACCCGTACCTATGTATTTGGCGAACCTACAATGCGCCAACGGATGTTTTGGGATCATGAAAAAGCAGCGCAAATGGCGGCATTTAATGCAGCTAAAATCGGTGCCAGCTGCGAAGACGTAGACGCGGGCGCCCGTAACTATTTATCGGCGCAAGGCCTAGGTCCGCAGTACCAAACACCGGGTTGCCCGCATCGAACGGGCCACGGCATTGGGCTAGATATTCACGAATGGCCATACTTAGTTGGCGGTGATAAAACCCCACTTGCCCCAGGCATGTGCTTTAGTAACGAGCCAATGTTAGTTATACCCGATGAATTTGGCGTGCGTTTAGAGGATCATTTTTACATGACCGACAACGGCCCTCATTGGTTTACACAACCAAGTTATAGTATTGACGACCCATTTGGCCTTAACGCTTAAAACTGAATACCTTCAAGAGCAGCTGCTTAGCTGCTCTTTTTAGTTTGGTATTGATAAAGTGCAGTTCATCCCAATATCCCCTGTTATACCAAAGCAATCCTCAAAAGGATAAATATGAAAAACTTTAAAATTGATATCGTTTCAGACGTAATGTGCCCTTGGTGTGTAGTGGGTTATAAAAATCTAGAAACTGCACTAGAGCAACTCAAAGACGAAATGAGCGCAGATATTACGTGGCATCCTTTTGAACTAAACCCAGATATGCCAATTGAAGGTCAAGACTTAAACGAACACTTAATGCAAAAGTACAACCTAAGCGAAGAGCAAGGCGATGAAAATCGTAAAAACATGTTCGAAGCAGGTCAGCGTGCCGGGTTTACCTTTAATTTTGATGGTGAGCGCATCATGATCAACAGCTTTGATTTACACCGCCTACTTACTTGGGCGCGTGAAGAAGATAAGCAAACCGAATTAAAGCTTGCCATGTTTGAAGCACACTTCACCGATTTAAAATACTTAAATCAAGAAGAGGCACTGCTTGATGTAGTAGAAAGTGTTGGCCTTGATAAAGAACAGGCCCGCAGTATTTTACACTCAGATAAATACGTTCAAACAGTACGACAAGAGCAAGACCGCTTTAAGCAACTCGGTATTACCTCAGTCCCTACATTTATTATCAACGATAAATATGCAATCAGTGGCGGACAACCAAGCGACTCGTTTATTCAGGCACTAAAACAAATTAGTGAAGAAGAGGCTAAGCAAGACGCTTAGTTAGCTAGCAAAATTAAAGGCTGCAATATGCAGCCTCGTAGCCAAACAATGCTAATTTAAGCATTTTCAAACTCTTTATAAATTAGCCACTTTGGCAGGTAAGGGGTGTCGGGCACTTGCCAACCATGTTTATCATAGGCAAGGCTAGCCACTGCGCTTATTAGCAGAGCTACATCGCCTGTCCACGTAACTGCGCCCTCAGGTGGGTCATTGTAGAATGTATAATGTAATTCAATAGCTTTATGGATTGCCTGTTGGTAATGAGCGGCATCGTTTGATAACACCGCTACCCACACATCCAAATAAGGTAAGAATAGCTGGTTCACGTAAGGCGCTCTAAATTCATCAACATGCTCAGGGCCTGATTTTTCCATTACCTCGCGTAATAACACTGTTTGGTCTGCGTCTTGTACAAATATATTTCGCATAAACTTGAGGAGTGCGAAGTCAAAGGCATCAGGGTACTCAAGCCAATCTTCTTCGCACCGGCAGATTAACTCAACCGCATCAGCATCTCTTAAGCAAAGCGCTAAACTCAATTGCAATAACCAATTATCAACCATTATAGAGCGATGCTCAGCACGACCCTCTAAGCGAAACACGTGCTCTTTTAAGGTAAAAATATGGCGCTGCCCGGGGTTTGACACTAAATTATAGTGCGCATGTAATAAATCTAGGCCAAAGCGCATAATAGGCACGCCCTCAAGCCCTTTCTCTGCATTTTTTTGACACTATTTTACTTACACGAGAATAGTGCAATTGAAAATAGTCACCAATCTCTTTCAAAGTGTCTTGTCCTGAAATCTGTTTACACATTTCAGGACAAGACAAGTTTAAAACTAAATAAGACTGCACATTTTAGCCCTATTGGTTCTCAACTGTAATATGCACATATTCGCCGCTGTAGTTGATTAAGCAATCCTTACTAGCGCAGTAATAGAGCGCCCCTGACTTGAGTATTTCCTCCTCAGTATTTTTAATTATTAACGCGCAGCGATGCGTATTTTCGAAAGTCTTAATCGATATTTCTAAAAAGCCTATGAGGGATTTATTATTTATTGTTACCTGCTCTGTTATTAAGTTTATTTTAATAACCCTAGCCAATCGAAAATATTTATAAACTATATACAAACTGGCTAAGCAGCTAAATGGCAGTATCATCTCCCCTGCTACTTTGTTAAAGCCACCTTCGTATGTTGGTAAATGAGTGAATAGACTAGTAAGCTCCCCTAACGCTAAAACGAACCCTGATAATATAGCGATAGCTCCTATCCCTACACCTTTAGATTTTATTAACGTGACTGTATTTTTCATAATAATAGGTAGTTGATATTGCTTATGGTTAATTTCTAATATAGGAACATATCTACTATTTGTTCCTTTGCCACAATTAACATTACACGAATAGATTTTTACACTGGCATTATAAGTGCATTATTAGCAAAGAAAATTATTACATGCTCTGTGAGATAATTTTGTGCGAATGATAGGTAAAAATTACATTTATTTAGACCCTTTTTTCAAAGCGACCAACAATGTTGAAACCTACATTTGTACTGTCTGCACAAATAAATTAACTATTTAAAGTAAGGAGTACACATGGCTAAGTCAGCAACATTATATAGAATGGCAACCGATGAACATATATGTCCGTTTGGACTCAAATCAAAAGATTTACTTAAGCGAAAGGGCTATAAGGTAGATGATAAGCCGCTGACTTCGCGCGAAGAAACCGATGCATTTCAACAAAAGCACAATGTTGATACCACACCACAAACATTTATCGATAACGAACGCATTGGCGGGTATGACGACCTGCGCACTTACTTTAATAAATCGGAGCCTGGCCAACAGGGCACTACTTACACTCCCGTAACGGCCATTTTTGCTGTTACCTTATTGCTTGCCTTTGCATTTAGCTACTCGACTGGCTTTGCACTTTTTTCAATGCATACAGTTATGCTGTTTGTCGCGTTAACAATGGGCGTACTGGCAATTCAAAAATTACGCGACTTATACAGCTTTAGTAATTCTTTTATAACATATGATTTATTTGCGATGAAAGTAGTGAGATATGCTTATGTGTATCCATTTTTAGAAGCATTTGTAAGTATTGGCATGATTGCAGGGCTTTCAGCTTATATTGTTGCACCAATTTCTTTATTTATTGGGGGGGTTGGCGCCGTGTCGGTGATTAAGGCTGTTTACATAGACAAACGAGAGCTTAAATGTGCCTGTGTTGGCGGAGATAGTAATGTACCGCTGGGGTTTGTCTCTCTAACCGAAAACCTGTTTATGATTGCGGCGGGTATCTGGATGTTTATTAAATAACCTTAATTCAGGTTAAATAATGGGCTTGATAACTAAGCGGATTATTTTACATGACTGGTCTTTTAGTGTAAAAAAGGGTACTAACTAAATAATAAAAGGAATTATAATGAAATACTTACTGTCTATAATTGCCGCTCTAATCATTACTGGCTGTACTACAACTCCACTTCAAGACAGTCCTACCGCAACAGTAAAATCAACAGTTCCCCCTAAATACCCTGTTGCAGAGGTACGTAACAAAACAGAAGGTTTTGTTACCATGTCTTATGATGTAGATAGTTATGGGCGCCCAAATAATATTAAAGTTATTAACGCTAAACCTGAACAAGTGTTTAATAGCGAAGCCAAACGTGCCCTATCTAAATGGCAATACTCACCTAAAGTTGTTAATGGTGTTGCTGTACCTGATAAAAACTTAGAAATGACAATTGAGTTTAATTTGGATAATTAATAATCGGGTAAGATTATATCTTAAAGGCTGCAGTGTGCAGCCTTTTTAGTATTTGTCAGCGAGCTTATTAAGTACGATAAAGCACTTTAATTACATGCCAGCCAAATTTGGTTTTAACTAAATGTGGCTCTAAAATTGCGCCTTTAAATGCAATTTTGTCAAACTGTGGAACCATTTGTCCGCGTCTAAATTCACCTAAGTCACCGCCTTTTTTACCCGATGGGCATGACGAATACTTTTTAGCTAAGGTCTGAAACTTTGCACCTTTACCTAATTGCTTAATAATATCTTCTGCAATTTCTTTGTGCTTAACCAAAATGTGAAGTGCATGTGCTGTGTTTGCCATGAAAAAAGCCTTTTATACCGTTAGCTAAAATTAAACGCGGCGATTTTAGCACAACCTCATAAACCTATCATCTACTTATACTGCAGTGTATTAACGCCTAATTTATAAATAATGTTTAGCATCCTCTGGGTTGGGTACTCTGCAATACTGATATTTTCCAAATAACGAATACCTATTTAAAGCAACCCTATCGTATAACCAATTATTAAACCTATTTGGCAAAATACTAAATACGTTTGCTAGTTTGTATGGGTAACCTAGCTGCTTAACAACATTAAAAAAAGCATGGCTTTGTGTAAATGCTTTACCATTTTCAACAAGCACCATTGAAGCGTATTCACTGGTTGAAAAACCAAAGTGTGTTAACAACAGTTCTCCTTTTGGAGATTGCACGCTGCATAATTTAAAAATAGTAGTTTTATCGTGAGCAATAATAAAGTTACACCACGCGCTGCAAAGCTTACATTGCGCATCAAATAAAATAATTTTTTGGTTTTGCATTAATATAGCTGCATCATCGCTCATAACACTTTCCTTAAATTAAGTAATAAATTACTGCTGCACCGGCTTTTTTTGTAACTTGCGCTGCAAAGTACGTCTATGCATATTAAGTTGCCGCGCGGTAACCGACACATTGCCATTATTACTGTGTAATACTTGTTGAATATGTTCCCACTCTAAGCGCTCCGGCGACATAACCGCATCATCAATAACATTCGATGCCGATGACACAGGATCGGTGTTAAGCGCTTTTAATAATGTTGCCATATCAACCGGCTTAGTAAGGTAATCGTTTGCGCCTAAACGCATTGCCTCTACTGCGGTTGCTATACTTGCAAACCCGGTTAGTAAAACAATATGAGCTTGGGGGAGCAAACTACGCAGCGGCTTTATGAGTGTAAGTCCGTTATCGTCGCCTAGTTTCATGTCTAATAAAACAAAGTCGGGCAATAATTTACGCGCAGCAAGTAACGCATCACTTTGGTTATGCGCCACCTCGCAGGCAAAGCTTTGTTTAGTTAAGCGCCTTGCCAGTGTGCTGGCTAAATTAATGTCGTCTTCAATTATAAGTAACTTCATGAGGCGTTATTCTCAATGTTTACAATAGCGAGTTTAACTTTGGCGACAGCGCCGCCATCTGCATGGTTAAACAAGATAAGTGAGCCATTTAAACGCTCAAAAGTAACATTTGATAAAAGCACAGCAAGCCCCATTCCCTGATCGCTTGGCATAAGTTGCCCGCCAAGCTCTACTAATTGCGATGATGAAAAGCCACGGCCAAAATCACGAATTAACAAATAAACGCATTCGCTATGTAAGTTATCTTGCTGCCAACTCAGCTCTAATTGAGTTTTACCTTGTTTTTGATTAGCAAGCGCGGCGTTTTGCAATAAATTTAAAATAGCAGGCAATAACATCGCATCACTCAATAGCGTTGCCGCAATAGGTGGCGTAATCCATTTAATGTACTGATCAGGGTATTGCAGTAAAAGCGTATCTGTAATTTGCGTTTGCAGTTGCTTTACGGTGGTATGCTCTTGTGAATTTTTAAGGCGTAATTGCTCTGAGAGTTTTCTAAAGTCGTTAAGCTGCGTACTACACTGAGTAAGCGGCGCTTGCATGTGCTTAACAATTGGGTTGTTTGGTTGCTCTTCTAATAACTCTTCAAACAGTAACTGTAAGTTTGCAATTGGGGTCGCTAGTTGATGGGTGATTTGTGCAGCAGCCCCATCAAGGGTAACTAGCTGTTCATTACGCAATTGTTTTTCACGCACGTTTGCAATAATTCGCTCTCGCTCTTTAAATGCCCTGCTCATTGCGCCAATAACAAGTGCAATTACGCTGGCACTTAAAACAAAATTAACCCACATGCCAATAAAATGACCACTCATATTCATTTGATGCATACTGTGATCGGGCATCTTTATAAGTAGCAAACTGTATGCGGCAATGGCTAATACCGCAATATAAGCTAATCCTTTTTCTCGCAGCGTAACAGCAGCTATCATTATCGGGAGCAATAACAGCGAAACAAATGCATTAGTTGCACCGCCGCTTAGCGATAGTAAAACCGTTAAAAATAATACGTCTGCAGTTAGCTGCATCAACATACCCAAAGGTTTAGCACGGCTTACATTTCGATAAGCAAATAGGCTAATAAGCTGAAACACAGCCTCAACGGCAATAACAATAAGTAAAGGCAGTAATGCAATTTGATGTTCTAGTAAAAAATAAACGCTAAGTACCGCAATTAATTGCACGGCAATAGCGCCGCTTCGCAGCATTAATAATCGACTAATGGTGGGGTCGGTACGCATTAACAACAGGTTATTGCCCAATCAAATGTTTAATAAGGTTATTTTAACGGTTATATGATTTTTAATCATCATCCATCGAAATTGAAAACGGCGCACAAGGCGTTCCTTGGTGAAACACCATTTTCCATTGTTCATTACTTTTACGCCAAAGCGACATACGCAATGAATAATTAAACTCAGCGCGAGCAGAGCGCCTAAAAGCAGCTTGGTAACTAAGTTGCACTACATCATCGCTCAGCATTCGGCCCTTAAAATGCTGATTATAAAACTGTGGCACAACCTCGGTAGGTAAGCGGGTAAGTACTTGGTATTTATTAAATGTAGTGCCATTGGCAGCAATTTCGATAAATTCATCATCGAGTAAAGCATCTAATGCGCGCTCAGATTGGCGAACTTCTGGGTCTAGTAACTGGCGCTCAGCGTCAATCAAATGATTAAACAACGACACTTTTATTTTGCTGCTCATAACCTTCCCTATTGTTTATAAACTTGCCAAGCTTTCATAACAAATTGCACGTTTTTAAGTACGTCGATATTTTTAAGCGGTGAGCCATTCACACTGATAATATCTGCTTGTTTACCAACACTCAAGTCGCCAATGAGTGCGCTTTGCCCCAGCAGTTTAGCTGCATGTATGGTTGCTGATTTAATAGCTTGGGCTTCGCTCATACCATTGTTTACCATTAAACTAAATTCGTTAGCATTAAGCCCATGACGCGACACTCCAGAGTCTGCTCCAAAAGCTATATTAACCTTGTTTTTCAATGCAAGTTTAAACGAAGCCTGCATTTTTGGAGTCACTTCACGCACTTTGTCGGCTATTGCCGGTGGCATATTTGGGTTTGTAAGCACCTCTTCACTTACCGTTGCCCCCGCTAAAAGCGTCGGTACTAAATAAGCCCCCGTTTTTTTAAATAACTTTATTGCCTCTTTATCTAAATAAGAGCCATGCTCAATAGAATCTACACCGGCTTTTAAGGCCGCTTTTATACCTTGTGTACCGTGTGCATGGGCTGCAACTTTACGCCCTAAGTGGTGGGCCGTATCAACAATTGCAATCAGCTCTGCATCTGTAAGTTGTTGGTTAACACCAGCAGCGGTATTACTTAGTACTCCACCCGTGGCAGTAACTTTAATTACATCAGCGCCACTTTTAATTACCTCGCGTACCGCACGGCTACAATCATCCGCGCCATTACATATACCAATCCCGCCTGTAACCGCATCTGTAATATCTTTTCGATATCCGTGCATATCTGCGTGTCCGCCGGTAGGCGATATTGTATTACCCGCTGCAAAAATGCGAGGGCCGTTAATATCATTTCGCTCAATAGCGCGCTTTAGCGGAAATATTACTTTGTGATCGCTACCTAAATCACGCACTGATGTAAAACCCGCATCGAGCGTACGTTGTAAATATTTAATTGAGCGCAAAGCATAATCGGCATCATATTCTGTAGCCCAGCGGTGAGGGTTTGCTTTTGAATCTCGCTCAAACGTAACGTGAACATGCATATCAATAAGACCAGGCATTACAAATTGATTTTTAAGATTGATAATATCGGCATCAGGTAGGTTAAGTTCTGCTTTTGTGAGGTAGCCGTTTTTAATGGCTGTTATTGTATTATCTGTTATGACTAACGTTTGCTCTGTTTTTACTTTTTGATCTTCGGATGCAAGTAAACTGCCCGCATAAATAATTTTATGCTGCTGAGCAAAAGCCCCATTTGTTATTAATGCCAGCGTTATTGAAGTGAATGTTGTTATTAGTGTTGTTTTCATACTTGCTCCTTTTTTATACTAGCATTACCTTAAATAACCTGTAATTGCGAATATTTACGATACAAAACATGCTATAAACTAGTCTTGAAAGCCGTTTTTTGGTATAACTCCCCCATTAGTAACACATGTCAGACCACCTTAAGAGAACATACTATGCCTTACGCACATATCACTGGTTGGGGTAAATGCATTCCACCAGCAAGCATTAGCAACGATGAAATTAGTGAAATAGTTGATACCACCGACGAGTGGATAACCACGCGTACTGGCATTAAATCTCGCCGAGTGAGTCATGTAAGTACCGCTGAGCTGGCAACCGTTGCAGCTAAGCATGCTATTGCGTGCGCAGGCATTGATCCTAAAGATATTGATTTAGTGATATTAGCAACCTGTACACCTTCTACTGTTGTGGCAAATACCGCCTCACAAGTGCAAAAAAATATTGGTGCAACAGGCGCTGCCGCAATGGATACAAACGCGGCATGTTCGGGCTTTTTATATGCGTTGCAAGCTGCTACAGCACAAATTCAAGCGGGTATGATTAAAAAAGCAGTCGTTATTGCCTCTGAACGTATGACCTGGTACGTAAACTGGGCACGTCGCGACAGCGCTGTTTTATTTGGCGATGGCGCAGGTGCAGTAATACTTGAAGCTGCCGATACGCCAGCGGGTTTACTTGGTACCAAAACCGGTTGTGACAGCGAAGACCGCGATATTTTACACATCACCAACTTTGGTAGCGATTTAAATAAGTATGAGCCAATTGGTCCTTCTGATTTATTATTTGAAGGTCGTGAAATTTTTAAACGTGCTGTAAAAGGTATGAGTGAAGCCTGCGACGACGTACTGCAACAGGCCAACTTAAGCCTTGACGACATTAATGTACTCGTTCCACACCAAGCTAACTTACGTATTATTCAGGCTATTCAGCATCGCTTAAAAGTACCTGACGAAAAAGTAATGGTTAACATTGGTGACTATGGTAATACCTCTGCTGCGACTATTGCTATTGCGTTATGTGAAGCGGTTGAGCAAGGGTTAATTAAACCGCATTCAAACATTATGTCTGCAGCATTTGGTGCAGGCCTTACGTGGGCTGCAAGTTACATAAAATGGGGCGAACGTGTAACGCCTATTAGTGAAAGCGATGCTGCTTTACCACCATGTGATAAAACTGGTTTAGAGCTTGTAGCACCGGCCGTTAAAGCATGTAAAGAAGCCGAGCCTAGCTAACACAACATGTAGTAAGCCACATATAAAATGCACTTATTTAAGTGCGTTTTTGCTTTTTAAGGAATTAAATTTGAAACTTTTAGGTATTCATCACGCTGCTATAATTTGTAGTGACTATGCACGTTCTAAACACTTTTATAGCAATGTACTTAAACTTAACGTTATTAATGAGCACTTTAGAACTGATCGTAATTCATATAAATTAGATTTAGCCATGCCCGATGGTAGCCAAATAGAGCTATTTTCGTTTGATGGTTCGCCCGAAAGACCCAGCTATCCCGAAGCACAAGGCTTAAGACATTTAGCTTTTAAGGTAGCGGATGTACAGATTGCAAAAACGTATTTAGAATCGTGCGACGTAAAAGTTGAGGATATTAGAGTGGATGAAATAACCGGCAAAAAGTTTACCTTTTTTGCCGATCCAGATAACTTGCCACTTGAGCTTTATGAGGTTTAAAGCTCATAAAGCTCAAGTTTTTACTATTGAATCAAAAACTTACTTATTAAAACGATTTTGTAGGTAATTAAACACCGCACGAATACCTAATGCTTCACCACCCGTTGGACGACCTGGTAATGCACGTAAGTTCCATGCCATTACATCAAAGTGTACCCACGGTGTTGTTGGTTCAACAAATTCTTTTAAGTAAAGCGCTGCGGTAATAGCACCACCAAACGGTGTGCTTGCGCAATTTGCCATATCGGCTACATCACTTTTTAGTAAGCTTTTGTATTGCTCAAACAACGGAAGTTGCCAAACAGGGTCATGTACACTTAAACCGGCGTCAATAATGCCATTTGCTACATCGCACTCTGTTGAGAAAAAGCCCGGAAGCTCCGTGCCCAGTGCAACACGGCATGCACCCGTGAGAGTAGCAAAATCAATAATTAGCTCAGGATTATCGTTTTGCGCTTCGCTTAATGCATCACATAATACTAAGCGACCTTCAGCGTCGGTATTATCAATTTCGACCATAATACCTTTGCGCGTTTTAATAACATCGCCTGGGCGAAATGCATTGCGCGATACTGCATTTTCAACCGCTGGTACAAGTACACGTAATCTAATTGGTAAGTTAGCTGCCATAATAAGCTGCGCTAGTGCAATTACGTGCGCCGCGCCGCCCATATCTTTTTTCATGTTACGCATGCCAGAGCTTGGTTTTAAATCAAGTCCGCCTGAGTCAAAACATACGCCCTTACCGACTAGCGTAATTAATGGAGCATCTGTCGCGCCCCATTTTAAATCAAGTAAACGCGGTTTATTTTCGCTTGCACGACCCACCATATGAATAGTCGGGTAGTTTTGCTCTAGTAACTCATCGCCAACCCACTGTGAAAATTCGCCATTGTAAGTTGCAGCTAAATCTTCCATAACTTGCGATAAATGTTGCGGCATCATATCTACCGCTGGAGTATTAACTAAATCACGTGCAAGTGTAATGGCATCAGCTTGTTGGCTAATGCGCTCATATAACGCTTTATCGCTAATGGCTAATTGCGCCTTTGCCGTTGGCTTTTCTTTATATTCACTAAATTCGTAACCACCAAGTACAAACCCTAAAGCAACCTGCTCTACAAAAGCGCTGTCGCCTTGAATTTGATAAGTACCTGTAGGAAGTGTATTTGCTAAATTACCCGCAGCCCAAAAATCATCGCTGCTTTGCATTAAACAAAATACCTGGCTTAACTCGCCCGTTTTAGCATCAGGAATTAAAGCAACACCTTGCTTTTCAAAACCTGTATTAGTTAACCAATTTTGTATAAATGCAGGCTGCTGTGCTTGCCAGTCAGATAATTCGTTTTTAAGAATAAAAGATAAAGGAATACCAGAAGATGTATGACGTAGTAATGCACTCATTAAAAAGCTCATATAATATAAAAATGGTACTTAAGAGCATATCAATAAGCGCACCTAAAAGGTATCGCTAATTTGAAGGGATTTTAGCTACTTTTTTAAGCTATTTTTAGATTCTTGCTTTTGATTTTCTTGATCTATTTTAGCATCTAGTTCTTTAATAGATTTGTTCATATTAAACGAACTTGGCAGTACATCAACTCCCACCAAACTCCCTAATTTAACAACTAAAGGAATTGTAAGCGGAGCAAAAGGTAATACAGCAAATACACCGAGCCCTAACCCTTTTAAAATATCAACAAATTGCTCATTTGCGCGTTTTAACTCTTCTTTACTTGTATGGCCTTGAGTGTAACGCCTATAAATAGAGAGCATTTCTTTAGTTTCTTGTTTTTCTTGGGCGAGTGCGATTTTAAGCGCCACCATAGCACGGCGAAAGCGCAGCTGTTGGCGTTTTTTACTAATTTTAACTACCCGCCAAGGTGCACGGTGAATAACTTTATATAATCGCATAACTTTTATTTTCACACAGCAGCACAGGTTCACAAAGAATAATTTACTTTCAACACCCTTTAACTTACCCTTTGCACCAAATTAGTATTAAATACATACAACAATGCAGAATATAACAAATCAATTACCGCAAAAACCTGAAAAACCAAAATCGGATGAATGTTGCGGTGGTGGCAGTTGCTGTCCCTGCGTATGGGATGAATACAAAGAAAAATTAGCAGCTTGGCGGTACGCACAAAACATTGAAAACCCCACAAAAAAAGATACAAATAAATAACATTTAAATGCAGTTAGCGCATTAATATTCCCCTCAATAGCCTTATTTGCACTTATTTAGTTCATTTTAGTTTTACTTTGCACCACTGTTGCATTTTTTCTTAAATTGAATCTTTTTGTTATCAAACGGTTAATTAGTAATTGCCCTTCCTGTTTTTTATCTATAGTCTGTAGATAGGACTTCACAAAAAGTAAGCTTAATTGATTAGGCTTTTGAGCTAAAACCTCAAACTTATGTGAAACAAAAAATTAAGTTAAAAACAAATGATGTGAAATTCACATCAAAAATAAGAATTATTCTAACTGGGGAAAATTAGAATGAAATTAAAAAGTAATGCGCTAAACCAAGCAATCAAATTTGCTTTAGCTACAACCACTGCAGGGTTATTTATTTCTGGATCTGCTATTGCGGCAGACGAGCAGGAACAAACTAAAGTAAATAAAAACGTTGAGAAAATTGCCGTAGTAGGTACGCGTTCAGCTCCTCGTTCAATAGGTGACTCACCGGTTCCAATCGACATTATTGGCGGCGAAGAGCTTGAAAAGTCAGGTAACACTGACATGCTTGAACTTTTAAAAGGTGCAGTACCATCGTTTAACGTACACCAAAACCCTATCAGTGATGCGGCTTCTCTTGTTCGTCCAGCTAACTTACGTGGTTTACCGTCAGACAGCACATTGGTTCTTTTAAACGGCAAACGTCGTCACCGTGCTTCTGTAATCGCATTTTTAGGCGGTGGTATTAACGATGGCGCGCAAGGCGCAGATATTTCAGTTATTCCAAGCATTGCGATTAAACAAGTAGAAGTACTTCGCGATGGTGCGGCTGCGCAGTATGGTTCTGATGCAATCGCCGGTGTAATGAATTTCCAACTAAAAGACGCTTCAGAAGGTGGTAAATTAGAAATCCGCCATGGTCAATTTTATGAAGGTGATGGCGATACAACACAAGTGTCGGGTAACGTAGGTTTACCGTTTACCGACAATGGTTTTGCTAATTTAAGCTTTCAATATAAAACAGCTGATGCAACAAGCCGTTCAGTTCAACGTGCCGATGCTGCAGCACTTTCAGCTGCCGGTGTGCCTGATGTATCTTCTCTTGCACAAGTATGGGGTGCACCAGAAGTAGATGACGATATTACTATTTTTGGTAATGTGGGTTTAGAGCTAACAAACGACTCTGAATTTTACATGTTTGGTAACTACTCTGAACGTGATGTACGTGGCGGTTTTTATTACCGTAATCCGCAAACTCGTTCTGGTGTTTACTCAAATGATGGTGGCGAAACATTACTTGTTGCCGACACAACACCTGATATGAGTGCTAACTGTCCAACTATCACAATAACAGACGGCAATGTACTAGATGATCCTGCTTACATAAATGGTGTAGCAAACAACCCAGATTGTTTTGCCTTTAATGAGATGCTTCCAGGTGGCTTTACACCTAACTTTGGCGGCAACATTACTGATACTTCTTTAACTATTGGTACTAAAGGTCGATTCACTGGTGGCTTCTTAAAAGATACTTACTATGACTTAAGCGGTACTGTTGGCTTAAATGAATCACGTTACTTTATTTACGACACGGTTAATGCCTCTTTAGGTGCAGATACACCACGAGACTTCAGCCCGGGTAAATACGAACAGCTAGAGAAGAACTTTAACTTTGATTTATCAAAAGGTATCGACTTTGGTTTAGCTTATGATGTAAACATTGCCGGTGGTTTTGAGTGGCATGAAGAAACATTTACTATCGTCTCTGGTGATGAAGCATCTTACACAGCAGGCCCTTTAACAGAACAAGGCTTTGGTATTGGCTCTAATGGTTTCCCTGGTTTTAAACCATCACAAGCAGGTGAATTTTCTCGCCGTAACTATGCAGCATATGTTGATGTTGAAGCACCGTTTACTGAAGACTTCTTAATGGGCGTAGCACTTCGATTTGAAGACTACGACAGCTTTGGCACTACCACTAACTACAAAGTAATGGCTCAATACCATTTAACTGAAGACTTAAACGTGCGTGGTTCTGTAAGCAGTGGTTTCCGTGCACCAACGGTTGGTCAAGCTAACGTAAGTAATGTACAAACAAGTTTAGATGGCGGTGTATTACAAGATTCAGCGCTTCTTCCACCAACAAACCCAATTGCAGTGCAATTAGGTGGTACAGAGCTTGAGCCGGAAGAATCGCAAAGTTATACGCTTGGTGCTGTATACACAATTGGCGAATTATTTTTAACGCTTGATTACTACAACATCCAAGTAGATGACCGTATTAGCCAATCAGATAAAATCAACTTAAGCCAAGCAGACAAAGATACCCTTGCAGCAGCAGGAGTACCTAATGTACAAGGTCTTGCTCAAGTAAGCTTTTTTACAAACGACTTTGACACAACAACACAAGGTATCGATTTAGTTGCAAACTATACAGCTGAATTAATGGGCGGTAGCTCTACATTTAGCCTTGCATATAACTGGAATGATACTGAAGTAACTAAATTTAGTGAAATTACAGGTGCGTTTAAAGTTAAGCGTTTAGAAGAAGATTTACCTAATCATCGTGCAACGTTCACATTGTCTCAACAATGGGAATCAGTTTCTGCATTTGCTCGTGCAAACTACTACGGCGAATACCAAGGTGTTCACGTTGATTATGATGCAACAGCTAAAACAGCAGATGCTGCAGTCACTATTGATGCTGAAGTAACTTACTTCTTAAATGAATCAGTTAGCTTCTCTGTAGGTGCTCAAAACTTATTCGACCAAGATGCTGAAAAACTTGATTTTGCAGATGCAACGGGCATCCCTAATAACAACTGGGGTGGTCAGTTCTACGAAACATCTCCGTTTGGTATTAACGGTGGCTTTTACTACGCTAAAGCAACATATACTTTTTAAACTATTTTCATGAAGAACCAAAGGCGAAATGTTAAATACATTTCGCCTTTTTAATTTTATAGTTAATAAAAATAATAATGAACAATACCAATTGCATTGAATAAGTGTTCTATTATAGCGCTCAGAAAATAGCGTAATAACAAGGCGAAAACTATGATATATAGTTGCTCTATATGAATAATTTTTAACGCAGTGAGTACGCTATTTAATGCGATAGAATGATTATTTTTTAATAAAATTGGTATAACTATGCTACTTGAAAAAGCCAACCAACTACTGCAACAAAATAAACTCAAAGAAGCCGAGTTCCATTTTAAAGCAATTTTAAATAGTAACCCTGAAAATGGTGAGGCTTTATTTGGCTTAGGCAGAATTGCCTTACGACTAGAACGTTACGACGCTGCTGTATACCTACTCCAAAAAGCCTGTGAGCGCTTGCCTCATATGCTTGAACCATTACATGCCCTTGCTGATGCTTTTAACGGTGTTCATTCGCCAAACGATGCGCTAACGGTGCTTGAATACGCAAAAAAATTAGCAAGTCATAATCCAGAACCTCATTATTACTTAGCACAGCACTATTTAACACATGGCGAGTTAGATAAAGCTCATACAACTTTTGCTCATGCACTCAGCATTGGTGTATACCCTGTAACAGCCTATATTTTATTTGAACTTGTACAATTAGGTCGCTTTGATAAAGAACATAATTATGTAAGTAATTTGCACCACTTATTAACTCAAACTAGTAATTTACGTTTAAAAATGGTGTGTTACTACGCATTAGCAAACAGTTACGATGCACTTGAGGATACCGAGCAAGCATTTAATTATTTTATATTGGCGAATAAATTACAAAAAAAATTAAGTGAATTTAACACTAGAGATTTAATCCCTTTTTACGATGAAATAATAAAATACAACACCGAGGAGTTTATAGCCTCTGCCGATAAAAAATTTACGGGTAATATCACGCCTGTATTTATTATTGGCATGCCTCGTAGTGGCTCTACCCTTGTGGAGCAAATGTTGGCAAGCCATAGTCAGTTTTCGAGCCTAGGAGAGAGCACGAGTATTAGTAATAACGCAGTTGCTTTTATCGAACAAAAAACGGGAGTGACTTACCCGCAATGTTTAGCACATTTAACGCCGGATTTAATCAAAAAAGCCCGCGAGCTGTATATCACAACATTAAAAACAGCATCGCCCATCAGACCTTTTATAATAAATAAACTGCCGAGTAATTATCAGTCGCTCGGACTTATATATATTCTATTTCCAAATGCTAAATTTATAAATTTAAGTCGTGATTTTAATGCCACCGCATTTTCTATCTTCACTAATTACTTTGCTGAAAACGAGCCTTACTTTTGCTCACTACCTGAGTTTAAGCTTTATCATAAGTTGTATGAAAAATTGATGAGCCATTGGCACTCTTTTAAAGAGATGCCAATTTATGATGTCAGTTACGAAGATTTAGTGAGTAACCCAAAAGAGCAGCTAACGCAGTTACTTGGTTTTTTAAACTGTAGTTTTGAAGAGCGCTGCTTAGCATTTTATAAACAAAAAACACCGGTAACGACCTTGAGTAAACATGCTATTCGCCAACCTATTAATAATGCCGCAATCGCTAAGTGGGAGCGTTACAAAACACCTCTTTTAAAGTTACTTGATGAGAATTAATTAATCGGATGTGCTTTAAACCAATTAAGTAAATCTTTAAATTGATCATCACGCGCACTTGGGTGGGTAAGCATATTAATATGATCGTAATCAAAATTATGCCCGTGTTTACGACCGTAAATTTGCATTTGTTGAATGCCTAGCCCCGATTCGTCCATAAATTTTTGAATATCGATTGGTTGCGCTAATGCTTTATCTTTTACCGCAGCAATATGAAGCGTTGGCGGTAAATGCAGGTTGTTTAGCGCTTTTGCATAATCAAAATTATCATCAGAATCTATCCATGGCTTCTTTTTAGCCCATTGCATACTTTGATAATGCGACTTTTGAGTTTCGTTATCGCTTCCCCACTTATAACCTTTAGCATTTAAATAGCCATGTTTTTTAGCAAGTAAAGGTGCCATAAAATACCAAATTAAATTGGCTTGTAATAATTTTTGAGGATGATTATTAAATAAAGAACGCTTAGAGCCAAAATACACACATGCTTTAACGTCGTTAATATATTCTGGAAAACGTGCAAACGCGCTGTTCATCAATACCCCGCCCCAAGAGTGAGCAACCCAGTAGTCTGGCTTTTTGCCTTCAATCAACTCTATTTGCTTAATAAACGCAGGGATGTCTTCTAGGATAGACTCAGTTTGTCCATATTCGGACTCGCTCGAAATGATTGGCTTGCTATCACCTCGGCCACGTAAATCAGCCACATAACATCTATACCCATGCTCAGCTAAAAAAGGGGCAAGTCCTTTATTAGAGTGCGTGTAAAAAATCTTACCGTTTTCTATTGCTCCATGCATAAAAAATACGATAGGCCCTTGCTGATCTTCATCGCTAATACGGCGTAAATGAAGTGTTTGCTGATCAGCTACATTAATAATTATTGATTGCTGAGAAATTGCCACAGTTATTCCTTTTTATTATTTTCAACTCATCCTACCAGTAATATTAAATATACCAAAGGAAATGTCTGCACTTTACTCATCAGCATTTGTTACAATCACCACATCATATCTGTTGTTAAAATGAAGCCATGAAAGAAAATAAAGCACGTTCAAAATTACACCCTCGTAACCTACATAAAAATGGGTACGACTTCGATTTATTAACAACAGAGCATCCTGCTCTACTGCCCTTTGTTATAACCACACCTGCAGGGACTAAAAGCATTGATTTTAGTGACAACAAGGCTGTTAAAACACTCAATCAAGCTCTTTTAAAAGCACATTATAATATTGATTTTTGGGATATTCCCGAGCACAACTTATGCCCACCTATACCTGGGCGTGTTGACTACATTCACTACTTGGCCGACCTATTAAGTGATGATAATCAACAACAAATACCTTTAGGTAAGCAAATTAAAGTGCTTGATATTGGCACTGGCGCTAACTTAGTTTATCCGCTTACTGGTACAAGTGAATATAAATGGCATTTTACTGGGACTGATATTGATACAGCCTCGGTGAAAATAGCAAAGCAAATTGCTCAGTTTAATCGTTTAAAAATCACCCTAAAACATCAAAAAAACGCATCACATATTTTTAAAGGCGTTATAAATCAAAAAGATCTATACCATTTAACGCTCTGTAACCCTCCGTTTCATGCAAGTGAAGAAGAGGCAAGTAAAGGCAGTGAACGTAAATGGAAAAATTTAGGAAAAACACCCAGTAGCACGCTTAATTTTGGTGGTCATAATAATGAATTGTGGTGTGAAGGCGGTGAAGTACAGTTTATCTCTAATATGATTAAAGAAAGCGAAGACTTTGCAGAGCAAGTACTCTGGTTTACATCGTTAGTCTCTAAAAAGGATAATATTGCAGCCCTTGAAGAAGTATTAAAAGCTCACCCAATAGCACAGTATAAAATTGTTGATATGGCACAAGGTCAAAAAATTAGCCGCTTTATTGCTTGGACCTACTTTGATAAAGACACTCGTGAGCAAATTTGTAGCGAGCTTGATTAATACCAATTTTATTAAAAATAATAAAAAGGATAAGGCAATCATGATAGATTTTCGCTCTGATACAGTTACAAAACCAACAAAAGAAATGCGCGATATTATGTACAACGCACCGGTTGGTGACGATGTATATGGCGATGATGAAAGCGTTAACCAGCTAGAAGCTTATGCGTGTAAGCGTTTTAACTTTGAAGCTGCTCTTTATTGTAGCTCAGGTACACAAGCCAATTTACTTGCAATAATGGCGCATTGTGAACGAGGTGACGAATACATTTGTGGCCAAAATGCTCACAACTATAAGTTTGAGGGCGGCGGAGCAGCTGTTTTAGGGTCTGTGCAACCACAGCCTATTGAAAACGATGCTGATGGCAGTATACCTTTTAGTAAAATAGCTGCAGCAATAAAACCAGACGATTGTCATTTTGCAAAAACGCGATTACTTAGCTTAGAAAATACTATAGGCGGAAAAGTACTCCCGCTTGAGTACTTAGCCCAAGCTCGTGACTTTGTTAACACGCATAATTTAGCGCTGCACTTAGACGGCGCACGTGCTTTTAATGCCGCTGTTGAGCTAAATGTTGATATCACTGAAATTACAAAACACTTTGATTCAGTTTCTATTTGTTTATCCAAAGGTTTGGGGGCGCCCGTAGGCTCTTTATTATTAGGCCCACCAGCACTTATTAATAAAGCAAGACGATGGAGAAAAGTACTTGGTGGCGGTATGCGCCAAGCCGGAATGCTTGCAGCTGCCGGGCAGTTTGCACTTGAGCACAATGTAGAGCGCTTAAAAGACGATCATGCAAATGCACGTTATTTGGCTCAACAATTAAGTGAAATCAGTGGCTTTACTGTCGATATGACTAACACCACTAATATGGTTTACGCAACATACAGTAGCAGTATAAATATTGAAGATATTGCTGAAGCGCTTAAACAACAAGGCATATTATTTAGCCCAAGCAAGCAGCTTAGGCTAGTTACGCATTTAGATATAACCCGCGAAGATATTGATACATTTTTAAATGCTTTGTCGGCCCATATTTAACGCGGCTTTATAATGTTTGCGGCATACCGAAACATATCGGTCATTGCCGCCAATTTCTACTTGGTTACCATCGGCTATTGCTTCGCCATTTTCATCGGTACGCAGTACATGGTTTGCTTTACGTCCACAGTGGCAAACAGTTTTAAGCTCAACTAACTTATCAGCCCACGCAAGCAAGTATTGCGACCCTATAAATAGCTCGCCTCTAAAGTCGTTACGCAGGCCATAACACAATACCGGTATACCGAGTTCATCAACCACATCTGTTAATTGCATTACTTGTTCTTTTGATAAAAATTGGCACTCGTCAACTAACACACAATGGCGCTTTTTATCATTATTGAGTGATTGAATAAGATCAAAAACATCTTTACTAGCATCAAATACATGCGCATCAGCTTGCAAACCAATACGAGACGATACTTTACCCACGCCTTGTCTATCATCAATGGCAGCAGTTAGGATCACAGGTTCCATGCCACGTTCTTTATAATTAAATGCAGATTGTAATAACGTGGTTGATTTACCTGCATTCATTGCAGAGTAGTAAAAGTATAATTGAGCCATTGCGGTGCCATTTTATAAAAAGTGCGCTTATGCTACCTTAATATTAAATTAATACCAATTTACAAACGCGAATTTTATTTTGTCGGGCCTGTTTATTTGAGTGTTTGTAAGTATTTAATATACACAGGTTCACTTTCAAATTTTGATAACCACTGCCACATTTGCAAGCTTAGAGCATTATTTTCTTCATAGAATTTTTTTGAAAAAACAAGGTAACCATGGCTGGTTTCGTAAGGGGGATAAATAGGTTTAACATTATTACCCTCATACGGATAACTCGACACTTTTAAGCCGTCTACTTGGCATAGATCAACGCTCGCCTGCACTACCCCCTTATCTAGCAACTCAAAAGCTTTGCTATTAGAAAACGTATTATGAATAAAAAATGGTTCTTCTTTTAACGCGCTATTTAGCCCATAACCATTAGGAATAGCTATCGTAAATGCTTTATTTTGAAATACTTCACGAGTCTCCCATTCCTTATGAAATTTATAACGCCCTATAAGGCAGCTGCCAAATTCACTTACTGCGTAGTTATCTTGTAACTTACCTTGCTCATCAACAGGGTAAACAGCAACGTTTTCTCGCCCTTTGCGGTAACTTGCAATAACAGCATTAACCCGATTAAATTCTAAATCGTTTAAGCATCTACGCCATGGCTTTCTAACAAATGATATTGCTACATTGGGCAATGCTAAATCAAGTTGTTGAAGTATTTCGATTGATGCACCAGGTTTATCTGTTGGTATATTTTGGCCATCACCTAAAAACATGGGTGCTATATTTTTGTCTTCGTAACAAAACACGAGACTTTGCGGCTTGCTAAACGCAGTAGCGGTAAACATTAAACTGGCAATAAAAAAGTAAACTAAGCTATTAATACGCATAATAATTTTTATTAGTTGATTATTTAAATTATAGGTTGAGTTAAGCAGACTGGCTATATTTTATCAATTAATTTACATTAATCCTTCGTGCTTCAGCAACCACAGTTTCCTATCAAGCCCACCAGCATAGCCCGTTAACTTTGCATTTGCGCCAATAATTCGATGGCACGGTACAATAATACTAATCGGATTTTTACCATTAGCAGCGCCTACTGCCCTCACTGCTTTTGGGTTATTGAGTTGGTTAGCAATATAGCCGTATGTTTGCGATTGTCCAAAAGGCACCGTTAATAGTGCTTGCCATACACTTTGCTGAAATACTGTACCGGTTGTATCAAGTGGTACATCAAACATAGTGCGTTTTTTTGCAAAGTACTCATTTAACTGCGCAGCGCAAATAAGCACCGCCTTGTTAGTAAGTTGCTCAAATGGCGTATAAGAGTATTCAACTGGTGGATAAAACCCAACGTAACTCACACCTTTATCAGTCGCTTGAATAATTATGTCGTCTATAGGGCTCGAAATTGATGTTTGAATGATCATTATAATTGCTGCCAAAGTTGAAACGTTAAGTAAGAGCGAAAAGGAGCGCAATTAGCAGGCTCAAAAGGGTTTGCCGCCGCTTGAGCTTTTTTAACACCTAAGTCGCCATCAAGTAATATATCGGGTTGGCTTTGTCCTCGCAGCTTTGCATAATTTACTGTCCAAGGACCAATTCCCTTTAAGCTAAGCCATTCGTCTAAATCGTCATTTTCAGGATTTAGTGCACAAAACTGGGCTAAGTTGTGTAGCGCATTTTTGCGTGCTTGTGGCATTTTAAAAAATGCAAAATCACTATTAGCAACAATTTTAGCCGTAGGAAAATAAACGGCATCGCCCTCTTTTTCGCCTAATTCATCAACTAACTTTGTTACTAAATTATGCGCTGCAGTAACACTCACTTGTTGCCCAAGTACCGCTCTTATACCGGCTTCAAAACTTGACCAAATCCCCGGAAGTCTGAGCCCTTCACACACTGTAAACGCATTGTTTATATTGGCGCTTAGATGCGTTCCAATTAAATTAATATCGGCATCTAAATCAAGCACACGGCGTATATTATTTATAACAGGTTGTAAGTACGCCGTATTGTCTATATTGATAGATACACTAAAGTGGTTTTTACTCGCTATAAATTCTGCAGTAAAGCTTCCTTTATATTTCTCACTTGCAAAAGTACGCCCGTAGCTCGTTTGTGTTATCCACTCCATTGGTTTTATCAAGCGCCTTTGTAAAAAGCCCTGCAAAGCAGGCCAATTATAAGGCGGCCTAAATGGCAGGGTTAAAATGAGTGTTGACGTTGGCTTTTTATCGCCACTGCGCAGCTTCGAGGGAGCTATATTTAACTGCTGTAAAAATGCATCATTAAAGCGCCTAATGCTTTTAAAGCCTGCGGAAAACGCTATTTCGGTAAGGGGTAAATGTGTTTCTTGAATCAGTTTTTTAGCAAAGTGGCATTGGTTAAATAATCGATATTGCGTAATCGACACGCCAAAATACTGCTTAAACAACTGCCTTAAATAACGACTACTTACGCCTAAACGAGCTGCTAATTTTTCGCAGTCGTGCTCGTCATTTTGATCTATTAACTGTTTTGCTCTAAGTGCCGTCGTTTTTGTACCCTGCCATGCTGCGCTGCCTGGGGCACTATCGGGCCTGCAACGAATACAGGGCCTAAAACCATCTTGCGCCGCGTTATGGGCAAACTGATAATAAGCAACGTTTTTTTCGTGAGCCGTTGGTGCAGGGCAAATTGGTCTGCAATAAATACCGGTACTTTTTACCGCTACGTAAAAAAGCCCGTCAAAACGAGGATCGCGACTCTGACGTGCTTTTTGCCAATGTGAAGTGTCCATAAACGGCTCTATAAATTAACCTGATAGAGCCTAGCTTATACAAAAAAACTCACATTACTAGCCATATTCGGCACTCAACTTACTGCGGCTAGGTAGCGTTTTTCAACTTCAGTCCAATTAATTACATTATAAAAAGCAGCAATATAGTCAGGACGCTTATTTTGATACTTCAAATAATAGGCATGCTCCCATACATCAAGTCCCAAAATAGGGGTATTTCCCTGCATTAAAGGGCAATCTTGATTAGCACTATTTTCTACAATCAACTTTTTATCTGGGGTCACACATAGCCACGCCCAACCACTGCCAAATTGACTAATTGCAGCAGCAGTAAATTGGTCTTTAAACTTATCAAAACTGCCAAACTGTTCATTTATTGCCTGAGCTACACTACCTTCAGGTTCACCTCCTCCTTGAGGGCTCATTACTTGCCAAAATAAGCTGTGATTAAAATGCCCTCCTACATGCTCTTGTACTGCTTTTTGTAAATTACTAGGCAGGCTGTTTATTCCCTTAAGTAATTTTTCAGCATTTGCGGTTGCATAAACAGTATCTGCTAAAGCAGCATTGGCTTTATTGATATACGTTTGATGATGCAATGTGTGGTGAATATGCATTGTTTTACCATCAATATGAGGCTCAAGCGCATCGTACTCATAGTTAAGTGCAGGCAAAGTAAAAGCCATAAATACTCCTTTTTCTTTTAAATTAGTGCAGTTGATTGTTTGTAGTGCTCTCTGAGCATAAGCAAAAATTCACTTGCTCTATTAGCTCAGGTAAAAAATGATAGCGTCTTGCAAATAATACAAGTTCAGAGGACGTTTTAGTGTAATGATGCTTACTCACTTTTTGTATATCGTAATGAGTATGCTTAATTAGCGAACAGAGTGTTAAGTGTACTTCGCATAGCCATTTGCATGCATTTTCAGGCTGTTGCATAGCTATATAGGTATCAGCTAAATTATGCGACGCAACAACAAGTGCAGGTATGCAATGCTCAATAGCATGGATGACATTGTTATTAATCTGAGCATATAAAAACTGCTGAAGAAGATGATCTGCAAGTGTTTTAGCTAATAAGTATTTATCGCGGGCTTCGAGAAGTGCACCTTGTTCAAATGCATAATTACCTTGCATTATATTCGACTGCCAAGGGCTTAATGCTTGATCAAGACAAAGTAAATCTGAGTGGGATTGTTTTTGATTTGAGATCATATAATCATCTGCACGTTTATTTATGGGCGTGTAGTTAACTTACACACCCATAAACCTAAATGCAAATGATTTTCATTAACTATTTAGCAAAGTCTAGTAATTCCTGCCCTGTTAAGCGATATATAATCCATTCGTTTTGCGGCTTTGCACCAATGCTATTGTAAAAATCGATAGCGGGTTTATTCCAATCAAGCACTACCCATTCAAAACGACCACAGTCATTACTAATCGCCTTATTAGCTAAGTGCTTCATAATGGCTTTACCTGCACCATTGCCACGGCTATCTGGGCTTACGTATAAATCTTCAAGGTATAGGCCATTTTTACCTAACCATGTAGAGTAATTATAAAAATAGACCGCAAAACCAATTGGCTCATCACCTTCTAAACAAATTATGCTGTGCGCAGTAGCACCGTCGCTAAACAGCGTATCTAAAATAGCCTGTTCGTCTGTTTTAACTGCATCCGGTTCTTTTTCATATATGGCAAGTTCGGTAATAAAGTGCAAAATTGTTTTCGCATCACTTGGTTTTGCATCACGTATTATAACGGGTTGGCTCATTGTATTTTTACCTTAAATATACTGCTCTAATTTATCTTTTAAAATATCTAATTGAATCGGTTTGCTCAAGTAGTCATCCATTCCAGCGGTTATACAACGCTCTTTATCAGAGTCCATTGCGTTAGCCGTAATAGCAATGATCCTAATGTTTTTGTGTTGTATACCCGCCATACCTTTACGGATAGCTGCAGTTGTAGCAAAGCCATCCATAACAGGCATCTGGCAATCCATAAGAACGAGCTTAAAGAAACCAGAATCGTGAGACTCTAATATATCTATCGCTAATTGACCATTTTCGGCAATTGTAACGTCACAATTAAGCTTTTTGAGCATTAATGTAGCCACTTGTCGATTAATTGGATTATCTTCTACAAGTAATATTTGGGTAGGTTCCTGCACCTTTTCTTTTTTAAGAGAGGAAATATAGCCTGAAGTAACAAGTGGGAGTGTCTCATCTGAATCATTACTTGTTATGACTGACAGTGCAGAAATTAAATCGGCAGTGGTTACAGGTTTGGGGAAATATGCCTGAAAGCCTGCATTAGAATAGCGCTGCGCACCTTCCATACCAGCAATACTGGTCATCATTACAAGTGGCATTGATTTATAATGTTCATGTGCTTTTAGTGCTTTACACAGCTCTATACCATCCATTCCTGGCATTTGCATATCAAGCACTGCAATGTCATACATGCAATTGTTACTTTTATACTGCTGCGCGCACATATCAAGAGCTTCGCGTGCGTCACATGCAAGCGCAACCTTAGCTCCCCAGTGCTCAAGCTGCTGTGAAATTACAATTCGATTTGTCTCGTTATCATCAACAACCAAAACGGTTAGCTCTTCCATATTAATATTAGGAATATAACGTTCTTTTTGATCTCCCGGAGTCAGCATTATAGTGGCAGTAAAAGTACTCCCTTTACCGGCTTCGCTAGTGAGAGAGATAGCCCCCCCCATTAGTTCACAAAGCTGCTTACAAATAGCCAGCCCTAAGCCACTGCCTCCATATTCACGCGTTGTTGATGCATCGACTTGAGAGAAAGGGGTAAATAATTGCTCTTGTTTTTCTAAACTTATTCCTATGCCTGAGTCCTTTATACTTACAACAAACTCTAAACCTTGAGCTACTTTATTAATTTTCGCGCTTACAACAACCTCGCCTTGACTCGTAAACTTAACGGCGTTGCTTAATAAATTAGTAATAACTTGGCGAATGCGCCCAGGATCGCCACATAACTGCGAAGGCTCTAGCGCTACCAGATCCAAAATAATTTCAATACCTTTGTCTTGAGCTGTAAATGCTTGTGCGGCAGCAACTTCACCAATTAAATCACGTCCATTAAAGTTAATTTCTTCAAGCTCGATTTTACCTGCTTCAGCTTTAGAGAAATCTAAAATATCATTAATTACACCCAATAAAGAATGTGCACTTTTTTTGGCTATATCTACTTTTGTTTCTATTGGTTTAGATAGCGACTCTAATTGAACAAGCTCTAGCATACCGAGTACGCCATTCATCGGCGTTCTAATTTCATGGCTCATGGTTGCTAAAAATTGGCTCTTAGCAATGGCTGCATCTTCAGCTTTCACGAGTGCTACTTTTAGCTCCTCACTAATTACTTTTCGTTTTTGAGAAACTAAAGTGCTTCCCACTAAAGTAGCTAATGAGCGAAGATACGTTTCTTCACTTTGCGTCCAGTTGTGATGCTCGCCTACTGTTTCAGCGCACAAAATACCTAAATTACCATCGCCTGTTGCAATTACAGCATCAAGCATCGATTTAATATTTAGTGGTGTTACATATGCTTCAATAAAATCAACAGTTGCTGAGTGAGTATAAACATCATCAATAGCCACTAAATTATGTTTATAAATAGCATTAAAATAAGCTGGGTAGTCTTTAGCAGTTAAAATAGCGTCGGTATCTACAAACCCTTGACCATTTATATATAAGCAATGACACGTCATCACATCTCGTTTTTCGTTAAAGATCCATATCGAAGCTCGTGTGACATTTAGCACTTCACACATAGATTTAACGGCTAGCTTTTTAACCTGTTCTACATCACTATTTTGCACCTCAGGTGCGACTGTAAGCGCGGCTAAATTTTTGTTATAACGATTTGCTTTTTCGCTCTCAAGTTCAAGTCGTTTATGTGCATCAATACTTTGAAATGAACCAAACACACGTACACATTTACCGTCTTTAAGCTCAGCTTGGCCCATCGATTTAACCCAACGCTCTTGCCCAGAATAGGTCAAAATAATAAGCTCTACACTCCAGCTTTCACCTAAAGTCACTGCGCACTCAAATAAGGTACTTATAGTATCTCGGTGTATGCCTGGTTTATAAAAGTTAATAGCGGTATCTATGCTCGGTTCAAAGTCCTCTGGTACTTCGTGAATAACTTTAACTTCATCAGACCAATAAAGTGTATGCGCATCTAAGTCCATCTCCCATGCGCCAATCTGCCCTTGCTTACTCATTGATTCAAGTAGGCTTTGCTGACGATTTATTTTTAACTGTGTATTGTAACGCTCTGTAATATCAAAAATAAATCCATCTAAATACAATATGCTGCCATCATCTGCGTAAATGGCTTGGCCTTTTTCATTTACCCAATGTAAGGAGCCATCGCGGGCTGTAATCCTATACTCAACAGACCATGACTGCTTAGCGCTAACACAACGTAGAATTTCATCTTTTATTTTTTTAGAATCGTCTTCGCATATCAAATCAAAAAAGCTGGGGGGTTCATCATGTATCAACTCATCAGGTGAATAACCTGTTATTCCACTCGCTTGCTCGCTCATATAAAGCATGCTTAATTTATTATCAAACTTACATCGATAAATAATGCCAGGGATATTTGATACCAAAGATGCAAACCTATCGCGGCTTCCTTGTAGCTCAAGCTCTGTAGATTTTCGTTCTGATATATCTAAATGCGTACCTATCATACGTTTTGGAGAGCCATCGGTATTCCACTCAACTACTTTTGCAGTATCGAGTACCCAAATCCAATGTCCATTTTTATGCTTCATGCGGGCTTCACTAACAAAATAGTCAGTCTCACCGGCAAAGTGCTCTTGAAGTTTTTTATTTGATATCACTAAGTCGTCTGGGTGAGCATATGTATACCAAGTATCTATAGTACAAGGCTCAATCTCACTGAGTTTGTAACCTATTATCTCGGCCCAGCGGTTATTAAACGTCACTTTATTCGTATCAATATACCAATCCCAAATACCCACGGCTGTTGAGTCTATCACTAACTGTAACTGTGTTTTGTGTTGCTCAAGCTCTAGCTCTTGTACTTTCAGGGCTGTAATGTCATTACGAATAGCAATATAGTTTTGCGGTTTTCCATTTTCATCTAAAAATGGTGCAATCGTCGTATCTACCCAATATATGCCACCATGCTTAGCTTTATTGCATATTTGCCCGTTCCATATATCACCACGTTTAAGCGTTTTATACATATTTTTAAAAAATGCTTTTTCGTGTTTTCCTGAATTTAAAAGGCGATGGTTTTGACCTATTAATTCGTGTTCATCGTAGCCACTAATCTCACAAAATTTCTTATTTACAAAAGTGATGGTGCCATGCAAATCAGTTACAGCAACAATAGCGTGTTCATCTAATGCACTTTTTTGCTCGGCTAATTGTTTTAATGCAATTTGAAGTGCAGAGCGTTGCTTTTGTAATATACTGTGTTGCTCTTCTTTTACGGCTACTAAATTACGTAAACCCAATGAAAGCTGGTTAAACTCAATACTGTCGTTTATTACAGGGACTTTTACCTTATCTCCTTTTGTAATACTTTCAACAATTTTAGCTAAGTTAATTAAAGGTCTAGAAAGTCGACGCCCAAACCACCACGATGACGTTAATATAAGCAGCAATGCCCCCGCATTTGTTAATAAAGCAAGCTGTTTATAAAAATTAGCACCTTGTAGTGCAACTTCTTTTGGTTTTGTTACAAGTAATTGCCATCCAGATTCATTTAAAAACTCTAGAGAATCAATATACCCGTATAAAGTCTCTTCATTTTTATTACTGTAAGAAAAAACACGTTGCGTTGGGGAGCCGTTTTGAGAGAAAAATAGTGGTTGAGAATCTTCTGAATTATTATTTTTTTGAATTTTATTATTATGCATAACATAAAATGTTATGTCTTTATTTGCAGCGTGTATTTTACTTAGATTATTTAATAAGCCGTTTAAATTTATATCTGCGAGCAATATGGCTTGTAGCTTATTTTCGGTATTTACTAACGGTAAGCCAATAATATGATACTCACGCCCTGAGACTGTCATTGACTGAAATTGGATTTTACCTGTATTTTTAATACCAGAGAGTATGTTATTAAAACGTTGATCTTTAATTATATTAAAAAAGGGTGATGAAGGTAGTGATTTAACGAGGTTTACATCAATAAGTTCTACATTATTAACAAAGTCGTACTGCTCAACAAATTGCGCTATTAATTGTTGTTTTTTAGTCGGGCTAATATCAAACTGCGCCCTAAGCAAATATAGATCCTTAACATGCTCTGCAAACCAAATATCAGCAAATTGCTTACCTATATTATTAAGCTCGTTTAGTTCAGCGTCTGCATTTTGCTTAAGCGTGCTATTTACATGTCCAAGGCTAAACCAAGTAAGTATACATAGTGGCCCTAAGGCTATAATTATAAAGGTTATAATTAACTTACTTCGAACAGACTGTCCTTTACCTGTTAATTCATCAAAGTTTAAACCTTTGTGCATGCTTAATATCCAGCAACTTATAATCATTTAATATTACTTACATTAATGCACTAAATATATAAAGACGCAAGTTTTGAGCGGTAAACTCCTTAAAAAATGGGTGTTTAGCGTTACAATATTAAATTCACACTTTTTAAAATATACGCTTTTATTACTAACTTATAATTAGATTTATTGACGCTACCACATCTGTAGCGGTTTTAAACCAGCCATGATATAAGCAATATTCAATTAATACATTTGAGGTCATTATGGCGCACGATCACTCACATAGTCATGTAGACGAAAACCAGAGCGATAAACAGCTAACCGTCGCTGTGGTTATTAATGTATTGCTAACCGTAGCCCAAGTTATTGGCGGGGTATTTTCGGGCAGTTTGTCACTTATAGCCGATGCACTTCATAATTTAAGTGATGCTGCCGCTATATTTATCGCGCTCGTTGCACGTAAAATTGGTAATAAACCTGCTGACACCACTCATCATTTTGGCTATAAACGCGCTGAAATACTTGCCACACTTTTTAATAGCAGTACATTGATATTAATTGGTGTGTATTTAATTTTTGAAGCCATTTCGAGCTATTTAAACCCTCAACCAATTAATGGTTGGATAGTTGTGTGGGTGGCAGCAATAGCATTGATTATTGATTTAGCAACCGCATATTTAACCTACCGAGCTGGCGCAAATCACAGTATAAATATAAAAGCGGCCTTTATTCATAACGTATCAGATGCAATGGCATCTATTGTTGTTATTATTGCGGGCACCTTAATTATTTTATACCAGTGGTATATCGTTGACTTAATTGCCACTGTGCTTATTTCTCTTTATGTAATTTATCATGGCATTTTACTATTAAAGCAAAGCTGCAAAATTTTAATGCAAGCAGCGCCTAGCAATATTGATATACACGCAATATCACATGCTATTAGTAATGAATTTAATATCGAATCGGTAGTTAGCATTAAGCTTTGGCAACTAGATGATAAAGAAAATTATTGTGAGCTTATTATTGGCACTCAGCACTTAATTAATTTGCCAGCAGTAAAAAGCTTTTTACACGACAATTTTAATATTGAAAATTGCATAATAGAAATCCGACCAATCGCAAATTAAAGCCCAATTTAATGCTCTTAATAACAAGCTAAACCAAATACATAACTATTTAATTGAAAACAGCTCGTATTATCATTTACAATATTGTCATTAACTCATAATGAGATACCGTTTTTGAAACTTTGGTTACGTAGAATTCATTTAGGCCTTGCCCTAATTAGCGGACTATTTTTATTAATAGTGAGCCTAACCGGTGCTGTTATGATTTATGCAAAAGACATACAGCACCTAATAGAGCCTGAGAAATGGCAAGTAACACCCCAAAAAAACTTAATGCATTACGATGAACTTATACAAAATGTACAAGCTCAAACTAAGCAAAAAATCACCTTTTTTATGCCCGAACAAGCGCCAAACGCAGCATGGCAATTTCGGTTAGCCAATAAACACTACGCCAGTGTTAACCCCTACTCAGGGAGTGTACTAAACATCTATGAATCAACCGATACGATTTATGGGTTTGCTATGGAATTACATCGTTGGCTGTTGTTTGAAAACAGTAAAGGTGAAAAAACCTTTCGAAATTGGATGTCGGTGTGTGCATTGCTACTTTTAATAAATGTATTACTGGGCTTTTATTTATGGGTAAAGCCCAAAAACAGAGTTAAACGTTTAGCTATAAAACCAAAAGCCAAATTTAGAGTGCTCATGTATCAATTACATACAGTGCTTGGTGTTTACTTTTTTATACCGCTTATGCTGATTGCCTTTACTGGTATGGCATTTAACTGGAAAACACAAACTCAATCGGTATTAGAATTTGTGACCTTAAACAAGGTAGAACAAAGACCTAAAGCACCAAAAGTAATAACCCCTTCTCAAGCTACTTTAAACTACAATGAAGCAATTAAAAATGCAGAGAACGTATTTCCAGACGGTAAATTATATAGAATTTACTTACCTAAAAAGGATGACGAAGCAATTGCACTGAGAATGCAAAACCCTGGCGAAAGTCACGCTTACAGCTGGGTTTGGACTAACCCATTTACGGGTAAAGTATTAAACTCATTTGACGCCAGTAAAACAAACTTCACAACACAAGCATGGAACTTCAAATATAAGTTTCACATTGGTGATTTTGCAGGTCCTATCGTGCAGTTTTTATGGTTATTAATAGCCCTTTCACTCGCATTTTTTATTGTAAGCGGTGTGTATTTCTGGTTAAAACGCCATAAATGGAAATAAATCTCATTAACACTTGTGTCATTAGTTGATAATGATTACCATTACGCAAATTGTTATCAACTAAGACACCCCATGTTAAAAACTTCGCTTTGCCTTATCGCTGTTGCAATAAGTACTAACACGTTAGCAAATGAAAATAATAAAAATGAATACAATTCTGATCAATTTGAGCATGTCATTGTTTCAGGCAGCCGTATATCAGAAAGCATTGACGAAGTACCAGCCTCGATCACCGTTATTAATCAGCAACAAATACAACAGCATTTAAAAGTAAGCTCAGAATTGGGAAGTTTACTCGCGCAAATGGTTCCTGGCCTTGCCCCAGATACTGGTAGTTCAAGTAATTCAGGACAAACACTACGCGGCCGTGCGCCATTAATAATGATTGATGGCGTACCGCAATCAACCCCTCTTCGTAATGGTTCTTTAGGCGTAAAAACGTTAGACGCCAGCGCAATAGCGCGCATTGAAGTCATAAAAGGCGCAACGTCTATTTATGGTAATGGTGCCTCAGGTGGCATTATTAACTACATAACAAAACAAGCGCGTAGTGATGGTAAACCGGAAGGCGAAATAAGTATTTCAAGCCGCTTTAGCGCTGTTAAATTAGCAGAAAGTGGTGGCGGTAGAGTATCAGCCGCAGTAAACGGTAAGCTCGACCAACTAAGCTACCTGTTAACGGCAAGCTATGAAGAAAACGGCGTACAACGCGATGCACAGGGCGATATTTTAGGCTTGCAATATGGTTTATCAGACTCTGAAACTCAAAACTATTTTACCAAACTAACTTATGATTTTGACGACGAAAAGCAACTGCAGTTCAGCTATAACTTTTACAGCTCACAGCAAAAAACTGATTTAGGCGATGTTACTGGCGATGGCAATATAGGGGAAAAAACATACGCTATACACGTCCCATTAGCGCTTCAAAAACAAGGTAAACCGCAAGGCCCAGAAGGCAACGAAAATATAACCCTAAAATATGTTGATTACGCGTTGTTTGAAAACACACAAATGACCCTCGATCTGTATAAACAAAATATAGAAAACGTATTCTTTTTCTCAACCGCTTTAGCCAATCTTGATGAAGGTTATAGCGGTGGTCAATCGGTTATTAAATCAGACAAGCAAGGTGCAAGAGCTACATTTAATAGCCAGTTTGATTTTGAAAACCTAACAGCCACTCTAATCTACGGTATTGATGCCTTAAATGATAAAACATCGCAACCTTTAGTAGATGGCCGTGTGTGGGTGCCAGAAATGGACATGAAAAGTGTGGCTGGCTTTTTACAAACCAAATGGGTAATAAACGACGATATTATTGTAAAAGCGGGTGTAAGAAACGAAAGCATTGATTTGAGTGTAAGTGACTACCAAACGCTAAAACTTTGCAAAACCGTATCTCAATGTTCAGTACCATTAAATGTGCGTGGTGATACCATAAACTATGACGCTACAACGTATAATGCAGGCATAAAATACAATTTAACAGATGCATTCAGCCCATTTTTTAGTTATTCACAGGGCTCTGATATTTCTGATATTGGTCGCCTACTTCGCGCTGCAACTGTTGACGATATTGCACTTGTTCAAACACAAGCCTCAATAATCGACAATTACGAAATTGGTTTTACCTCACAGTTTGAAAACGTACGTTTTGAATTTGCTCTTTACAGAAGTACCTCAGAGCTTGGTACAAGTAATGAGTATAATGAAGTAACGGGTGTTTACGAACCCGTACGTGCACCACAAGAAATATGGGGTTACGAAGGGTTAGTTAATTATACTATTAACCAAGACCTTAAATTAAGCGCCACATACAGTTACGTAGAAGGTAAAAACACCGAAGCTGATGACTACCTAGGCGCAAGCCAAATTAGCCCACCCAAAGCAACGGCGAATGTAACGTGGCAAACAAATGACGAGCTATCGCTTGCAATGAGCTTTTTATATGTAGGCGACAGAAAGCGCTTTGATAAAAATGCACAGGGCCAATACTCTGGCGATCAGGGCCCTGTTAGTAGCTACAACACATTCAACTTAAGTGGCCAATACAATGTTAACGCCAGGTGGCGTGGGTATTTTGGAATAGAAAACCTATTTAATAGCGATTACTACCCTGCCCGCGCACAGGCTTACACCTACGGTGGATATAATATTAAAGGATTAGGCACAACCGCAACGCTGGGTGCTAAATACCAGTTTTAATTAGTGATAGACTCAATAAATAGGCATCAGCATGCCTATTTATTTAAAAAGATAATATGAAAAGCAGTATCTCTACTTATTGTTTATAAATACCTCTAGTAATCATTCTCAGATACTAATACAAATAAAAAACTGTCCATAAACCAAGCAGTAACGCAAACTTAAATAAGAATCAAAACCAATAGTAACGCAATGATTTTTATAGAGAAAACTTGCAATATAGGCTATATGTACTACACTGCATACAATTGAAATAGTTGAGGCGATTTATCATGAAAGGTAATCAAAAAGTAATCGATGCGTTTAATACATTGTTAGCTAACGAATTAGCAGCAATCGATCAGTATTTTATACACTCGCGCATGTATGACGACTGGGGTTTAAACAAACTATACGAGCGCCTTAACCACGAAATGGAAGAAGAAAAAGATCACGCAGACTGGCTTATCAAGCGCATCTTGTTTTTAGAAGGTGTACCAAATATGACTAAGCGCCGTGATTTACTTATCGGTAACGATGTAAAAAGCATGATGCAAAACGATTTAACACTAGAGCTTGAAGTAGTTGCGTGTGTTAAAGACGTAATCGCAATATGTGAAGAACAACAAGATTATCAATCTCGTAGCATTTTAGAAAAGCTGTTATTTGATACCGAAGAAGATCATGTTTACTGGTTAGAGCAACAACTTGGTCTAATTGATAAAATTGGTTCTGAAAATTATCATCAAGCACAAATGGCTTAGTAGGAGCATATTATGAAAGGCGATAAAGACGTTATTGCAGCGCTTAATAAAGTACTCGCTAATGAGCTTGTTGGTATTAACCAATACTTTTTACATGCACGTATGTTTAAAGATTTTGGCTTTACACAGCTTGATAAAGCAGACTACAAAGTATCAATTCAAAAAATGAAAAACGCTGATCGTTTAATTGAACGTATTTTGTTTTTAGAAGGCTTACCAAATCTTCAAGACCTAGGCCGATTACGTATTGGTGAAAACAGCGAAGAAATGATTGCTGCTAACATGAGTTTTGAACTCGATACTATTGACGAGTTACGAAGCGCCGTTAAACTGGCTGAAAGTAAAAAAGATTACATTACCCGTGAAGCCCTTGATCACATTTTAAATGAACAAGAAGAGCAAATTGATTGGTTAGAAACCCAACAATTACTTATTAAAAATACGGGTATCAAAAACTATTTACAGTCTCAACTGTAAATAGTAACAAGCATAAAAAAAGCAGCTAAAAAGCTGCTTTTTTTATATCTAAATTTTATATGTAATTAAGCAACTTGATCCGTTACATCCGCAATTTGAATAAGTCTGCGATTAAGGATCTTTTTAGTACAACCACAACACTTACCGCATTGGCTGCCTACTTTAAGCTCTTTGGTTAATTCACGCATGGTCGTTGCACCATCGTCAATTGTTTGCTCAATTTTTTTATCAGTCACACCGTGACAAAGACAAATATACATCAATACAAACCGTGTTAATTACATTCAATAGGTGCATACTAATCTAAACGACAATTGTTATCAATAGCTTCCTCACTAATAAATATAAATTATTTATTAGAATATGGTATTTGTTCTCTTAACTATATTTACCTAAAAGTAAAGTTATGGAATAATGGCCGCCTCTTAGGGGAGTAGCCCGCTCAGTAATGAGTAAACTTATCAACATAATTGCACCTCAAGTGCATGGTAAGTTTGTAATGTTGTAGCAAGCGTTATCGGCGAGACCTAGGTAGACACTATCCTCATGGCGGGAGATAGTTGTTTGCCTTGGTTTAGTATTCCCGCCTGTAAGAATCAATAATGGAAGTTTTTTTAACCTCAACCGTCACTGTTACACTTGCCGAAATTGGCGATAAAACCCAGCTTTTATCACTCCTGTTAGCTGCCCGTTTTCGTAATAAAAGCGCACTTATTCTTGGTATTTTAGCCGCAACTTTACTCAATCATGGCCTATCAGCGTGGTTTGGGCAGTGGTTAAGTAATAGTTTTTCTTCTGAATATTTACCTTGGCTTGTAAACATCAGCTTTATTATTGTTGGCCTTTGGCTATTAGTTCCAGACAAAGACGAAGATGTAAGTAATAAATACGATAGCTACGGGGCTTTTTTAGTCGCTTTTGTATTATTTTTTATTGCAGAAATTGGTGATAAAACACAAATAGCGACAGTGTTGCTAGGCGCACAATATCAGTCTGTGTTTTGGGTAACGGTAGGAACCACTTTAGGTATGCTAATTGCTAACGTGCCTGTTATATATGCAGGTAATGCATTACTAAAAAGAATATCTCTAAACACCGTACGTGCTATTGCTGCTTGTGTGTTTGTGTTATTAGGTATTTATGGCTTAGTTACAATTTAATCAATGTTAAAGCTCGCAACTGTTAATTCAAGTGCGAGCTTTAGTTTTATCTGCACGTTATTTATGCATTATTTACACAATAACACCCCTTGGTTTGCGTAATTAAAAGGTTTGAGTTAAAACCTGCAGCTAAATTAGTGACCGCAGTTTCAACAAAGCCACTTCCCTGGCCACACGCTAACCCTTCAGAGAGTGGACCGGCATAAACAAACTCACCGTTTTTATTAATAATAACGGCGGCGGGCGTTGCCGGAATAACGTGTTTAAGCTTTGGTGTTAATTCAACTTGTACAACCTTCATAGCTTTATTGGCAGCAAAGGAGCTTAACGATGAAATATGCGACTTAGCTTGTATGGTGCACCCGCAATTTTTTTCAGTTATAAGCACTAACGACGCTTCATTAGTGTCAACCCAGTCCAATTGCTTTTTAAAGTTATTAAACCAGTGCTTTTGCAATAAAACTTTTGAGCTATCAAACGGTTTAAGTTGCTCTAACTGAAAATAAACTAACCCTGCAACAACACAAACAAGCCATATAGCTATAAGCGAAAATACAAAAGAGTTAGATTTATTTAAACTTGGCAATGCTTTGCTCTAATACATCAATACTTACATCGATTAACTGCACCTTAGCGGTTAACTGCTGCACTATTTGCGTATCTTGGTACTGATTTTGGCGCATAGTATCAGTACTGCTTGCTATTAACTCGGTATTACCTGCCTGCTCCGCTACCACTTGTGCAACTGAGTCAGAGCTTGAAGATACTGCGGCTATTTGCTCGCTCATTGCTGAAATATTCTCTTTCATTGCAGCACTAATACTTGTTAAATCAACTACAAAACTCACACACTGACTCATTGATTGCGTTGACGTTTTACTATTATTAACAAGATCTTTTAATGTAAGACTAATTTTATCTGTTGTTGCTTTACTGTGGTTAGCCAAAGATCTTACCTCATCAGCAACAACAGCAAAACCTCGACCGTGTTCGCCTGCGCGGGCAGCTTCAATAGCTGCATTTAAAGCAAGTAGGTTTGTTTGCTCGGCAATGCCTGATATTTCATTAAGAAGCCCTGAAATAACATCGCCCGCTGCCACTAAGTGATTTATTTTTTCTTCGGTATGATTAAGCAGTGTTAACAACTCTCTACTTTTAGCGTCTGTTTGAAGCACTTCTTTTAATGCATCACCTGCAGATTGTGTAATATGGTCAACTTGGCGCTTAAGCACCTCACTTTCTTCTTCTACAAGTTTAAAGCCATTGGCAACTTGAGCGCCAGAATTAGCAATATCATCGGTTTGTTGTGTGCGTTGAACCGCACCACTCGCTAACTGATCGTGTACATCAATAAGCTCTTGTGAGTTTTTTTGCAATGATTCTGATTGTGTTTGTACCTGTTTAATAACATCAGATAAGTAATCTAGTAATGTGTTAAATCCTGCTACAGCTTCGCTTTTAGTGTCATCCGCGCGAAGAGAGAGTTTAATGTTTTCAGGATCTTTCATTATTTGTTCTGTCGCATAACTTAAAGATAAGCCCGCACGACGTTCCCGTTGCAGCGTTTTTGCAATATAGCCTGCAACTAATACTTCAACTATTGCGTATCCAGCATGAATTAGCACCGTAGTAAAAGCGAGTCTATCAGGGTCAAATACGTAAAAACCCGTATTTTGAGTTTGTAAATAATAAAAAGATAAATGATGTACCGCTACAAAAATAATAGCCGTAATAAACACTCGCCACTGTACAAAAACAATTAACATGGGCATTAAAATAAATATTTCAAAATGGACTTCAATCAGCCCAAAAGTTTGTTGTATGTGCAAAAAAGAAAACATCATTATGGCGGCAGCTACCACATGGGGGATAATAGGGCTATCACCTTGTGTTTTTAAAAGCCATATAGGTAATAAACACAATGGCAAACCTATCATAAAAGCCTGCGCTAATGTGTCGAAATACAAGCCTATAGCTATAGACTCGACAAACAAAAGACTGAAAATAATTGTAAATAACCGGCCAATACTAGACATAAGAACCTTAAAATTGTTGTTTGCATTGTTGTTTTATAAAGCAGTCTGCAATATACGTATATAAACGAGTTTCAGTTTACTTAACACAATAATTAACTAACGACACATCAAAGCAATACATTTTATTTACATTACATGCATGCGGTCTACTTAATTATAGGCAGTATTTTCTTAAACGTAGGCGTAGCAGCTTTTTTTGTCCATTGAAAAATTACTATTTCAGCGCATGAAATTACAGCTCCAGCTTGACGTAGCTGCTCAATCGCCAAATTTTTATGTTGCGGGTTTCTCGAACCAACTCCGTCGTAAACAATAATAACTTCAAAGTCATTTTCTATTAAATCTAAGCATGTTTGTAAAACACACACATGTGCTTCAGTTCCCACAACAACAACTTGCTTTTTACCATGGCTTTTTAACGTATCAACAAAACCAGGCTCTGCACACGCACTAAAGTACGTTTTATGAAAATACGTGGCATTAGGTAACGTATTTTTAATTTGCTGATTAGTCTCGCCCAAACCTTTCACATATTGCTCCGTTACTAAACATGGAACGCCATGAATAATACCCGCTTGAGCTAACTGCAATGTGCTTTTTAAAATATTCGGAAAATCTTTAATTGCAGGAGCAAGCAACTCTTGTAAGTCTATAACTAATAACACGCTGTTTTTTGCATCAATATTAGAGAAAAGCACTATACTCTCCTTATAAGCATTTACTATTATCTGTATAGAGTAGCTCACTATTTAAAAATAGAACTTTTAGCGTTATGTATATTATTTGTAATTAAAAAATAAAAACTTATGCTATATTTACTATCTAGCTAAGCATCATCCTATCTTCCACTGAGAGTGTTTATAAGTGCGTTTGAGCAAATTTTTTTTTCATATCACCATTACTTTTTTACTATGCATCCAAAGCACTTTTGCATCACAAAACTATGCTCAGCAGTTACAACGAATTTCTACTGACGAAGGCCTATCACAAAGTTACGTTTTGCAGACTCAAGAGGATGATATTGGTTATATTTGGATAGCAACCCAACAGGGTTTAAACCGTTTTGATGGTTATAATGTAAAAACTTTTAGTGGCGGCTTTGGCCTAGATAAACACTATATTTATGCATTATTTAAAGCCGAAGACGGAAAAATCATTGTCTCAACAGATCTTTCTGGTGCCTATATAATAGATCCCCTCACTTTAAAAACCGAAAAAATCTATTCTGGTCAAATAGATAAAGAACAAAAAATGTTCTCTCCGATCTCTGCAATGACTCAGCAACAAGGTACTTTTTACTTCGCCATAGATGCCCAAATATATACATTTGATGAGACGAGTAAACGCTTCACATTTAAGCTAATCCTGCCAAATAAAGGTGACTACATTCGGTCATTAACAATATATAAAAACACTTTATATATTGGTACAAATGATGGTTTATACACTGCAAATATAGATAATTCAGAACTTGTAAAAATACCTCTTCATCCCCCTGAAAAAAATACGATAGATAATGTAAACGTCAAATTCTTAAGTGTTGATAATGAATTAGGATTACTTGTTGGTACTGTTGAAGGCATGTATCAATTAGCATTCGATAATACCAAAAATATATCTGCAGCAAATATTACAACTTTAATCCCTGATTATAATATATGGGATTATGCCAATACTGTTTACGGGGAGTTTGTAGCAACCGAAAGTGGATTGTTCAGTTATCACCGCGAAACCAAAGAACTAGAATTCGTATTAAATTATGAAAAAAGTAAGTTTAATATTAATGAAAACTCAATAAACGATCTAATGGTTGATAAGTCCGGCGTACTTTGGCTCGCATCTAGAACCCAGGGCGTGTTTACATGGCCAATTAAAACCCGACGGTTTAAACACATTACTTTACCCGGTAACAATACTGTTCATGCCACCTACCAAGACAAAAATAATATTATTTGGTTAGGAACAGAAGATGGAATTGCACGGTACGACAAAGCAACAAATAAAAGTGATGTATATCTAAGCTCAACCGACTCAAAAGCAATATACGGGGCATCTGCCGTTTATGATATTTTTGCGTCTTCAATTGGTGATAATCAATTCCTTTGGCTTGTTACTTTCGATGGTTTTAAACTGTTTGATAAACAAACGGGTAAAATTATTGAAAATAAAGACACAGAAAAAGATGTAATTAACCAATCCAACTTATTTGGCTTTGCCCAGTTATCTGCAGACACATATGCATTTATGTCGGATGATAATTTTTATGTTTTTAATGAAACAACAGGAAAAACAAGAATTATTAAGGGGCTCAAAGAGCAAGTCGATCCTTTATTTTCTTACGCTTTTTATAAACACCTCGACACACATCCTGAAGAGTTTGTACTTGGCACATCAAAAAGCTTCCTTAGGTACAACGAAAAAACGAAAACTTTAACGACTATATTTCAGTCTTTTAATCCTAAAGAAGATATTTTTTACACTGTAGAAAACTTTTACTTAGACTCAAAACGAAACATTTTATGGTTAGCAACCACTCACGAAGGTTTGCTAGGCGTTGACCCCGTTACTTATGAAATAAAGCACTATATAGGATTAAAAAATTCGTTTAATACTGATTCTATCTATTCACTACTTCCTGATAAAAACGGCTTTTTATGGGCAAGTACCGACAATGGTCTTTATCAAATAGACCTAGATACACTCAATGTAGTGAGTTTTTCAGTAAAAGACGGTTTGAATATAAACCAATTTACACCAATAGCGGCAGCAACATTAAGCGATGGCAGGCTTATGTTCGGCAGCAATGCTGGAGCCTTACTTTTTAATCCGTTAGACTTTAATGAAGAAGAACAATTACAAAAAAGTAATCTGGCTATTACTGATATTAGCCTCCTTACTAGGGAACTCAATTACAATCCTCATAAATACCTTAGCAAACCACTTGAATTAAATTATGAAGACATGGGATTGACGGTTAGCTTTTCTAACTTCTCTTACCCTAATATTGATAAAGCATATTATAAAGTAATCCTTTCAGGGCCTACGTCTCTTACATATGAAGATTTACAATCTAATCAAGTGTTTTTCACAAAGCTTCAACCTGGTAATTACTCACTAAAAATATCAGCACATAATCGTGATGGTATTATTACAAGCGAGCCTACAACACTTAATATCAACGTGGCGTATGCTCCTTGGAAATCGCCCATTGCTATAGCCACCTACATTATTTTAATTCTTGGGGTGTTATTTTTTATTTTTTGGCAGTATCGCAGCCGCCGAGTAGCAATTGAACAAGCCCATAGAGCGACTATTCATTCGCAAAAGCAAACAGAACTCGCGCTTAAAAATAATAAAAGCGGCGTATGGGATTATAATTTTAAAGACGCTTCCGTAAATACGCTCAGGGGAAGTGAATTAGGCTATACAGACTTACCTGAACGCGTGCATATAGATCAATTTTTAGCGCTTATACACCCAGACGATCGACGTCGTTTTGAAAACCAATGGGAAAACTACTTCAAGTACAAAAAACAACAAAACTGGCAAGCAACTTACCGTTTACAGCATAAAAATGGCCATTGGCTCTGGTATCAAGATACAGGGCAAGTTATATACGATCCTCAAACAAATGAGCCTCTATATGTTTCTGGCATATATACCAATATCACCGAGCAACGAGCTAATGAGCAACAAGCAAAAATTTTAGGTGAAGCGTTTAGCCAAATAAACGATTGGTTACTTATACTCGATAAGCGTTTAATGCCATTTTCTGCGAACAATAGTTTTATTGAAACATTTTCAAACGAGCAAACGGCCACCAAAATTAGCCCTAAATTGTTTATTAAAGCAATTGGTAAAGATAAGTGCAGAGAGTTTGCTAGTATTTTAAAAAAATTAAAACCAACTGAAAACTGGCAAAGTGATGTTTATATAAGAACAGCAAGAAATAACGAACACCCAATACATATAAGTGCCACAGCTGTAACAAAAAACACTGCAAGTTACTATGTGATTGTTATTACAGATTTAACTGAACAAAAACGTGCTGAAAACGAACTGCGCTATTTGGCTAATTTTGATCCTCTAACACATCTACCTAATCGTAGTTTAATGTATCAAAACATTGAAAAGGCGATTAAATATGCCGATAAAAACAATACCCAATGCGCATTATTATTTATTGATTTAGATAAGTTCAAACCTGTTAATGACTCTTTTGGTCATGCAGTAGGTGACAAGCTTTTATGTAATATCACCCAAAGAGTAAGCGGCATGCTTAGCGAGGACGCTATACTTGGCCGCCAAAGTGGTGATGAATTTTTAGTGCTGATTCAAAATATAAAATCACTCCAATCTCTTCGCGATACAGTAAGAAAAATTAGTAATGAATTAGCTAATAAAGTAATTATTGAAGACTTCTCTATTAATATCTCAGCAAGTATTGGCGTAGCTCTATACCCATTCGATGCTGTAACCACAGATATACTCATCCGTAATGCCGATGTTGCAATGATGCACGCTAAGCAAGGCGGGAGAAACGACTTTAAGTTTTTTAGCGATGAAATGAATGAGCTAATAAAACAAAAGTTACTGCTTGAAAATGATTTAAAAGATGCAGTAAAAGACAACCGATTTTTTAATCACTACCAGCCTATTATCGACATAGAAGAAAAAACAATAAATGGCGTGGAGTTACTCATGCGCTGGAAAAATGAAGGCCAGTTAATATCTCCAGCTCTTTTTATTCCTGTAGCTGAGGAAACCGGTTTAATAGAACTTCTTACTGAGCAAGCCTTGCACCGTTCACTAATTGAACTTGCGCCTATACTCAGCGAAAACCCGTTGTTTTATATATCTTTAAACTTATCGCCTAAACACATTTTAAAAACAAACATAACACAGCGGTTAATGGCTATATTAGCGGACTCTCAAGTTCATCCAAGACAATTAAGGCTCGAAATAACAGAGAGTATTTTATTAGAAGATAAGCTTAAAGCAGCCAAACAGCTGCAAAACCTAAAAGCTGCTGGGTTTAAATTACTGCTTGACGATTTTGGTACAGGATACTCATCACTCACCTACTTAAGCCAATTCCCTATTAATGTTATTAAGATAGATCAAAGCTTTGTAAATAGTATTGGTATAGATAAGGGAGATGAATCAATTATTAAAACTATTTTTTCATTGGCAGAAAACTTAGGTCTATACTGCATTGCAGAAGGAGTAGAAACGCGCGAACAGATGCTCTTTTTAGCCGAGGTTGGCTGCCATGTATTACAGGGTTATTACTTTGCAAAACCAATGAATGCTAAAGACTTACGTAAAAGCGATTGTTTTAGCAATATCATTGATTTGATTTGATTTGATTTGATTTGATTTGAAACATTAAAAGCGTGCTAATCATTATTACACGCTTTTATATTAATTAGATGCTATTAATGGATATGATGGCATTCATGGCTTTCAATTTGTAATACACTATTACGTACATTAAATTTTTCGGCTAATAATTGCTCTACTTTCATACGACACGCTTCATCATGTTTTTCAATCGTACAATGTTGTTTAAGGACAACGTGTGCGCCTACTACAATACCATTATATTTGCGCGTTACAGTGACATTATGGACATTATGAACATGTTCCATATCTGTAATTTTACTTTCAATATCAGTAACTTTAGGAAGTTTCGCTTTATTTAGGCGTAAACCTTTTATACAACTAATTATGACCTTAATACCGGTGAATAATACGAAAGAAGCAATTAACATACTCGATAAAATATCGATTACAACCCAGCCTGTAAAATATATAAGAATACCGGCAACAAATGTCGATACGGTAGAAATCAGATCAAAGAATGAATGTAAAAATACCGCGTACACATTAATACTCGCTTTGCGGCCTTTATATAAAACCCATGCAGCAGCCCCATGAAATAAAAAACCAATAGCAGCAATAACCGACATTAAATAACTATTGATAGCCAGCTCATTTCCTTCATGTTGGTGTATATAGCGCTCACCACCTTCATACAAAATAATTAAACTGATTGCTAGGTATAAAAACCCGTTCACTAGGCCACCAAAAAGCTCTGCTCGTTGATGGCCATCGTTATAGGTTTTGGCAAAATGAATAGCGAGACTTGATGCTATCAGTGCGATGAATAACGAGCTATTGTGAACAAACAAATGCCCCGCATCAGCAAGAACAGCAAGCGAATTAGAATAATAAGCACCTATAACCTGAATTACCATAAACGAACACGTAATTGCTAGCGCAATGAGTAACCGACGACGAGAAGCTTGGTGTGTAGTGATTTCTGTCATGAAATGCTTGAATAACCTATACTTAAAGTGCAAATAAGCCAAAGATGGCTTAGAGTAGAAATGGGTAATGATATACAGTATCAATTATAATACGTACTGCCCGCAAACGCACTAAAAACTTAGTAAATCAAAAAAAATGTGCTAATAGTTAGTAAAGAAAAAGAATTTAATTATGGCTTGGACACATGGAGAGTTGAGTGAGTAATAACCTATCAGAAGAAGCATGGCAAAACTTGGAGTTATTGCCGTTTTGTGTATTACTTTATGATGCAAATGAAGATATATTTAAAGTTAACAGCCAGGCACAGGACTTGTTTGACTTAAAAGACCAATCACATTTTTATAAAACTGATTTTTCACACATCACTTTAACCAATCATCACAGTAAAAAAAATCTGTTGATCGAGGAGCTATTCTTTGATTATTTTACGGCAAATAACCAATGCCAGTTTATTTTATCGAAACAATCATCCAAATTGCTACTCAACGTAAAATTTGCAAATTTACCTAATTCAAACTCCATTATTATTATCGATATATTAAATAACAACGTGGATGAACAATATGATTTTGATAATATTATATCGAACATCTCAACTGACTTAATTGATATTCAAAATGACGATGTTGATAAGCATATTAACTATGCATTAAAAGCAGTCGGTACGGTTTGCAATGCCGATAGGAGTTATCTTTTTAAGTTTTCCGATGATGGTAAAACTATTAATAACACTCACGAATGGGTCAATGATGGTATCAAAGCTTTTAAAGACGACTTACAAAACCTTTTAAAAAGCGACCTCCCTTATTTTTTTAGTTCGATGGCCCGTACCCACTTATTCAGAGTGAATGATGTAACGTTGCTCCCCATTCAAGCAATGAGCGAAAAAACGATTTTCCAGCGACAAGAAATAAAATCGGTACTTTGCATTGGATTACGTTATGACAAAGAACTGGTTGGCTTTATTGGCTGTGATTGTGTTGTTCAAAAGCGAGATTGGACAGATTTAGACCTTATTCGCCTAAGGTTAGTAGGTGAAATGCTTGCTAATGCTTTCAAAAATTTAAATTATAAGCAAGAGCTTCAACAAACTCAGCAGCAACTCATTAACGCCAACCAAAAACTCAATAAACAAGTCAATACTGATGGCCTTACAAACATTGCTAATAGACGCTGTTTTGATCAGACTTTAAAATGCGAAATTAAGCGCTGTGCACGTAATAAGGAACCCATTAGTTTAATTATGTGTGATATTGATTTTTTTAAGCGTTATAACGATAACTATGGGCATCAGCTTGGCGATGAAGTGCTAAAGCGAGTGGCCAAAGCGCTACACAATATTTGTAAACGCGAAGGTGATCTAGCAGCTCGTTTCGGGGGTGAAGAATTTGCGATAGTTTTACCTGCAGTCGACACAGAACACTGTCAAAGGTTTGCTGTTCTTATTCAGGAAAAAATCGCAGAACTCGCAATTGAACATAACTTTTCAACTGTCAGTAAATACCTCACTTTAAGCATTGGGTTTTATAGTTTTATACCCAATCACAAAACAAAACCCAAAGAGGTTATAACTAACGCCGACATAGCCCTTTATAACGCAAAAGAAACAGGTAGAAATAAAATAGCTAGTTTTTAAAAACCGACTAAGGTGGCGCACTGCAGTGAGTTTTAGTGGTTTAAAGTTCTCTGTAGTGATAATCTATACACGCTGAAATTATAAACAATACAACTACTCAGCGTTTAATTATTATAAGGAATGTTTAAATGGATCCAGTCACACAAATTCTCAATATAGTTTTTACTGTTGAGGCTTTTTTACTTGTTTTTGTTATCGTGCTTTTAAAAAGTAGCGTTAAATTTGTACCACAAAACCGCGCCTGGTTAATCGAACGTTTTGGTAAATACCAATCAACTAAAGAAGCTGGCCTTAACTTTATTATTCCATTTATTGATAGAATCTCGGCTGATCGTAGCTTAAAAGAACAAGCTCAAGACGTACCATCGCAATCAGCTATTACTAAAGATAACATCTCACTCATAGTTGATGGCGTACTGTACTTTAGAGTATTAGACCCTTACAAAGCTACGTATGGCGTTGACGACTATACCTTTGCAGTTGTACAACTTTCGCAAACAACTATGCGTTCAGAATTAGGTAAAATGGAGCTTGATAAAACATTTGAAGAGCGTGATCTACTTAACACCAACATTGTTGCAGCTATAAACCAAGCATCTGAGCCTTGGGGTATCCAAGTACTTCGCTATGAGATTAAAGATATTGTGCCGCCTAACTCTATTATGGAAGCTATGGAAGCACAAATGAAAGCTGAGCGTGTTAAACGAGCTCAAATTTTAGAGTCAGAAGGTGATCGCCAAGCAAATATCAACGTTGCTGAAGGTAAAAAACAAGCACAAGTACTTGCTGCTGAAGCCGACAAAGCCGAGCAAATTTTACGTGCTGAAGGTGAAGCAACAGCTATTACGACGGTTGCAGAAGCACAGGCAAATGCGCTTATCAAAGTAGGTGAAGCCGCAGATACAGAACAAGGTCAAAAAGCAATACAGCTAGATCTGGCAACTAAAGCAATTGCAGCTAAAGAAGCGATTGCTCGTGAGTCATCAATTGTATTACTGCCAGATAACGCGACAGATGCAAGCTCAATGGTTGCCCAAGGTATGGCAATTATTAATAGCTTAAATAAAAAGCATCTGGGTTAATAACTAAATAAAGAGGTTTGTATGGATTTTATTACGCAAAATTTACCGCAAACACTTATGGTAATTGGTATTGTTGCTTTAATAATGGAAGTAGCAGTACTTGGCCTTTCTACATTTATTTTATTGTTTTTTGGATTATCGTTATTCCTCACAGGATTATTAATGAGTTTTGGTATTTTACCTGACTCATTAACCACTGCACTTTGGAGTAACACAGTGGTAACAGCAGGCTTGGCCGTTGCACTTTGGAAACCATTAAAACAAATGCAAAATCGCGTAGATAAGAAGCAAGTGAATAGTGATTTTGCTGAACTTACTTTTGTACTTACTAGCGATGTAACAGAGCAAGGTTTAACTACACATCAATACTCTGGTATCAGCTGGAAACTCAAAAGTGAGCAACCAATTATCGCCGGTACTGAGGTTTTAGTAACCAAAAAAGAAGTGGGTGTTATGTGGGTTACGCCTAAAAGCTAATCATCACTGTAAATTACAAGTCACAGTAAAACGGGCGGCTCAAACTGCCCTTTTTTTATACCGGAGATCTGAAATACAGCGCCTTGTTCACCAACAGTATTATTAATCGCTTCATCAAATGCCGATGTTACAAGTAGCAACTCAGCATTTTCACCACCGAAGGCGGTGCACGTCGGTTTTAATGCACAAAGCTCTATTGTTTTAATTAGCTCACCGCTTGGGGATAAACACATAACACATCCCATTCCCCAAACAGCTAGCCACAAATTGCCTAATTTATCGGTTACGCAGCCATCGGGGTCAACATCAGTATTATTAAATTGATAAAAAACACGTGGCTCAGCGCAAGGCTCACCAGTTTTCTCATCCAAATCTAATACATAAATGCAACTAGTTAAAGAGTCGCAGTAATAACCGCGTAAACGGGACTTATCAAAACACAATCCATTTGGGATACTCAAACCACTTACAACGGCTTTAAGCTGGTTTTTATAATAACGGTATATTATACCATCCCCTTTTTTAGCATTTACATCCATTGTACTTAACCAAAAGCCACCCCATGGATCAGCACGGCCGTCGTTTGAACGTCGATTTAGCTGTGTATTTTCAATACTAAGGATAAGATGGCGAGTGCTTGAATTAATATGGTATTTGTATATACCAGTACTTGTCCCTAGCAATAAGTGCTGCTCATCAATCCACGCTATTGCACTGAGCGTATCGGGCATATTCACGGTTTTTAGTAGGCTTTCGCTGTGTATATTTTTGCTTAAAAGTAATTTTTTATTTATATCGACCCAAAAAAAAGTGTTCAGCATAGGATGCCAAAGAGGACTTTCTGCAAGCTGACTCTGTGTGCTTTCAAAAATGGTTACGCTAGGATCAAACATCAGTAGTTATTCTTTATTATTAACAAAGCCTTGTAATACTAAACCTTACCAGAAAGCAGTGAGTTTCGCGATGTGTACCCGGCTTTAATTTTTTATCATCTTCAGTAATCTCTATCGCATTTTTTAGACTGAGTTGATAACATCAAATTTCATAAAAAGGATTGGCCATGAACAACAATAATAAAAACACACTCGTCGTTGAAGGCGGTGCAATGCGCGGTATATTTGCCGCTGGTGTGCTTGATGAGTTTTTAAAACAGCAATACCAGCCATTTGAACGCTATTTTGGTGTTTCAGCCGGAGCAACTAATATAGCCGCATTTTTATGCAAACAACCAATGCGAAATTATAAAGTGATTACCGACTATTCATGCCGTCCTGAATTTATTAATTTAGCGCGCTTTATTAAAGGTGGTCATTTATTTGATTTAGATTGGTTATGGCAAGAAACAATTCGCGAAATACGCCTTCATACAGAGGTATTCGAACAAACTCCACAAGAGTTTTATATTGTATCTACGGCAATCGAATCAGGCAAAGCACACTATTTAAAAGCCACCAGCGCCGATATGGTGCATCAATTAAAAGCATCATGCGCTATACCCATTGCATATCGTGACTACCCTATTATTAATGGCATAGCGATGACCGATGGCGGTGTTGCTGATTCAATTCCGGTTATAAAAGCTTACGAAATGGGTGCACGCGAAATCACCGTTATTTTGTCTCAATGTTTAGGCTATCGTAAAAAACCAAGTAAGGCACCTTGGCTTACTAAAAAAATGTATAAAAACTATCCTGCATTAGTTCAAGCGACCTTAGATAGGGCTGATTTTTATAATAAGTCTATCGATTTTATTATGAATCCACCAAATGACTGCAAAATCAATATTATTGCTCCACCAGCTAATTTTAAAGTTGGCCGAACCACTAAAAAGTTTGAAATACTTAATAGTGGTTACAATATGGGAGTTGATGCTGCTAAGGCCTTTTTAGCTAAATAACTGCATTTTTTACCCTAATAATTGCGGCGCTTTACCCGCAATAACTGCAGTTAGTAACCCTGCTAACATAGCTCCTACAACGGTGCATATTGCACCGCCTAAAATACCATAAACACTCATAAAGCATATCAGCGCTAAACTAAATAGCAGTGTACATAAAAAAGCTTTAGTGGATATTGTGAGTGTGTTTTTGCGTATATTAAGCATCATTAATAATAGACTTACCATGGCTATTATAATTAGTAGTTCGTTCATGCGGGTTGTACCTCTGCTTGTAATTTTTGTGTGTTTTTTATTTTTAAGGCACCAAAAATACACGCGATACCCACCACCATAAAACTTATATCTACTATCGCGACAAGCGAGCTATTAAGGTTAATAACATTGCTCACGCCAAATATAATATTGAGCGGCAGCACCAAAGCAAGCGAAGCGCCGCATAGCAAAAGAGTCAGCTTAAAATAGTTTTTATAACCTATAGGCAATACACTTAAGAGTAACCATGCCAACCACGTATAAAAAAACACGGGTCCAAAAAAGCTATTTTGCGCCACACCAATAACGGTATAATTAAGTACAACTTGCAAAGGAAATAACACAAAGCTTGCTAATACCAAGCCTCCACAACTACCAATAATAAAACGATTCCAGAGTGCATATGCCTGCACACTCAGCGACGGGCTACTGCCACGTGTACGCTTTGCTAGCCACATCATCATGCCCGAAATAGGTAAAAGCGCAGTACTTAAGCCAAGCAATACCCAAAGTAATTTTACAAACACCCCTGCAAAGTTCCCAAAGTGCAGCGGAAACATCAACTCAATTACTTTTATCGAAACACCTGAAATATCACCAAAACTACTCATCGACTGCACAAACTCACCATTGCCTTTATAATGCAGTAATTGAGAAGCAACAGCCTCGCCACCTAACAAACGCAAATACACCTGCGCATTCGCATCGTTATGCGCCATTATTGTGACATCCCTAATTATTGCTTCAGGGTAACGACTATGAGCATTGTCTAAAATAGTGTCTATTTTTGTAGGTTGCTTAATGTGGCTAACTACCGGCTCAGGAATAGCGGTAAACGTTTCTATTAACTTATCTTGATCGCCACCAAAGCTCACAAACGCAGCTGCTGGTAATAAAATAACGGTCGCAAGCCCTAAAAATGATCCTGTAAAACCAATTACAATATTAAATACGCTGCCCCAAATACCTATGACCTTATGAGCATCGCTTACTGCAATATCTAATCCTTTATCTCGCCTAAACGTAAAGAGCTCTTTTATCAATTTACGATGAATAAACAAGCCTGTCACTGCACTTACTAAAAGTGTTAAACCTAAAAAACCAGTGAGTATTAACCCAATTGGTCGCCCTAAATGCAAATCTGCATGAAACTCACCTATATAAGTTGGCGCATCCGTTTTTTTATTAGCGTAAAATTCTTTACTAGGCCCATAGTAAGTATTTTCCAGCGCCAATGTATTGGGATGAAATTGAAATACTCTGGCCACCTCTTGGTCATAGTTTTCATCGCCATGGTGGGATTCAAATACCAACGTTAATAAATGAAAGTTATGTCCACTTGGTAAAAACACATGAATGTTTTCGCCAAATTCACTAGGCACCTGTTTATGGTATTCGTTTACTAGTCGATTAATTTGCGCGCTGGCAACGTGTTGGCTAGATTGTAGCTCTGGATTTGCCCATATTTTTAACTCAGGTCGCGACAGCACTGCTAACGCCCCACTAAATGCAACAATAAATAGCAGTACAGCAGTAATAATTCCTACCCAGCTATGTAATAAAAATAGCTTTTTTAAAGTAATCGACTTCATCCCTGCCCCTGCGTTAACGCCCAAAAACTCAATAAACCATGTAATACACACAGTGCAAACATTACAACAAACGGTTGCCATACCTTTTGCGCCAAATACGCATAAATAAACAACGCAGTCCAAATAACAGGAAAGAGTAAAATAGGCAGTAATATTTGTTCATTCATTTGAAACGGTAAATAAGTTGTCATACCCGGAATCATTATTACCGCAGTAATTAGCGCTAGCACACATGCAATTAGGTGCCTTCGCCGTGTAGCTGTAAACGTTTTTTTATTATTCATTATTCGCTCATTAAATTTGCCCAAACATATACAAAACATCATATGCAAATGATAACAATTGTTATTATATTGTGCATTTAACACTTAATGCAATTTATTAAACACATTAAGTCTAAAAATACTGTTGGTTTGCTTTAAGAGCTTTTATGCTACGCCTCGCAATTTAGGTACGCAGTAATGCGTCATTTCAGTTAAGCCGAGTTCGGGCTTTTTAATTTTTCAGGAAGCAGTAAACCGTGGATATAATTAACGCGATTATTTTAGGTATTATTGAAGGTATAACAGAATTTTTACCCATATCATCAACTGGGCACTTAATTGTAGCGTCAAAGTGGTTAGGCATTGAATCAACAGACACTAACCTCGCCTTCGAAGTCATTATCCAACTTGCCGCCATTTTGGCGGTACTAGCCAACTATAAAGACAAGTTTAGCCCTAAATATTTCAATTTATGGGTGAAAGTTGCCATTGCATTTATTCCTTTGGGTATTATTGGTTTTATATTTAGTGATGTAATAAAAACACTGTTTAGCGTACCAGTAGTAGGTGTTATGTTTATTGTAGGCGGTGTGATCTTTTTACTATTAGAGCGCAGTTATAAAGAGGCTCACTGCACAACTACCGATGTAACCCAAGTTACTTATAAACAAGCACTTTGGATTGGCGTAGCACAAGTATTTGCGTTAATTCCGGGGACTAGTCGTGCTGGGAGCTCTATTGTTGGTGCCATGTTGTGTGGTTTAAACCGAAAAACCAGCGCTGAATTTTCATTTTTACTTGGTTTACCTGTACTTGCAGCAGCCTCAGGGTACGACTTACTTAAACATTACCAACTGTTTAGCTTAGATGACCTAACTGCCCTTGCTGTAGGTTTTTTAACGTCTTTTATAGTTGCTTATTTTACTATTAAACTATTCATACGCTTTCTAGAAAATTTCACTTTTGTTAGTTTTGGTCTTTACCGAATCGTATTTGGTGTTATTTTACTAACTAACCTAAATTCTGGTTAAGAGATTTAAAAACACTGTAAATAATAACGATATTTAAGTCTGTCTCTCTCTAGCTAGAAATTTTTGGTGAAAACAAGGCAAATTTACGCGTCAATAGCTGGTCTATTGCAAGGAAATTCAACGCAGTTAGCACTAAAAAAGCTGCTTGAGATAGATTTATTATTCAGAACTCAGGTTAGCTATAGCCTACACATAAGAGAACATTATGAGCGAAAAAATAAACGAAGAAGCACTCCACGCCCTAAAAATAGCTTTTACTTACATGCCTAAAGCGATTGAAGTGACAAAGTATGAATATGGCGAGCGCTACCAAAGCGTACTTGATCACATTGAAGCTGTACGTGAAACACTGCTTATTAACGATGTTGACCCAGAGGAAGTAGACGGCGATATCAACCCTGAGTACACACCAAACTCAACCTACTAATATACACAATAAGCTGCGAGCAACTTACTCGCAGTTTGTGTTTAAATCAGTTGTGCTTAATTAGAGAAAGTTTATATAAAGTAATAATTAACTAAATATATTTAATTTTTTTGTTAAACTAGTGCTTTATCAAGCTATAGACTCAGTTCTAAAACCAACAGGATATTTACTATTGAATTTTCTTAGGCAATTTCACGACATAGTATCTAACCAAAGCTTAGACTTTGATGAAAAAACCCATCAGCTACTAGCATTTGGACTTAAAGTGTTTAACCTTGATTTAGCTATTATTAGTAAGGTCGAGAAAAACTGCTATACCGTGCTACATGCCATTACGCCAGATAATGCATTAGAAATAGGTACTCAATTTGATTTAGATGGCACCTATTGTGTACACACTCTTACTGCGGGTTCTGCACTTGCATTTCATAACGTCTCACAAAGCGCAATTGCTGACCATCCTTGCTATGCAAACTTTAAACTTGAGTCATATATTGGGGCACCTATTAAAATAGGTACCGATATATTTGGAACTGTAAATTTTTCTTCTGCCAATCAATCTCCAGTATTTACAGATGCCGCCTACGACTATATTGAGCTATTTGCGCAGTGGTTAGGGGCAGAACTAGCTCGCAGCATCACTAAAGAAAAATTAATAAAAAACAGCAATAGCTTATTAAAACTAGAAAGCATAGCAAATATAGGCACGTGGGAAGTTGACCTTACTAATAATAAAATTTATTGGAGTCAGCAAACTAAACAAATCCATCAAGTTGATGAAAACTATCAGCCTGAAATTGAATCTGCAGTTAACTTTTATAAAGAAGGTACAAGCAGAGATAAAATAAATAAAGCAGTTGAGCTTGCTATACAACACGGCGAAAAGTGGCATCTAGAGCTTGAAATTATTACAGCCAAAAATCAGACCATTTGGGTATCTACATTTGGTGAAGCCGAATTTGACGGTGATACCTGTGTACGTTTGTTTGGTACCTTTCAAAATATTACCGAAGCAGTGGCTTTAAGAGAAGAGCTTAAAAATAAACAAGAACAAGCCGAGCGATTACTCGAAGATAGAAGCATGCTTTTTGCAAAAATAAGCCACGAACTTAGAACACCGCTAAATGGCATTACGGGCATGCTTACTACGTTAATAGATGAACATAACGAACAAAAGAGAACCGAAAAAATAAAAGTCGCGCTGCGTAGCGCAGATATACTCTTGAGCATAATAAACGAAGTACTCGATTTTTCTAAAATTAACCACGGTGAGTTAAAACTAGAACCCACGGATGTTTTATTAAATACAACATTTACTGATCTCATTTCTTTGTACACCCCGTTATTTAAAAACAGCAATGTAGAACTAGAAGTAAAAAATGAAATTTCTGATAGCTGCTGGGCATATTGCGATAACACACGCCTAAGTCAAATTACCTCCAACTTATTAAGTAATGCGTTAAAATTTACTGAGCGTGGTTGTGTAAAACTGCACACGTCTGTGATTAATAACAATAATAAATTAACGCTAAACATTAAAGTCGCCGATACGGGAAGAGGCATGACTAGCCAATTTCTTGAATCTTTATTCTCCCCTTTTACTCAAGAAGTAGATGCTAAAAACAGTAAAGGAGGCACAGGACTTGGCCTCGCAATAGTTAAAGAACTTGTTGAGTACATGGGTGGAACAATCAAGGTCAGTAGTAAAGTTAATCAGGGAACTACTTTTTCGCTAAGTATCCCTATAGAGCTAGGTAAAGAGCAAAAAGTAGAGCTAAATCCGCTATCAAAAATAAACATTAACGCTTCTAAGCTTTCTGTTTTAGTGGTGGATGACAACGACATAAACAGGCTAGTTCTTGATGCGTCGCTTAATAAACTCAATATAAAGCCAGACTTTGCAGTAGATGGGCAAGATGCCATATTTAAATGCGAGCAAAAGCATTACGACCTTATTTTTATGGATTGTATTATGCCTATACTCGATGGTTTTGAGGCTACAAAACAACTGCGATCAAAAAGTATCTGTCCGCACGATTCAACCTATATTGTTGCCCTTACAGCCAATACTTCATCGCAAGATAAATTAGCGTGCAAACAAGCTGGTATGGATATGTTTATTTCAAAACCGTTTAAAATGCATTCTTTAGAAGTCGCTATTGCGTCAGCGGCGCAATTACTAAAGCTTTAAAAATATTAGCTTTGCACACTTAACCGCGTGCTAAATATAGTTAGATAAGGCATTAACAATGAAAAACATAATTAGAACTATATTACTAACTGTCCTTATTGTTGCAGTATTTAAAGGCGTTTCCACTGGGCAATGGAGCTCATCAATAACAATAGTTATCGTATCGGGCGTATTGCTGTTAGTTACATTTATCAGTGCTAAGTCATCACGTGGATCATCTGCTTATACTGGCAGTGACTCAACAGCTTCCTCTAGCAGTAACTCATCACATTCTTATACAAATTGCGGCGGCGATTCTGGTGGTGGGTGCGATTAAATCGTGTGCTAATTCTTAAGCATTAAAAAAGCCGCCTTTGGAGAAGGGCGGCTTGGGTTAACAAACAGCTATGGGTGTAGCCTTGCTGTTATATCAAGAGAGTTTTTACTAAATTTTTTATCAAATAATGTTAAGCAGCGCTTTGATCAGCTTCTTCAGAGTGACGAATTAAATAATCAAATGCGCCTAAGCTTGCTGTTGCACCGCTGCCCATTGCAATAATAATTTGTTTAAACGGAGTATTGGTTGCATCCCCCGCGCCATAAATGCCTGGTAATGAAGTTGCGCCTTTAGCATCAATTAGTATTTCACCAAATTTGCTTAATTCAAGGTCGCTGTCTTTTAACCACTCGGTATTTGGTATTAAGCCTATTTGTACAAATATACCGGCAAGTTCAAGCTCTTTGCTCTCCCCCGACACTCTATCTGTGTACATTAAGCCAGTTACTTTTTTACCATCACCAAGTACTTCGGTTGTTTGTGCACTTTTGATAATAGTAATATTAGCCATGCTTTTAGCTTTACGAATAAGCACTTCATCGGCTCGTAGTGTGTCTGCAAATTCAAGTACCGTAACGCTTTGCACAATATTAGCTAAATCGATTGCCGCTTCTATACCTGAATTACCACCGCCAATTACGGCAACAGGTTTGCCTTTAAATAAAGGGCCGTCGCAATGTGGGCAATATGCCACACCGTGGCCACGATATTCTTGCTCGCCTGGTACGTTCATTTCGCGCCAGCGTGCACCAGTTGCAAGTACGAGCGACTTAGCTTTAAGTACTGCGCCATTTTCTAGTGTAATTTCGTAACCATTGTTATAACCAAGTGCCGCTGCACGCTGATTATGCATTACATCTACATCGTATTCTTTAACGTGCTCTTCAAGCTGGGCAACCAATTTAGGCCCTTCAGTCGCTTTAATCGAAATAAAGTTCTCTATTGCTAGTGTATCGGCAACTTGTCCACCAAATCTATCAGCAACAATGCCTGTATTTAACCCTTTTCGTGCTGAGTAAATTGCAGCCGACGCGCCCGCTGGGCCGCCACCAACTACCAGTACATCAAACTCGTCTTTTTCGCTTAGCGCTGCTGCTTGTTTAGCAGCCCCTTTGCTATCTACTTTGTTAAGTATGTCAGTAAGGCTTAGTGCACCTTGGCTAAATGGTTCGCCATTTAAATATACAGCCGGTACAGCTAAAATATTTCGCTCTTCTACTTCACCTTGAAATAATGCACCGTCAATCATAGTGGCTTTAATATTACTGTTTGTCGCTGCCATAGTGTTAAGTGCTTGCACTACTTGCGGGCACGTTTGGCAACTTAAACTTATGTATACTTCAAAGTTCAGCTCTTGAGTAAGCGATTGTATTTGCTCAATGTCTTCGCTTTTAGCTTTACTTGCGTGTCCGCCAGTATGCAAAAGTGCTAACACTAAACTTGTGAATTCATGACCCATAGGTACGCCTGCAAACGTAACATGAGTGTTTTTAATTGGCGAATGTACAACCATTGACGGGCGACGTGCGCTTGTATCAGGATTGCTTATTACAGTAAATTTATCGCTTAGTGAGGCTAAATCGTTTGCTAAGCTTTCTACTTCTGCTGATTTTTTGCTGTCATCCAAGGCAATAAGCAGCTCAACAGGTTGAGTAAGCGATTCGAAATGGCTTTTTAATTGATTTTTTATGTTGTTATCTAACATGGCTTAACCCTTTTAGGAAAATTTAAACAGCAAGCCTCCCATGCCAAATAATGCATGTGCTTAAACAAGTATATTGATATAGGAGGCACCAACAAACGAATGTTCGTTGATTTAAGGGCAGTTACCTGCCCTTATAAAAGTGGGTAAACCTATATTTAGATTTTACCAACTAAATCTAGTGAAGGTGCAAGTGTGTCTTCACCTGGCTGCCAAGATGCAGGGCAAACTTCACCATCGTGAGTTGCAATGTATTGTGCAGCTTGTACTTTACGAACTAGTTCTTTAGCGCTTCGGCCAATTCCTAAATCGTGAGTTTCGATTACTTTAATTTCGCCTTCTGGGTTCATTACAAATGTACCGCGAAGTGCTAAACCTTCTTCTTCAATCATTACACCAAAGCTACGTGTAATACGCCCTGTTGGGTCGCCAATCATTGGGTAAGTAATTTTACCGATAGTGTCTGACGTGTCATGCCATGCTTTGTGAGTAAAATGAGTGTCAGTAGATACTGAGTAAACTTCTACGCCCATTTCTTGAAGTTGTGCATAGTAATCTGCAAGGTCACCTAATTCGGTAGGACATACAAATGTAAAGTCTGCTGGGTAAAAGAAGAAGATAGACCATTTACCTAGAACATCTTTTTCAGACAATTCTACAAAGTCACCGTTGTGGTAAGCGGTTGCATTGAATGGTTGTAATTTTGTATTGATTAATGAAGTGCTCATGGTATTTCCTCATCTGTGTTTATGTATTTTAAAAGTAATCAACGCTTTCGTTTTAAACGACCTTCTGCGTTGGCTTGATTAATACAATAAGGCCAATAGGAAATTAAATAAAATTGATTGTTTAGATTAAAACAATCGATTTTTTGGGTTGAACTATATAATCATTGTTATCGTAAGCATTATTTGAATTGTAAACGCTGGTGAATTATTAAGACCGCTAATCGCAATACTGCTACAATAGCCGCGCTTCAAATAAGTCATTAAATATAAGGCACACCGTAATGGAAAAATTTGTTAACCATATACAGCTAGGTTACCTAGGCTTAATCCCGTTTTTAGGTTGTGTAGGTTGGCCGCTCATGTTTGGCAGTAATAGCCTTAACTTGGAGTTTTTTACTTTTTACAGTATCGCCATTTTAGCATTTATGGCGGGTAACTTATGGCGCGCCGGAGAGCAAACTTATAGCAATGCGATAAAAGCTGTTGTTCCTGTAATACCTATACCATTTTTATCATTTTTACCTGTTGAGTGGGCACTCGCTTGTTTAGGTGCTAGTTTTTGGTTAGTACTTATATTTGAAAAAGCCACGCCGCAATGGCAAACCTATCATAAAGATTATCAAAAAATGCGTTTTGTACTTACCTCTGTTGTGTTTGTGTGTCATATCCTTACTATTGGCATGAGTATTTACCCTAAATAGCAGCTGTAAACTTAAATATTGCATGGTAATAAGGTAATATCCGCGCACTGCTATTTGAGGACACACCATGATTGACCAACTACGCCAACAACTCGACGAACTTGGCGAAAACTACGTAGAAAAAAACGCTGCATTTAAAATCAAAGTGATCCCATTTTTTTGTGCTATTCGCATTAAAAAAGATCATAAAAGCGAAGGTCGTTTAAGCTTTTATTCAAGTCAATTACTCGAAATATTTTTAGTTGTCTTATTTTTGCTATTCGGTTTAACACTGTACGATACAGATGCAGGATTTACTCACGGCCCTATTCATATTGCCTTTGCCATTTTAATTACCTTTAATCTTATTATTAAACAAATCGCTATTGAAGGGTTAAAAACCAGACTTGCGTTTCATCGTTTACTAGCAAAAGACTCACAAACAAATAGCGATATAAATAATACTGCTACAAACATAAACGCTAAATAAAATATGTATTTAAATCCTCAATGGCGAATACTCACCGTAGGCGATGGCGATTTATCGTTTTCGAACGCTATTTACACTCATCTATCGCCAAAAGCTTTGGTTGCATCCACTTACGATGACCAAACTACTATTGAGCAAAAATACGAGCACAATGCACTTAGCAACTTAAAAGCGCATAACGTTGAGGTACTTAATAGTTTTGATGTAACAAACCATGCATGTTGGCAAGCTCTAAGTGAAAACCAGCACAGCTTTGATGTGGTTATTTTTCAGTTTCCGCTTATACCTGCATTTGTTGGCCGAGAAGCGTTTGAAAACAACACGCGCCAAACCAGTATGAACGTATTAAACCGCGCTTTACTGCACCAATTTATTAAATACGCTAACGAATACGCGCTTGATAAAAATGGGCCAATGCTTTGTTACATCACCTCAAAGGATGTAAAACCTTATCGAGAATGGAATATAGAGGGGAGTTTAAATAACGGTTTAACCGCAGATTACTTAGGCCAAATCCCATTTGATATTAGCCATTTTGAAGGTTATAAAATTCGTAATGTTGACCGCGACAAACACGTTAAAGACACAAGCGGCATAACTTACGTTTTCAGCCCAAAAAGTCTCGATAAACATACTAGCGAATTAAGCTCACGCCTTACAAAGCCTGCATACTTAACATCTAACCATTGCCCCCTATGCCGCGTTGGGCCTTATGTGGCAAGCGAGGACGAAGCCAAGCATCTAAACGCTAAAAAGCATCAGCAAATGCTACATCTTGAAAGCGATTGGCAACAATGGCTAAATGAGTTTTATCGCTAATTAATAGCCCTGCTATTGTTAATTCAATTATACGTTTTCGTGTTTAATTAAATCAGCCGCTTTTTCAGCAATCGCAATTACCGGCGCATTTGTGTTGCCGGTAATAATAGTAGGCATAATCGACGCATCAACTACGCGTAAGTTACTTACCCCGTGTACTCGTAAATTAGTATCTACCACTGCCATTGAGTCTTGCCCCATTTTACATGTCCCGACCGGGTGATATTCGGTATCTGCAGTTTGGCGTATAAACTCAATTAGCTGCTCATCATTATTTATATCAAGCGGGTAGAGCATTTTACCGCGTATGTTATCAAAAGCGTTGCTTTGCATAATAGCGAGTGTTTTTTTAAGACCAGCAAGCATTACAGTTAAATCATCTGGATGGGTTAAATAATTAGGGTCAATAAGCGGTGCACTACGCGGGTTGTTATCTGCTAATGTAATCGTGCCTCGGCTTTTAGGGCGCATAATACTGCTGTGTATACTGTAACCATGCCCAGTGTGTAATTTACGACTATGATCGTCCACCAGCCCTATTACAAATTCTAGCTGCACATCGGGCGCTGGCGAGCCTTCAAATAATTTAATAAACGCGTGCGACTCTGCAAAATTACTGGTTAATCGCCCTTGTCGTTTTGTAAACCAGTTAACGCATCCTTTTAAAATGCTGGCAATGCCAAGCGGGCTTATACCAAATGTGCCTTTACTTGTTTTTGATTTATAAAGTGGCACTACCGTTAAGTGATCTTGTAAATTAGCGCCAACACCTTCAAGTACGTGCTGAACCTTAATATTATGCGCACTTAACTGATCTTTTGGGCCAATGCCTGAAAGCATTAATATTTGTGGTGAATTAATAGCGCCAGCACTAAGTATTACCTCTTTTTTAGCAAGTAAATTAATAACTTCTTTATTACGCTCTATTTGCACACCTTGCGTTATCTTATTAGCTATATTTATTTTATTAACGTGGCTATGGGTTAATACCGTTAAATTGGGGCGGTTTAAATGCGGTGTTAAATATGCTTTTGCCGCACTACAACGCTCGCCATTGTGCTGAGTTACCTGCGATAAACGCGCACCGCTTTGCTCTTTGCCATTTATATCGTCGCTTAAATTAACGCTCTGCTCAGCACAGGCATTTAAAAAATATTGGTTTACATTGCTTGGGTTACTTAGCTCTTGTACATGTAGCGGGCCTTTTGTTCCGTGCAGCTCATTATTTATAAACGCTTTATTGTTCTCAGATTTAATAAAGTACGGGAGTAAACTCTTAAAATCCCAGCCTTCATTACCAAGCTGTGCCCAATTATCGTAATCGTATTTGTTACCGCGAATATAAACCATTGCATTGGTAGAGCTTGAGCCACCCAATACTTTGCCGCGCGGCACAAAACCACAGCGGTTACTAAGCTCTTTTTGTGGCACCGTATTGTAATGCCAGCTATTTATGCCATAAGGCACACTCGCTGCTATGCCAGCTGGCATTTGCACAAATGCACTTTTATCGCTGCCGCCAGCTTCAATTAAACACACACTGACATTTTTATCCTCAGACAATCGCGATGCCATAACGCAGCCGCCACTGCCTGCGCCAATCACAATGTAATCAAATGTTGTATTGTTCATGGTGTACCTTAATAAAAGTTTTAAACGGCCTTAACAGTAATAGTGCATAGAAAAACCCAATAAAACTTGATATTTTTAGACATCACTTATTTGGGGTTAACCATGAGCAGCCTAATCAGAGCCACGTCATTACAAGGTATAGACACGCTAATTAGCGAATTTGGCGGCGATCCGCATGAAATAATGCAAAGCTGTAATATTAGTAACGTTGACTTTAAAAATCTCGACAACCAATATTTACCTTATCGAGATTACGCTGAGCTTTTAGAATACTGTGCTTGTAAGTTCAATTGCTCTAGTTTTGGCCTTAAGCTCGCAAGTAGACAAAACTTTGATATTTTAGGACATATTGCAATAGCTGCCAAAAGTAGTACTAATTTAGGTGATGCACTTAATTGGGTTATTAAATACCTTCACTTACACAGCCCTGCACTTAGCTTAAATTCGCACCCTTTAGAGAATGATAAAAGCTTGTTTTTATCATTCGAAATTAATTTAAAACCATTACCGCACATAAACCAAGTCATTGAGCTAACCATTGGTTTAGCATTAGCTGTTATTAAAAAGCTGAGTAATAACCGCTGCAAACCAATTAATATATTTTTGCCAAAAAAGTTAAGTACTAATACTCGTGCCTATAACACTTACTTTGGTTGTAACGTTATAGAGCATCGCAACAGCGCTGGCATTGTAATCTCAAAAAGTGATTTAACTCTTGAGCTTGATCACCCTAAACTAAATAAAGTACAAGCAGCGCTAAACTTCTTGGCAAAAAACAAAGAACACACACAACCGTTGCCCAACCAAGTTAGTGCGCTAATTAGGCCTATGCTTCCTATTTATCAATGTAGTAACCAAACTATTTCAGCTGCGCTGGGTATGCACCCGCGTACTCTGCATCGAGAACTTATCAAACATAATACGAGTTTTGTAAAACTAAAAGATGCCACTCGCCGCGCTTTAGCTGCACACTATTTAGCGCAAAACCAATTTACAATCTCAACCATATCTGAGCTTTTAGGATATCAGGAACAAGCAACACTAAGTGTTAATGTTAAACGCTGGTTTGGATGTTCTCCTAGGGCGTGTCGAACTTTGTGGATTGAAATTTGTTCAATCTAGGGCCGATTTAATCGCGGCGCGAGGTTTGTAACCTAGTGGGCTAAGTAAAAACCGAGCAACAAAGAGTCAATCGTCCCTAGAAAGAACCCATAGGGCAGCGCATGTTTGGCCTTTATGCTGCGTTATCGCCTATTTATGGGGAATAACCACACTACATAGGCTCTGCCTTGCCTAAAAACCAAACATACTGCTGTAAATTCAACCACCAAAGATCAACACGCCCTAAAGCATATAGAACTAAAAAAATGTTAAACTAAATACTCTTATTATTTTTATTTAAGCTAAGGAGTGAGCATGAACTTTGTTATTGTTGGCACCAATTTTATTAGCGACACATTGTTAGCCGCTGCAAATACGTTAAACGATTTTAATTTATATGGGGTGTGCTCGCGCGCAGTATCTAGCGGCGAAGCATTTTTAGCCAAACACCCACAAAATGCACAAGCAAAAATTTTCACCTCAATCGAGCAAATTTGCCAAGATCAAAATGTCGATGCTGTCTACATAGCCGCCCCTAATAGCTTACACAAACAATATGCCGTTATGTGTCTAGAAGCGGGTAAACATGTCCTTGGCGAAAAACCATCAGCTGCCAATTCTAAAGAGCTTGCAAGCATTATAGCTACAGCAAAAAAGCATCAGCGCCTTTACATGGAAGCCATGATGACCACTCACTTGCCTAACTATGAACAGCTACAACAGGCAATGGTAAAAATTGGCACACCACGTAAATATATTGGCCAGTACAGTCAATACTCATCGCGTTACGATAAGTATAAAAATGGAGAACGCCCAAACACATTTTTACCCGAGTTTGCAAATGGTGCTTTAGTTGATTTAGGGATTTACCCGCTGTATTTATTAATTGCACTTTGGGGGGCACCAAAAAGCGTGAGTGCCAGTGGCGTATTGCTCGATACTGGTGTAGATGGTGCGGGCGATGTATTACTAAACTATGCAGATAAACAAGCCGTTATTAGTTACTCCAAAATATCGCAAGGCGACAACATAACCGAAATACAAGGCGAGCTTGGGCGCATACGTATAGAAGCCGTATCGCAACTTAAAAAAGTGGAATTTATTGCTAATAATGGTGATGTAGAGATTATATCCCAGCCGTTTGATGAGCACTTTATGAAATACGAAGTTGAGCATTTCATGTCATTAGTGAAGCAAAATATCCTTGAGTCACCTGTTAATACGCACATTTTAGCCAGTAACGTAATGAGCGTTCTTGATGAAGCGCGCAAACAGCTTGGGGTTGTGTACCCTAACGACTAATTAAATAAAATATGGGCGTTAACCAACGACAGCTAACGCCCAGAAGAAAGCTTAAATAGCTCTCGTACAACGACACATTTTACAAAACACTTTAAAATAGCGATCCCCATCCATGGGCAATCAAATACTTCTACAACAAACTTAACACTGACAACCCAACTCGGTTTATTACCAATATTTATTACTCAATAACCTTAAATCTAACCTAACACATAAAAACATTACCAATCAAGCTGGCCAATTACATTATTTTAAACTAAATTGGTAATACAAGAATGCAACCGTTGCTGTATAGTGGTTTTTAACCCTAACATCGCGTTAGAATTTTGACATAATAGTGAATTTTAAGGTAACCTCTGATATTAACAGTTGGTTTTGACTTATAGGCCCCAGAGGCCATTATTCCTTAAGGTAATGAAGGTAAAGTATGGGTAATCGTCGCTTATTTTGGCGCATAGTTGATAAAATTGAGTCTTTAATAAATCAAGGCGAATTTTCTGCTGGGAGTCGTTTACCACCTGAACGTGAACTTGCAGAAATGTTTGATGTAAGCCGCCCTACCATTAGAGAAGCTATTATCGCATTAGAAGTACGTGGCCGAGTTGAAGTTAAAACTGGCTCTGGTGTTTACGTAGTAGAACAAAAAAATGCATCTATAAAATCAAAAGAGATCAGTGCATTTGAACTTACTCAAGCTCGCGCATTAATTGAAGGCGAAATTGCCGCTCTAGCTGCTCAAAGCATTACAGAAGAAGAACTAGAGCAACTAAATAAAACATTAATTGCTATGGAAAAAGGCCTGTATGTTGAGCAAGCCGATCGTGAGTTCCACGAAATTATAGCTAGAGCAACGCGTAATAAAGCACTTGAATTTGCAGTGTCTAACTTGTGGGATTTACGTTTAACAAATCCACAAATTGTTGCTGACTATGGCAGTGTGTGTAAAAACAATAACGAGTGCGTTATGGATGAACACACCGCTATTTATACAGCCCTAAAGTCGCATGATGCAAATGCAGCGCGCAGTGCAATGCACAAACATTTTAACCGCTTAATTAATGCTTTATTTGACGCTGTAGAATCGCGTGCACTTGAAGAAATTAAACGCAAAAATGATGAAAAACGAGGCCTCTACTCGCTTGATGGCTTAGTTAATAAAAGTGCCCATTAAGGCCTTTTAACCAACTGATTAAAGTTAGCAAACGCCTGTTTGCTAACTTTACCTCTTACTTTATTTACCTTCCCTATTTAATATACTTTTTATTGCGTTATTTTTGGTCGCAAAGACTTACCTATAAATTTAAAAAAAGATACTATGCCGCCATTAATATCGGGTGGGTTTAGCTTTTATACTCCCTGCATTACATAACTAATTGATAGAGTTACTCAACTCAAGGATAAAAATGAAAGCATCTTCAAAAAGTTATTTACTGGCTATCGTGTGTGTATTGCTTGCCATGATGACCATTCAAACGGGCGCGTCGTTTGCAAAACAGCTTTTTCCAATTGTTGGCCCTGAGGGTACGACGGCCCTTAGGCTTGGTTTTTCTGCCTTTATACTTTGCTTAGTGTTTAAACCTTGGAAACACTTACCCACTACGGGTAATCGTATTCCTATAATTGTGTATGGTTTAAGTTTAGGCGGCATGAACATTTTGTTTTATTACGCTATTGAACGCATTCCACTAGGCATTGGTGTAGCACTTGAATTTACAGGCCCGCTTGCTGTTGCCTTATTTTCATCACGCCGCAAACGTGATTTATTTTGGGTTGCCTGTGCTATTGCTGGTATTTTGCTTCTGCTTCCTGATATGAGCGGGCAAGATAGCCTTGATCCATTAGGTGTAGCGCTTGCGCTTGGTGCTGGCGCGTGTTGGGCAGGTTATATATTATTTGGTAAAAAAACCGGCACACAAAGTTCTGGTGGAGCCACTGTCGCATTGGGCATGACTGTTGCCGCTATAGTGCTAGTGCCTTACGGCGGCATTATGCAAAGCCCCGCGTTTACATGGGAAATTATCCCACTGGGTATTGGTATTGCTATTTTATCAAGCGCACTGCCTTACACACTTGAAATGGTTGCACTGCGTAACATGCCTTCACAAGGGTTTAGCGTAATGATGAGTTTAGAGCCTGCAATAGCTTCGCTCGCAGGGTTTATTATACTGGGTGAATTGCTTACTTTATGGCAGTGGCTCGCTATTTTGCTTGTAATTATTGCATCTGTTGGTAGCTCGTTTTCAAACGCAAAAAAACAGGCTACTTAGTTAACTACCAAACTAACCTAAACAACACAATAAAGTCACCATACAACATGGTGACTTTATTGTGTTGTATCCGGTAATTTTTTAACTCACAGCCTTACTTTGCTTTTTAGTTGTAACCAAATAACCAATCAACGAAATAAGCGGCATACCCGTAGCCACCAGTGCAATACCAGTCCAACCTCCCACTTCATATAATGGGCTGGCAATAAGCGAGCCTACTGCGCCACCTACAAATATGCTAGTCATATAAATAGCGTTTAAACGCGCACGGCTTTGTGGTTCTAGTGCGTACACTGCACGTTGACCCAATACCATATTGGCCTGCACAGAAAAATCAATAAACACACCGGTTAATGCCAATACTATAATGCCGTAAGGTAACTCAAATAAGCTTGGTAAAAAGCACAGTGCTGCAATGAGTTTGGCCAGTAACGATAACTGATGCGTATAGCCCTTATCAGCCAAACGCCCAACAATGGGAGCTGCTACAGCACCTGCGGCGCCCACTAGTGCAAACAATGCTATTTCTGATTGGGATAAACCATACTCACGGGCAAGCACAACCGGTACGCTCGTCCAAAATAAGCTGAACGATGCAAACATTAACGCTTGAAAAAGTGAACGTTGGCGCAGCACTGGCTGGCTTATCATTAATTGTTTCAGCGATTTTAATAACTTAAAATACGTTGTTTTATGGGTTGGTTGCCTACTTGGAATAGCAAAATAAATTACACCAGCAATAAACACCATACACCCTGCTGCAAAGTAAAATACAGCGCGCCAACCAAAGTGATCGGCTATTAAGCTCGATATAGGTCTTGCTAGCAAAATACCTAACAACAAACCCGCCATAATATTACCAAGAACTTGTCCGCGTTTTTCGTCAGACGATAAATGCGCAGCAAGTGGAATAAGCACCTGAACAGAAACCGAACTTATACCTATCATCAAACACAAAATAAGCATTGCATTAGGTGAATCAGCAAGTGCCGTACCCACTAAACTCAAAAACGACACACCAAGAGTGACCAACATAAGCTTTTTATTTTCAACTAAATCAGCTAGTGGTACTAAAAAAAACAACCCCAAAGCGTAGCCTATTTGTGTAAGCGATACGATAAGGCTAGCACTGTGCGCACTTAATCCAACTTCTGGGGCAAGTAACTCAATAATAGGTTGAGCGTAATAAATATTGGCAACAATAAGACCGCAACACAAAGCAATAATAGTAACGAGTGTATTGCTAAGAGGTTGCGCTGAAACGCCTGTTTGGGTCATGTGTGTCTCTACTTTATAAAAATAATAAAACCCAACCCGCAAACGCGGGTTGGGTTTCTACAAAAAAACTAAACTTTATTTTATTGGTGATGGCTGCCCATGTGGGCTTGAGCGTAAATACTGTTTAGGTGCAGTTACTTTAGCGCCAAGCTCTGCAGCTGCATGCCACGGCCAGTGCGGGTTATATAAAATGCCACGCGCTAGTGCTACGCCATCGGCTTGCTGCTCACTAATAATATCTTCGGCTTGTTGCGCCTGTGTAATTAAACCCACCGCTATAACAGGCATTTTAACCGCTTCTTTTATGGCTGTTGCAAACGGTACCTGGAAATTAGGTTTAACTGGTATTTGTTGCTCTGGGCTTAGGCCCGCCGTACTTACATGAATAAAATCACAACCTAGTTCATCAAGCGCTTTACTAAGCACTATCGATTGATCTAAATCCCAGCCACCTACAACCCAATCGGTTGCCGAAATACGCACACCCACTGCTTTATTACTGGGGAATACCGCTCTTACCGCTTTAAACACATCAAGTAATAAGCGCATTCTGTTTTCTAGGCTGCCACCGTAGTTGTCATCTCGCTTGTTTGAAAGTGGCGACAAAAATTGATGTAACAGGTAACCGTGCGCACCATGAAGCTCGATTAAATCAAGGCCGAGTTCATCAGCGCGTTTAGCTGCACTTACAAAATCTTTAATTAGTGAATCTATGTCAGATTGGCTCATTGCTTTTGGCACTGGGCTGTTAGCGTCGTACGCAATTGCCGAAGGTGCGAGCGTTTGCCAGCCATTTACATCATCAGGTGCAATGGCATCGCCACCGTCCCATGGTTTTTCAGTTGATGCTTTGCGTCCAGCATGCGCTAACTGAATACCAATAGGCATAGGGCTGTATTGCCTTACTGCTTTTAGGCTTTTGCCTAGTGCTTGTTGGGTTTCGTTATTCCAAAGCCCCAAATCGCCGTAGCTAATACGCCCTTCAGGGTTTACTGCTGTTGCTTCTAAAATAAGTAACCCAGCACCGCTTAAACTCAATTGGCCTAAATGAATAGTATGCCAATCGCTAGCAGCGCCATTGTTTGCTGAATACTGGCACATGGGTGCAATAATAATACGGTTATCTAACGTTACTTGCCCAAGTGATAAAGGCGAAAATAGTTGGCTCATTGTTAATCCTTAAAAACACGCACAAAAAAGTGCGGACAAAATAAAAAAGAGAATACGAAGCGGCAATCAAACACGCTCACTCAATAACTTAAACTGTCACTAATAATGGCGACTTAACATCCTTAATGGGGATCAAAATACACTTTAATAGTGCTAATAAAAGTATAAGTAATGACATTATGAAATATTAATTTAATGTAATAATTTGTTTAACGAGCACGTCATAACACCACCTTTAAAATACGAATGACTATTTACCTTTAAACAAGGGTTTAATTTTCAATCTAACTGTACCTAATTACACTAAGCCATTGCCTGTATTGCCTATTAACCAAATAAAAACCCCGAAAATAAGCTATATTTATTCTATAAAAGTGAATTAAAATTCAATTTAAATATTCCAAGCTACTTCACTCCCTGATAAACTGCTTAACTTAATTTACTAATGTAAAACATTTGAACTGGGGATCACTTTTTATGTTTAAACCAAGCTTGTTAACCTTGGCTATTTCGAGCGCTGTATCTGGCGCATTTTTATTTTCTAATTCTGCAGTGGCACAAGAAGAAATCACAGCTAAAAACAAATCACTCGAAGTAATCGAAGTTACAGCAACAAGGCGCAGCGGCTCGGTGCAAAATGCACCGCTAAATATTACAGCACTAGACGCTGATATTATGAAAGATCAAAATATCAGTGAGCTTGCGGATGTAGCGCGCTGGGTACCTGGTTTAACAATTACCGATCAAGGTGGGCGCTCAGGCTCGCCTATTATTGTTCGTGGTTTAAATACAAACTCGTCTGGTCCATCATCAGATGGCGGCACAGTATCTACTTACATTAACGAAATTCCTGTTTCGGTAGATATGCGCCTAGTAGATATTGAGCGCGTTGAAGTACTCATTGGGCCACAAGGCACCCTTTATGGTGCAGGCACATTAGGCGGTGCAATTCGTTACATGCTTAAACAGCCTGAGCTTGATTTTACATCGCTTGAAGTTTACGGCGACCTGTTTAAAACAAAAGAAAGTGACTCTTTAGGTGGCGAAGGCGGCTTTATATTTAACCTTCCTATTATTGAAGATAAATTAGCAGTACGCGCCAGCTTAAACGTATATGAAGACCCCGGTTTTATCGATTACGGCTACGTAGTACGCGAGCCAGGCGTATCGTTGCCAGATCCAGATTGGAGCGATAGCTCAGCAGTTAATAACAACCTTAAAAATGTAAAAGACGCCAACGGCGAAACCACCACTACTGGTCGTATTTCTGTTCGCTTTAAACCAAATGAATCGTTTGAAGGTACGCTTAACTACTTTTACCAAAACCAAGACAGCGAAGGCCGCTCGATTGTTCATTACAACAGCCTTAATGCAAACAACGGTTTAAGCGACGTAATAGGTAAATACGAGTCGGCTTATCGCTTTGAAGAACCTCGCGAGAAAAAAGATCAATTACTAAGCCTTGAGCTAAAAGCCGACCTAGGTTTTGCAGAGCTGGTATCGGCTACTGGTATTTCGAGCTTTGATGCCGACGGCCAACGCGACCAAACAGACTTACTTATTCGTCTTGATTACGGCTATGAAGAGTTTCCTTCGTTTTCATCTTTCACGCGTGAGATTGAAGAAGAAGACACCTTCACCCAAGAGCTGCGTTTAGTATCGCAAGGCGATAGTGACATAAACTGGATTGTTGGTGCGTTTTACAACAAAATAGAAACGGATGCTTCTAGTAAAGAGTTTACGCCTGGCTTTGGTGACTTTGCAGTAGAAAACTTTGGCGCTTCGCAGTCTCGCCCAGATCAACTTGAGTACTTCTCGGTAGATCGTACCGAAATAACAGAATCAGCTTTATTTGGCGAAATAGGCTACCAAGTAACAGAAAAACTAGACGTAACTTTAGGTATGCGTTTATACCAATACGACGTTGAATCTGAGTCAGCTGTAGATTTTCCATTATTTAATACCTTATTTGATGACGCAGCACCTGATGCTATTTCATTAAACTTTGAAAAAAATGAAGCTGACGATAACGGCAGCCTCTTTAAGTTTAATGCTAAATACCAATTCACAAATTCAGTCATGGGCTATGTAACGGTAAGTGAAGGATTTAGAATCGGCGGTTCAAATGGTTTAGCACCGTGTCCTGATCCATTACCAGCTAACCAAGCAGGTTGTGGTAGTCCAGAAGAAATGCTTTACGATGCCGATACAACAACAAACTACGAGTTAGGCTTTAAAAGCACCTGGTTTAGAAGCCAACTTCACTTTAACGCCGCGCTATTTAACGTAGATTGGGATGATGCACAAATTGCAGGTGCTACTGATGTAGGCCAACTACCGTACTTATCTAACGCAGGTAGCGCTAACGCAAAAGGGATTGAAATATCTACCCGTGCCATTTTATCTGACTCGTTTTCAGTTTATGCAACCTATGCTTATACAAAAGCAGAGCTAACATCAGATGCACCATTTTTGTTTAATGCTGATGGTACCGATGGCGCAGAAGACGGCGACCGTTTACCAGGCTCTCCAGAGCATCAGTTCTCAATGGGTGTAAACTATCAAACAGATGTATTTAACGACAAAACGCTTGATATTAACTACGGTCTAACCGCGCAAAGCGATGTAATTACAAGAGTTGGCTTGCATGACAATGGCGAAACACTACCAGGTTACAGCTTAAGTAATATATCAGCTAAATTAACAGCTGATGCATGGTCAACTACCCTATATGTTGATAACCTATTCAACAAATACGCGGTTACATCCGTTCGTCGTTCAGATGCCGATATAACATCAGCTAATGGTGCCGATATACAACGTAACTACGGCCATTACATTAATCGCCCGCTTACGGTGGGTGTTAAATTTAACTACAAATTTGAAATATAGTTTATAGTAATTTTTAAACAATGTTTTAAGGCTCAAATTTATTTGAGCCTTTTTATTTTCTTTCACAAAATAATTACCAAAAACCATGCAGCCAAATTTAAAGCAACTTCATCAAAGCGCAATACACTCCCTAAACCAAGGTAAAATAGAGCAAGCACACAAAGCCCTAGTGGAGTTAGTTACACTCAAACCAGACTTTGCTGATGGGTATTTTTTGCTGGCAATGGTTAATTTAACTGTTGGGCAAATACACAAAGCAATAAAGCTCATCGAAAAAGCCCTCACCCTTGGCCAAAGTATTGAATACACCGCGCAACTTGCTAAATGTTACGCACTTACTGGCGAATTACAAAAAGCAAAAAACACCGCACTATCGGTGCCATTAAAGCAAATAACTAAAGCACTTGATGCCGACACACTCGGCGTTGCACTTACTCAAGCAGGTATTCACGAGCAAGCACTTAACTACTTTGAGCGCGCTATTACACTGTCTACAGCAGCTAACAAAGCTCAACCTCAGTTTTATTATAACTACGGTGTAAGTGCTAAGTTTTTAGGGCTATTTGATAAAGCCCGACACGCTTTTGAAAATGCCATAGCGCTTAACCAGCTGCACCATCAAAGTCATTTTGCATTAAGTGATTTAACTAAAGTAAGTACACAAAACAATCATATTGAACGCTTAAAAAACGTGTTTGAGCAAGTAACAAACCCCGATGCAAAACTGCATATTGGCCATGCTTTAGCTAAAGAGTATCAAGATATTGGTGAGTTTTCAGACGCTTTTAACGCGTTAGAGCAAGGTAAAGTAGTAAAACGTGCTGTACAGCCGTTTGATCATAAAAGCTCAACTGAGTTATTTGAACATATTAAACTCTTAAGTGAACAGCACACACAAGCGCTGACACAAGGTAACCCAACGGCAGAGCCTATTTTTGTATTAGGCATGCCCCGCTCTGGCACCACATTGGTAGAGCGTATTTTATCGAGCCACAGCGACGTGCAGTCAGCCGGTGAACTGCAAGACTTTGGCTTAAGTGTTAAAAGGCTCAGCCAAACACAAACACCCCATGTGCTCGACACTCAAACACTCAGTAAAGCCTACGAGCTTGATTTTAATCAGCTTGGGTCAACCTATTTAAACGCAACACGCGTAATAACAGGCAGCCATAAGCACTTTATAGATAAACTCCCGTTTAACTTTTTTTATATCGACTTAATTACCAAAGCCCTGCCAAACGCTAAAATTATTTGCATGCTACGCGACCCAATGGACACCTGCATTGGTAACTATCGCCAGTTATTTACTATAAATAACCCCTACTACGCGTACTCGCTCGATTTACTCGACACTGCCAAATTTTACAGCCGCTTTTACAAACTCATGCAGCACTTTAGCGCCCTGCATAGCAATATAAAATTAGTAAAATACGAAGAACTAGTCGCCCAGCCCGAGCAGCAAATAAAAGAGCTAGTTAGCTTTTGTAATTTAGAGTGGCAAGCACAGTGTATAGACTTTCACTTAAACACCTCACCGGTCTCTACTGCAAGTAAAGTGCAAGTACGCCAACCACTTAACAACAAAGCAATTGGCCGTTGGAAGGCATTTAAGCCCCATACTGATGAGGCTGAGACCTACTTAAAACAACAAGATATTATAGGATGAAATATCACTTCTATTTTATATAAATTCGCTTAATTAATTTATAGTCAGGTAATTACTTTTTAAAATAAATATAAGCACTGTGACGATCAAACTTACACAGTTGCCAATGCTTACTGACAAATATTGATAGAAAAGGAATAATATAAATGGAATAAAATTCAGCTAATGTTCCCTTGAAGGGGCCACATAGTGAGTGGTATAGTTACTAAAGGATAAAAATTAAAGGATTAAAATGTTAATATTTAAAGAACTAAACTTAGTAAATATAACAAGGTTAACTAATAGTGTTGGTCACGGTGCTAGGAATGCCCCACTAAATGTTTTAGTACTACAAAGGCTTTTATTAGGTACCACAAAAAAGTATTTCGGTAAAAAAGTACTAAAGCCCGATGGATATTATGGTAGTAAAACTGAAGAGCAACTAAAGCTATTTCAATCCGCTGCATTGGGTAATAAACACCCAAGTAAAAAAGTTATACCTGATGATTTAACTCACAAAGCACTTGTAGCCTCATTAAGTCAGAACTTTCTAAAAAAGCACAAAGAAGCTGCCCTTTTAAATCAAGTTCAAGTTATTGATTATGAACACTTCATTAAAATATATAAAAAGCAGTTCCCTAATGAGCAAGCATTTAATGATCTAAAAAACTCTTGATTGAGTGTGTAATGGATCCTCACATTACCGATATCCGATGGATTGCTTACATGTTAGCGACAGTAAAACGTGAGTGCGGACGTACCTGGAAACCAATTAAAGAGTGGGGAAAAGGAAAAGGTAAGCTGTATGGTAGCGTACACGATGTTCCAACTACTTCAACTGTAGAAAAAAACATATATTACGGAAGGGGTTATGTACAATTAACATGGGATTATAATTATAAAAAGGTTGGCGATGCTTTAGGGCTTGGAGATAAGCTCTATATAAGTCCAGACCTAGCACTTAATCATAAAATTGCATATGCAATAATGTCTTATGGCATGCGAGAAGGTTTATTTGCTAAAGCGAAGCTAGGCCAATTTATATCAGGTGCAACTTCTAATTATATTGGAGCTAGGAGAATAATTAATGGTCAAGATCACGCTTTAGAGATTGCTAATGACGCTATAATTTTTGAGCGACTATTGAAAGCGTCACGAGGTACATTTGAATTTGAAAAGTTATTATTCTCAACAAATGTAGCGTTAGCTTAATACACATATACTTTTATGGATTAACTCTTGGTGAAATTAAATATGACCTTATTTGTTATGATCTTTTTATTATGCTCGCATGTTAATGCCGCTTCACTCAATGCAGATATTAAGAATAATAAACCCTTAAAAATGCAGATACCCTCTGGTCAAAAGTTGCCTCTAGATTTTGAGCTATTAACTCAAAAAAAGCTTCTTGGCTCACTAAATAAAAACGACAACTGTTCTATCAAAGACGAACATCATAACAATCGATTTGTCTCAGTTTTTAAGCTAAGTTCGGGTGATAAATTGCTTGCATTAGCTTGCAACACTGGAGCATATCAAGACAGTTACTTGACCTATTATGTCAAGACGTTAACTAACATGGCTTACCCCATAACTTGGTCAGAACCTACTTTTATTGATAATAAGTGGGAGCTAAAGCAAACTAATTTAATTACCGGCAGTATTGAAGTTAGTGAAATAGGGAATGAATTAAAGTCTCTGCGCTTATACTCTGCTTTTGGCTCTTGCGGTTATAAGGTCAATTACACCATTTCGTTCCCACAACTGATTAATCTAAAACCTAATTTAATACATGCAGACAACGATTGTGGTAATGGCATTTTAGTTGACGAGTGGCCAGTAATTTCCAATTCAAAATAACATCGCTAGTAATTATATTAAGGTCATATACTAATGTGATAAATGCCCCCAGTATGGGGGATTTATCTTTTTTAAATAGCCGCTTTTATAAACTCATGCAGCACTTTAGCGCCCTGCATAGCAATATAAAATTAGTAAAATACGAAAAACTAGTCGCCCAGCCCGAGTAGCAAATAAAAGAGCTAGTTAGCTTTTGTAATTTAGAATGGCAAGCACAGTGTATAGATTTTCACTTAAACACCGCACCGGTCTCTACCGCCAGTAAAGTACAAGTACGCCAACCACTTAACAATAAAGCAATTGGGCGCTGGAAAGCATTTAAGCCCCATACTGATAAAGCAGTGGAGTACCTTTTAAAACAAGGTATTAGTATTGAGTAAACGCTTTATTTTACCGGTGAGAGACGCCAAATAAGAGGCTTTGTGTACGTGTGTAGGTCGGATAAGCGAAGCGCCATCCGACACAGTAAAATACCTTGCCAATTATTATCTACATTTTATGTTGTGGAGTGGCGGAGAATGCCAACAGCAGATATTACCTTTCAAAGCCTTTGAGTGGGACTGCTAAGCCATGGGAACTCACACACCATTGCAGTCATTGAGGTTTAAGTTAAAGAGCCAATAAAACTAACACTTCACTTTGTCATCCATTGCTCTACTATGTATAACCAAAATCAGGATGAAATAAGGCCATACATTTCTGTTATTATGAAAAATCTATTATCCATTCGTTCTTATAGCACAAAACCAACCCGTCACTCACATCACTTTAATCAATTGGTTTTACCTTTACGTGGTGTCATAAATATATGCGTTGGTGATTTCAATGGTAAAGTTGCGCCAAGTGAATGTGTTGTAGTTAAAACCAATGAAGAGCACTTGTTCACTGCAGATACTGAAGCTAGATTTGTAGTTGTGGACATGAAAAACCTACCCCTAAATATTTCATCTTCTCACTGTATTGTTTTTGCAATTAACTCATCCCTTAAAAGTTACTTAACCTTTATCGAAAACCAATTAGAAAATAAAGTTAATGCTCAATTAGAACAGGCGATGTTTGAAATGTTCAGTTTACTGCTTGCAGAGCAACCTTTATTGCCAAAAGTAGATAACCGTATTGGTACAGCAATATCCTTCATAGAGCAAAATATTGCAGAGCAACTTCACATTAAACGCCTGGCTGAATCTGCTTTTCTAAGCGAAACGCAGTTTAAGAAACTATTTAAGCAACAAACAAATATGACTGTGATGAAATACGTAACCAAACTTCGTATGGAAAAAGCGCAAGCTTTACTAACACACACAGATTATCCACTATCAATCATTGGTGAAAAAGTAGGCTACAAAGAGCCGTCAGCCTTTAGCCGAAAGTTTTCACAATACTTTGGCCTACCACCTAATAAATTCAAAAAGTAAACTTAGTCTTTATTGTCAACGATAGCGTCTTAATTGTTAAAAACTCCTTTCATCATTAGCATACAATTTCTGTATTGAAATAATAAAAAACAGGTATCACTATGCAAAGTCATCACGGAAGTTTTAAAGGTGTAATTGCTATCATTATTGCTAGTTTTTTGTGGGGAACAACAGGCACCGCAGCAAGCTATTCCCCTGATGTGAGTTCGTTTGCAATTGGTGCATTCTCTATGGGAATAGGGGGAGTGCTACTTGTTATTACAGCACGAAAAACGTTATTTATAGATTATAAGCTCATGATTTCACAGCCTAAGGTATTACTTTTAGGTGCCGCTTCTGTCGCTATCTATCCATTAGCATTTTATACTTCAATGCGTTTATCAGGTGTTGCAATTGGCACTGTAGTTTCAATTGCTACGGCACCTTTTTTTGCTGCAATCCTTGAAAGCCTAATTAGTAAAAAAAATATATCACTGGAATGGGTACTGAGTTTTGTTATTGGAGCTATAGGTATTACTTTATTAACGTTAGGTAGAGATCAGAGTAATGATCCTTCATACAGTATTAATCAACAGAGCCTGGGTATTCTTTTGGGGTGTATTGCTGGATTAACCTATGCAGGTTATTCATGGGCAGCAAGGAGTTTAATTGAAAGTGGAGTTCATTCGAAATCGTCAATGTCAGGACTGTTTGGTTGTGCTGCTTTATTGTTACTCCCTTCATTATGGTTTACAGGTGATAACTTATTTTCAAGCGCAACCAATGCATTGGCATCTTTGTATATGGCAGTAATTCCAATGTTTTTAGGATACTTATTATTTGGTTTTGGCTTGAATTATATAAATGCAAGTAAAGCGACATTAATTACCTTAATAGAACCATTAGTTGCAACTGTTTTAGCCGTTTTCGTTATTGGTGAAAGGTTTAAGATAATTGGTTGGATAGGTGTGGCTTTGGTATCACTATGCCTATTAATGCAAACCATCAAACCTCAAAAGCAATTAAGAGTACCTATTAAATCTATGTAGCTTAAGAGCATTGACAATGCTTTTAAAAGCTTACCATAGGGTATAATTCATTTATATAAAGTAAAAAAACATGAACGCTCGTAACGAACGTTCATAAAATGTAATAACCAAGGAGACGAGTATTGACTTCATACATCATAATTTCTCACAGTCTGCCTCACGCTCACAGCCGAACTTCGCTAAAGTGCCATTTATAGTATTTGAATTTAGGTCTAGATTGATGATCGTAAATGCCAGCATAGCGGTTGTTCAAGTATTTATATTTAGATGACTTATTTGTATCCCCCCTAATCTCTGCCATATTAGAAAGTTACTGGTTAAGATTAGGTTTTTGTATCGCTGATAAAGATGCATATCATGTTCATCACTCTTCTTTATCCAGCAACTCCATTAATCCAACCAGTGCAGCGAAAAGTACAGCCCCTACAGGCCAAATTATCCAAGTTACGCCCCAATCCATAGTCCATAAGCTCCAACCAAGAAAGATAGCGATTAGCAAAGGCCAGTAGAATGCAGCGAGTTTTTCAGCACGTTTTACACGTCTACTCTTTACGGTATCTAGAGGCCCATCTTTTAGAATATTGTTATAAGCCTCGTATTTAGCCGCAACAGGAGACACAATGTATATCCCAGCGGCTATGATGAGCATAAGTACAATTAGCATCATTAGAGTTATACTTGGGCCTCTGAAAAGCATACTAGCAAACATAAGAGGTGCAAAACTGATAATGAACATAAATATACCCAACGATAATCTTCGATTATAGGTAGGTCTGAACTTTGTTAATTTTTCATTGAAAACACCATGTACACCATAGGCTAATTCAAATGCTTCATTATCTATTACCGCTATATCGCTTTCATATTGGTTGGCTCTGAGAAAAAAATTTATTCCCATAGAGACCATAACTACAATACACACAACTCCTATCGCTGTTGCGATATTGCCTGTCAGGTTCAATCGATTGGTTTCAGCCATTGCCAAGAAGAAAAACAAAGGTACTACTGAGCATAAACAAAGTATAACTCCTTTAGTGATTAAGGCTGACACTTCCATCTTATTTTCAATATATTTTGCTGCTTGTTCTAAACTAATTTGAATGATAACAGGCTTTTTATTTTCATCATGAGAATCAAAAGCTTCATTCTCATCTCTTAGTAGAAAGTCAGTAGACACGTCAAAAAGCTCCGCCAATATAATTATCCTATTTAAATCAGGTATGCTATTAGTGCTTTCCCACTTAGACACTGACTGCCTAGAAACATTCATCTTTTCAGCCAATTCTTCCTGCGACCAACCAACTTGTTTTCTTAATCTGACAATCTTTTCTGCTAAAATCATAAAGTTCATTCCTTCATTTGTTGTTGAGCGGTAAGCATAGAAAGTCAGGTAGTTGCAGACCAGCAAGTCAAGTTGTTAATTTGTCAACCAGCGGTTGCAATTAGGCTAAACAGCTAAATTTAAACATTTTATTTGGTGCTAGCAAGTTAGTTTTTCATTTTGAGAGTCGAACCAAATCAGACATCCTAAATATAACTAAGCTGTCAATCTATGGCAAAATTTCCCCATCAGGCAGGTCTTCCAGCCCAAAAGCTTTAAAGGTGCCCGTTTGATCCAATTTTGTCACTCGCTTAGGGAAGAGTTTAGTGTTTAATTGCTAAAATCACCTATAGCATAACTAGGGCATCCATAGTTAAACCACCTCAAAAAAAGAATGTTAGTAATGGGTCAATTTTGTTGACTAACGGTTGCTCGATTTAAGTTGTTAATTTACATTATTATTAATAATTTTCAGTAATTTGACATGATTAATTCATTAGAAATCTGTGTAAAAATTAAATGCTAGCGTCTTCTATACTCACAAAGTGATCTTGAAACCGAATTCATTACTGACTGCTTTAGGCTCAAATGAGCATCAAGTGATGGAAGTTCAAAGGCAGCAACGAGCTTACACTAGCCCTCAAACATGCAGTATATATTGGTTTTAATTACCAATAATCTGTTTATTCTTTTACAAAAACTAATGTCAGCTTTCGGCTAATAGTTAGCATTAGTAAAGCAGGTTCGAACGTCAGCTATAGAGAAAAATGGATTCCAATTACAAGATGCTTGAGCGGCTGTTAATCGCTCCTAGCCGCCTTTAAAAGTCATTCAAACAAGATTAAATTTTAAAACCCTGTCTTAAAATAGGCATACCCGCCGAAGGGATCTATCGCTAATTCATAATATTTAGTTCAGTTAGCCTGAGCGCACCACTACGTTTATTTACTTTAGTGTCGGTTCAACGGCAAAAAATGTCGATTCAGATAAACATTAATGAAGCAGGTTAAAAAACTCGCTAAATTCCTTATCAACAAAACGCCAAATACCTATTTTGATAAGGAATATAGTCATGAACATTATTACAAAAACAGTTATAGCACTTAGTTTAACAAGCCACTTTAGTGCGCATGCCATTGACCTGCGAGTCGACAACATTCGTGTATACCAAAGTAATTCGCAAAGCTTTTCTGCGCCGAGTTCGCTTTATATTGACGATGGTAAAATTGTAAACGTTGCCAAAGCGACCGACCCACTACAAAACGCCGATAAAACTATTGATGCCAACAACCAATATGCAATACCTGGTTTAATTGATTTACATGTACATTTGGGTTCATCAGGCAGTAACTTTACTGAGTTTCAGTATTTGCCGGTTAAATCGCACTTTAATTCTAATTTGTATTTAGGCGTAACTAACATTGTTGATTTGTTTTCGTTTGAGCAAACCCTAAACGAAGCCGCTCAATTAGAAGAAGCCCAACTAACCCCTAACCTTTTTTATGCAGGTACATTGTTTACCAACCCTGGCGGGCATGGCACGCAGTTTGGTGGCAACGCTTACGAAATTGCCAAAAATGAAGACATAGCAGCGCTATGGAAAAAACATATAAGCACCCAAGCCCATGTAACTAAAGCGGTTATTGAAACCTTTGGCGGTGTGGGTAAATCGTTGACTGATAGCCAATTAAGCGATCTTGGTAAGCGCTCTAAAGCGGCTAATTTACCGTATTTTGTGCATGTTTCTACACTAGATGATGGCAAACGCGCTATTAAGGCCGGTGCAACGGCTTTAGCCCACGGTATTAATAGCGAAGCGATAGATGATGAGTTTATTACGCTAATGAAACAGCATAATGTAACCTACATTCCTACCCTTGCGGTGTACCACAACCATAGCGATGAAAAGCATAACCATACTATTAGCTCACAAAACGAGTTACTAAAAACCATTCCCGAAAAGCTTCAAGAGTGCTTGTTTGAAAATGTGCCTGCGCCTTCAAAATGGAAAGAACACGCATGGAGTGAACGTAAAACCGCTTATGCAAATATTCAAAAGTTACATAAAGCTAATATCACTATAGGCACCGGCTCTGATGCCGGAAACCCATACACAATCCATGGAACAGGGTTACATAACGAGTTAGATGCACTTAAAAAAGCGGGCCTAACTAATGGTGAAATAATTAATGCGGCAACGGTTAACGGCGCACAAGCGATCAATAAAGCAGATAGTATTGGTAAGCTTGCTAAAGGCTTTGAGGCAAGCTTTATACTGCTTAAGCAAAACCCACTTGATGATATAAACCATATTCACACAATCTCAGAGGTTTATAAAGCAGGTATACAAGTAGACCGCCCAGCGCTTATTGCTCAAAACAAAGCCATAAAGCCACAAGGCCCCACTTGTAATGAAGTAATTAAAAGCAGCCAAGCGCAGCATGTTATTGATGATTTTACCGGTGATACACCATGGCAAGCCTTAAGCGACTCGGTAATGGGTGGTCAGTCTGTGGCAACGCTTACCACGCATAAAAATAGCTTAACTATAGATACAACCATTACAAAGCCAACAAGCTTTGGCGCGTGGGCAGGCGCTGAAATAAAATTTACATCACCGGCTGATGCTTCAGCATTTAAAGGTGTGCGCTTAACGTATAAAGGGTCTACCACGCCTTTTGCTTTGTCTGTTTATCATAGTGATGTAAAAGATTGGGATCACTTTAGTGTACTTTTAAAGCCGCGCGATGAATGGACCACGCTTGATATTCCCTTCACTACACTTAAACAATTTGGTTTTGGTAGCCCAGTTACGTGGTCGGCAACAGAATTAACTGGGGTTAACTTAATGTGGCGTAAAATGCCAGGCGCAAGCATTGAGTCATTAAAAAACACACTACAAATCAAAGAGCTAACTTACTTTTAAATGAGTAGCAGTCAAAACACAAAATCATTTGGGTTTTGACTGTTTTTTGTTATGGTTTAATCACTTACAAAAAGAAGCACATACTATGCTCAAACATCCATTTTATAAATACAGCTTTTTTACTCTACTTATTGTAGATATTGCTTATGCCCTTGGGCTAATAATCGCGAACTCCGCCCCCTTTACTACTGGTAGTGCACTCGCTGCAACTGTGTGGTTCGTAACTTTTTACTGGGTTCCTGTTTGGAGTGCGGCAGCAGTTATTTTTTCCCTTCGCAATAAACACATTAACAAAATAGCATTTGAATGGTTAATTGCAGTTGTATTTATGGCACTTGGTAATGTGCTTACCGATATATTACTCACACAGCTTTTTGATGGGCATAAATCGATGGGAGTATTTGTTGTATTTAACGGCTTACTTTGGGGATCGTGTATTTACTTTACCAGTATTTTTATTGAAAACAAAAAACGCGCAACAGCCGAAAAACACGCACTTAAACAAGCCCAACTTGCTACATTACGATATCAACTAAACCCTCATTTTATGTTTAATAGCTTAAATACAATTTCGGCCTATATTCATACAAACCCTGATTTAGCCGATGAAGTACTGCATGAACTTGCTGATATTTTAAGGTACTCCCTTGATACCGCCGAGCAACAGCAAATACCTTTACAGCAAGAGCTTACAATAATAGAAAAATACTTAAATATTGAAAAAGCACGCTTTGGCGATAAACTTCAGGTTAATTACCATATTCCCAATAGGCTTAAAGACATATCGCTACCACCGCTACTTATTCAGCCAATTATTGAAAACGCCATTAAACACAACGCCAACCAAACTTCTCTAATACTTAATATAACCCTGAGTGAGCTTCCAAACGGCGTTAAAATACAAATTAGCGATAATGGTAAGGGTTTTTCGAGCGATGTAATAAAGCACGGGCATGGCAATGGTGTAGGGATGAAAAACATACTCAAGCGCGTCAAACAACTTGGTAAAAGTAAGGTACTACTGAGCAATAATAATGGTGCAGTGGTTACGTTGGAGCTAGCACTATGAACAGCAAAAACCAGCAACATACTATTACTAAAATGCGCGTATTATTTGCCGATGACGAGCTTCCCGCTCGCGAAAAATTAAGCCATCAATTAAGTTTAATGGGGCATGTTGAATTGGTGGCTATGGCTACAAATGGCAAAGAGGCTATTACATTAATCAATGAGCTGACCCCTGATGTGGTATTACTTGATATTCAAATGCCTGAAATTAACGGCCTTGAGCTTATTGATTTACTTAACTACCAGCCCATTATTATTTACACAACCGCGTATGACCAATTTGCTATTGAAGCTTTTGAGCACGCCTCAACTGACTACTTACTCAAACCTTTTCCTATTGCTAGGCTAAAAAAAGCTCTCGCCAAAGCGCAGCAGCAATTAGAGCAACAACGTGCACATACCCTAGTCAATCACGAACCCAACGAGCAAACGTTTACATTAACCAAAAACACTATAAATAAGCTCATTAGTAAAAGTGGTGAGCGCATATTTTTACTCTCCCCTAGTAATATTAAATTTATTAAATCGGAGCAGGGCAATAGTTTGGCGTGGAATGGCGATACATTTCATCATTTAAGCGATACACTTGATCAGCTTGAGCATGCTTTAGCAGCACATAACTTTGTACGAATCCACCGCAGTTATTTGGTTAATATTGACCACATTAAAGAAATACAGCGCTGGTTTAATGGCAAACTTATGGTGATTGTAAATGACGATATTAAATCTGAACTAAGCACCAGCAGAGCCGGCGCAGATAAGTTAAAGCAATTGCTGCATATTTAACTTATCCAATATGCTACTGGTCGTTACTCGAATACACACTTAAAATAGGGAATTTATAATCGGCAAACGATACAGTTACCGATTGTGTTTCGTTGCCTTTAAAACCGAGTTTAAATTCCATTGGCATAAATCGGCTGCCGTCAGCAAAAAGTGCAAGTAAGTGCTCCTCGCCTAATTCTCGATTGCCCGACGATAAGTTAGTTAGCGTTATAACAGCCCAGCGTTCGCCCTCTTCATTGCTCATTAATACATAATTAACGATTTTAAAATCCCCTTTTTTAGGGGTTATGTTGCTATCGTTTGCAAACGATAAGTGCATGCTATTTGGTACTGCACGGTCAACATTTAGCGCTTTGATAGAGTCGGCTTGGCTTGCCCACGAAAGCACCAATAAAATGATCACTAAGGCTTTCTTCACTGTGAGTTCCTTTTTATTACCTAGTAAAATACCTAGTAAATTACCTAATAAATTACATAACAATAACTGTTTAAATTATATTCGCATTCCATACCTATTATGTAAACAAACAATCATCACAATTTTATCCAGCGCTTTGGCTGCGCCACTACAGACTAAGCGCTCATTCAGTGTGCTTGCGCTACTTTGAGGTAATAACGAGTGATAAGAGTAAATAATTAAAGCTAACTTAAAGTAAAAAGCGCGATTAAACAGGAGTATAAACGTATGGCAAGCACACATAAAAACTCAACAATGGATTTATCTGATCCCAGTAATAGCATTCAAATAAGAGGGGCACGCGTTCACAACTTAAAAAATGTAGACGTTGATTTACCTCGTAACGCATTGGTTGTTTTTACAGGAATATCGGGCTCTGGAAAGTCGTCGCTTGCGTTTGGAACGCTGTTTGCTGAGTCGCAGCACCGTTACCTTGATTCAGTATCGCCGTACGCCCGAAGGTTGATAGATCAAGTTGATGAGCCCGATGTTGATTCTATTGAAGGGCTACCGCCTGCCGTTGCTTTGCAGCAGCAACGCGGCGCACCGTCGGTTCGCTCATCAGTTGGCAGCATAACAACTATTTCTAACGCGCTACGCATGCTTTACTCACGCGCAGGCGAATACCCCAAAGGGCAAGGCATACTTTACGCCGATGCGTTTTCGCCGAATACGCCACAAGGTGCCTGCCCAGAATGCTCAGGAATAGGCCGAGTGTTTGAAGTAACCGAAAAGCTACTTGTGCCAGATGATACGAAAACTATTCGCCAGCGCGCTATAGCCGCGTGGCCACCAGCATGGCAAGGTAAAAACCTAAGCCGTATACTTACCTCGCTTGGTTATGACATAGACACACCTTGGAACAAACTTTCTAAAAAAGCACGCGATTGGATTTTATTTACCGACGAAACACCTACTGTGCCGGTATACCCAGATTACACCTATGAGCAAACACATAATGCGATAAAAAATAATGAAGATCCAAGCTACATGGGAACTTTTTCAAGCGCTAAACGCTTTGTTTTACAGTCTTTTGCTACTACCCAAAGCCCGCGTACAAAAAAGCGCGTATCGCAGTTTATGCAAATATCGCAGTGCCCTACCTGCCAAGGTAAAAAATTAAAACAAGCGTCGCTAAGTGTTAAATTTGCAGGGCTTGATATTGGCGAGCTATCTCAACTTACATTAAACGAACTTGCTAAAAAATTAAGTAATGCCGCCAACACCAAAGTAAATAAAAATACAAAAAATCCAGAGCAAGCCATTGTTACGCAGCGCATTGCCAGCGATATTCTTACCCGTATTGAAGCACTAACCATGCTTGGTTTAGGGTACTTGTCGCTTGAGCGTACAACGCCAACGCTCTCACCCGGAGAGCTACAACGATTGCGACTTGCCACACAAATTCGCTCTAAATTATTTGGGGTAGTTTACGTGTTAGATGAACCTTCAGCGGGTTTACACCCTGCAGACACTCAAGCACTTTTAAAAGCGCTTGATGAGCTAATAGCGGCTGGCAATTCTGTATTTGTTGTTGAACACGATGTTAGCGTTGTTGAACATGCTGATTGGATTGTTGATGTAGGCCCTGATGCCGGTGTGCATGGTGGCAACATTATTTACAGCGGCCCTGTTGAAGGGTTAAGAAAAATAAAAAATTCGCACACCGGTCGTCACCTTTTTGCTAAAAACGCCAGTCAAGAGTCAACTCAAAACAGCGCGCAAAAAAAGGAGCAAAGGCAGCCAAAAGCGTGGTTAAAATTGGCAGATATTGAGCGTAACAATCTTAAAAAACTCAATGCAGAATTTCCACTAGGTGTTATGACAACCGTTACTGGTGTTTCGGGCTCTGGTAAATCAAGTTTAGTAAGCCAAGCGTTAGTAGAACTTGTTTACGAAGCACTTGGGCAAAAAATAATAACGGAAGCGCCAACCGACGAAGCCGACTTACTCGAACAAGAGCTGCAAACACACACCAGCGGAAAAATCATTGAAGGAATAAATAATATAAGCCGCCTGATTACCGTAAATCAAAAAGCGATTGGCCGTACCCCTCGTTCAAACTTAGCTACCTATACGGGTTTATTTGATCATGTGCGTAAACTATTTGCTTCTACCCAAAAAGCGAAAGAGCGCCGTTACGATGCTGGTCGCTTTTCGTTTAATGTTGCTAAAGGTCGCTGTAAAAACTGTGAAGGCGTTGGCTTTGTGAGTATAGAGCTGCTGTTTTTACCTAGCGTTTATTCACCTTGCCAAGTGTGTCATGGCAAACGTTATAACGAGCAAACACTTGAGGTTACATATCGTGATAAAAACATCAGCGATATTCTAAATTTAACGGTTGAATCGGCATATACCTTTTTTGAAAATGAGCCTGCAATACTGCGATCACTCGATGCACTTATGCAAGTAGGTCTTGGGTATTTACGTTTAGGGCAACCTGCCACTGAGCTTTCGGGCGGTGAAGCGCAGCGTATTAAATTAGCAACAGAGCTTCAACGTGCGCAGCGCGGTAACACACTTTATGTTCTTGATGAGCCAACTACAGGCCTGCACCCATCGGATGTATCAATGCTGATGTCGCAGTTAAATAAATTAGTGGATGCTGGCAATACCGTCATTATGGTTGAACACGATATGCAAGTAGCCCGCAATAGTGACTGGGTTATTGATGTAGGACCCGGTGCTGGCGAAGAAGGCGGCTTAATTGTAGCGCAAGGGAAACCTACAGAGGTAGCCCAATCTAAAATAAGCCGAACAGCACCTTTTTTGAATCGTGCAATTTAAAGAGCAGGTAAACACTAAATAACAAAAAAGAGCCAATGGCTCTTTTTTGTTATTAGCTTTTTAAAAAGCGTTCTATTTTAGGTTTTACCGTAACCGACATTATCAGCATTATAGTTAAACCTATTGGTAATGCGGCTAATAACCCTTCAGCCCATCCAGTTACAAATACACGCATATCTGCATAGCCAATATTATTAGTAGCGGTAACAAACGCCATAACCGACTCCATGATCAGCGCCATAAAAACACTAATCACTAAGTTACGTTTTAGCTCGCTACTACTAGGCAATAACTTATTAACTAGCTTATGCATTAAGGTCATCATTACAAAACCAACAGGCGCCATAACCAATACTGCACTTATAAATGAGGTAAACCAATCTGCATAAAAATGCTCTGTAACACCCACATTCACATAAGTCATAATGCCAGTTAGCGTACCGCCAATTAAGGTAATAATACTTACCATAACCAGTATTTTATAAATTACAGGTGTTTTTTTAGGCTCAACCATTACTGGGTTTGCTGATACGGGTGTACTCATTTTTGGGCATGCCTTAAGCGTTAAATAGATGACAAAATCAACTATAACAAATTAATTGACAATATCAACTACTTTAAATTGGTTGGACCGCCTAAGATTAAAAGTAGTGGTAGCACTCGATGCAACCACTACTTTATGAGTATTTAAATTTATTCTGATTTATTAGCTATTTTTTGAAGATTCTCATGAATTTTAAATAATACAATTAATAGCTCACACCAGATGCGCGCACCAATTGCCCCACCAACAATTATGGCCAAACCACTAATGAAACCACCACCATACTTAGCAAACATTGTTGTTACACCTGAGATCAAAGTACCTATTAAAATTAACCAGTAAACGAATGTAATTATTTTTGGGGTTAACATTGAATCAAAAAAGAATATATCTTTCATTTTAGTCCTTTATAACTCCGTTTAAGAATACTAGTTTAGCGGAGTTAGAAACTAAACTAGTAATATAGAATTTTTTATTACTTATTTAAACTATCTAGCTCTTTTTCAAGATCTTTCATCGCTTTTTGGGCTTTAAACTCTTCGTAAAGCGCTTCGCGTGAACTAGGATCTAGACGCTTACCAGATTGAGCTACTAGGTTATTAAATGTTTCTTGTGTATTGCTCATTACAACGAATGTACAAAGTTGCTTTACCCCGTCTAATTTAGCAAATGCAACTTCTTGTGGCACAGCACCCACAAGGCTTTGCTGTGCAACTTGCTTACTTACTTGCTCAAAAGTTCCACCAACGTTTAGCTCATCATTACTTTGTGCTTTACGTTGGTATAGCTTGTCCATAACGCTTGCTTTAACCTGTATTTGCTGAGATAAATCGGCGCGAGCAGCTGCAATTGCTTGTGCTCTGTCGGTTGACATACTGCCTGACCAAGGTACGCATGACGACGATGCTAAACCTTTATCAGACACAGGTAATAACACCCAACTTGGTACTGAATCATTTTTTGCTAACGGCTCCGACTGTGTTTTTTCAGTGCTTGAACACGCACCTAATGCTAAAGCGGCTATTAGAGGTAATAACTTTTTCATTTTAAATTCCTTTCAATTGCTTTTGATAATAAGCGGTGCGTTTTACCACTTTTTGTAAATAGTTACGGGTTTCTTGCGCAGGTAAATTGTTAACCATTAGGGTGTAAACCTTCTCAGCTGACATTGCATTAGCTGCAATACTTGCTTGGTTCAGTGATTTAGAGCCACTCAGCGTTTTGGCTACGTTACCTGGGCCAGTATTATAAGCGGCAATACTCATGTAAATTCTTGATTGCACATTACGTACATTTTTAAAGTAACGATTACTTAAAATATGCACATAAGTGCTGCCTGCTTCTACGTTATTATCAGCCTGAAATAAGTACTCAGGGCTAAGTAATAGCGGTTTACCTTGCAAAAAATTGCTCACATCTTTACCCGCTGAAGTAGGCACTATTTGCATTAAACCAAAAGCAGGAATTGGCGATCGTGCAAGCGGATTAAAACTCGATTCGGTATGTATAATTGCCAATAACAGTGCGGGATCTAAGTTATAACGCTTGGCTTGCTGTTGGACTTCTGGTAGATAACGTTTTGCTTGGTTCGAAAGTGTATTATCGGGCAATTTATAGCTAATTGTTACTCTGTCTTTTTGTTTAGTTATTACAGGTGCCTTTGCAGTGAGCACCTCTTTTACAATCTCTGTAGAGAGCACCGTTTGCTCGACTATTTTTTTAGCTTGAGTCGTTGTTGGTGACTTACTTTGCTCAACTTTTTTATTTAAAGGCTTACCCGTTGAGGTAAAGTTTTTGCTGTTTATTGTGTTATTTGCCGCAATATAAACGGGATCATTTGAAAGTGTTTTATTTACCGTTACTTGTGAAAGCTCATTTAATTGCTGCTTTGCATATTCAACTGCTTGCTCGTCGTTTTGGCTGTTTAATAACTCAACAACGACTTCACCACTTTCGAAATTTACACTCGTGCGTTTATTTAGATCATCACTGTATTTAACCCACACTGTTGAGCTTGGCAGGTTTGGATCTTGCCACTTTTGGGTTACTTGTTCTAAATATGCATTTTGCGCATTATGCCAAGCACTTACAAACGCTTCAAATTCTTGCTTTTGCTGTTGTTCGTACTGACTAAACTCACTTTGACGCTTTTTTAAAAAAGCCTCAAATTCGGCTTCTTCACTTGTTTGAGCTAAGCTATTTAAGCTCATAGTTAAACAAGCTAAAGCGCTAATTTTTAGTAGTATTTTAACTTTTGAGTGCATTTTTTATATCCCTATAAAATTAAAAATAACTACTTAAATCATCAGCAGATAGATTATCAAACTCAGTTTGAGCAGCTAAGTTTAAACGCTTACAGTCTATGCTTCCACATCGCCGGGTTAACGAAATTACTTGCTTATAGCGCTTATTAACAAACCAGGTTTGTGCAACTGAGGCTCTCGCTTCGTCGAGTTTTAGCTCACTCGCTTTTAAATATTTATCGAGATAGCTTAAACGTTGCTCCTCTGGCGATTGATCCGCTGCTAATGCTACTGCATCAGACATCGTTGTAGGGTGATTCAATGCAACTTGCAATAAAGGGCGTAAGTTTGCTTTATCTTTTTGGCTACCAACTTGCCAAGCCGCTCTAATGGCAAGTCCAGCTTCGTTAATATCTTGCGCGGCAGGTGTTACAACACCAGTACAAGTTAACCATTCTTGCTGTTTTTCTTGCTCATAGTCCGTAATTTCAGCGTCAATAAAGCTTACCGACTCTGGCAAAGTAATATTGAGCTTATTAGCTAAAGTATTTTTAATAATACGACGATCAGGCAAGGTCAATGCATTTCGACATGCCTGCTCAAGCGCATTTTTTGCACTCGATTTTAACGCCATTACTCGGGCGTATTGACCATTAGCCTGACTTTTAAAAAAAGCAGTTTGTTGTTCAATGGTTTGCTCTGAGTCGAAAGTGGCCGAAGCCACCAACGAAAGCGCTAAAATAGGTGCTAGCATTAAAGTTCCTTTTCGCTCGCTACTTTACCTGATGCACCTTGGGGGTTAGCCGCTTTTTCGTTTAACCCACCGTGTGCTTTTATTTTGTGGCCGTAGTGACTTACACCGTTAACAGTTTGGCCATTATTACCTTCCATCTCTTTAGCTGCTTTGCGTGCCGTTGCCTCTAAGCTTGGCGCATAAACAGCTACGCTGTACTGCCAAAATCCATCATCACTTGCAAAACTTTTAACACTTACACCAGGTGGTAATTTACCTTTTGCAACGGTTGAATATTCGTCAGATGTTTTTAATTGATTTAAAAACGTACTGCGATCTTCTTCAAGAATTTCTACTTGTTGCGGATCATTTAAGTATGGGTCATCGTACTCAAACTGTTTAGTACCTTCCATTTGCTTTTCGTCAAAACTACCTTGCCAATACACTTTTTCACCTTGAATAGTGGCAAGCAACGCAGAACGCGCACGTGTTTGCGATTGCGATTTAGCAACGCCTTTAAGCTTACGAGCAACATTGCTGTTTCTATTTTGACGTGCAATTGCAGAGCCATAACCTAAAACGATAACTTCGCCAGTATCAGCGTTAGTAAGTACTTTGGCGCCAACCGGTGGTAAAACACCACTTTTAACATCACTGATTACTTGTTGGAAAATTACATTCGGTTCAGTAGTTACCGCTACGGCACCACGATTACCTTTAATTTGTGAACGTGTTTTAGGCGTTGAAATTAAGCTTACACGTACGCCTTTATCATCAATGTTGTCGTAAACGTCATAAGTAACAAAGCCCGCTAACGAACCCGATACAGACTCTTTACACGCCTCCATCATATTAGTTTGTTCGTTTGCCGTACCTTCAACGCCCGTATCAATAACATCCATTCTTGCAGACACTACATTGCTACATTGATGTTCAACACCTTTCATATTTTCAATTAATTGTTTTTTCGCAATTAAATAAGCTTGATTATAAGCACCGCGTTTAGACAGCAAAGTCGCATTCATATTTTCGTAGGTGTTATAACTAGCACTACCAATAGATAAAATACCGGTGCCACTACCAACTTGAATCATTTTAATACCGTCTTCGTTGTCATCCATCAGTGCCTGATGAGCAACAGCAACTGCAACGCTTGTATCTTTTGCAACCACTACATCGCCAGAAACTTCGGCTTGTTCAGCACCCACTACTTGCGCGCCTGGGCGAGCAGGTATCATATCTGTTAAGCTAAATTCTTCCTCTGCGATTGCAGGCATAGCTAAAACCATTGCTAATGTTAATATTTTTAATTTCATCATCTATCCTTATTTGTACCTGAGTGTAAAGTCGTCTTCGACTGTAATTTTTGAAAGGCTTTTTGCTGTTATTGTCATTAACGCCTGATCAAGCGCATGAGCAAGCTCCCCGGTGCTACCTTTAAATCTCAGGCTTGCTACGGTATATTTTTGCTGTTTATGTATAGATATATCGCTTACGCCACCTAACGTACTTAACACATCATGCAATTTTTCTGGTTGCGTTAGCTTATTGCTTGGCAACATGACTTCACGAACCAAGCCCCCTCTTGCAACTACTTGAGTAAATGCATTATTAAGGGCTTTATGAAGCGCTTTTGATTGTGACTCGCTCGCCAAATGTACTGCCATTAAATCTTTTTCTACGTAAGGAGCATTAGGCAACGACATAAATGAAGGATCGTTTTTCCACTGACCATAAGTGTTTCCAGCTAAATCTCTAACGTCAGCACTTAAATAAAGTTGTCTGTTGTTAGCGCGCTTAATCACTTCAGATTTTGCATAAATAACTAAACTAGCCGCGTTACCAACTTCAATTCCTTGCTCGTTTAACCAAACTTTTAGTTCGGTTTTTAATGGTTCAGGCGCAATAACCTGCACTCTAGGTGAACCAATCATGCTTAATAATTTAGATGCTTTTTGAATAAGTGGTGCTTTTTCTACAACAGCCATAACGGTGACTTCCACACCACCATTTTGCAGTTCTCTGGTTTGCAGGGTTTGCCACTCTTTCACAAGCCCTTCACTATGACTCGAAAGCTGTTGCCCTATTAACTCTTGCATGTTTGTTGATTCGTTACCGTCAACAATATTCATACTTGTACTTGATGATTGCGTATGCTGCTGAGTAAGCCACACACCTACAACTTGCGATACAGCACGTTGCAAAGCATCTTGCTCTGCAATCGTCAGTGCTGTTTTACCTTCTTTTTTCCAGCCTTGGCCTATTACTGTCACACTAATATTTTGAGTGGTTTGTTGCCAGCTTTGCTCTTGCGGCTCTCCTAACTCTTGCGGGTTAAGGCTTACAGTCATGCATGTGTCGTTACCACTGAGTGTAGGCGTTGAGTAATTTAAAGGAACGGCACCAGCACTCAAACCTTCCATCATCATAGTGCGTTGTTGCTCATATAAGCTGGCGGCATCATCATCTAAACTGGTTGCTAAATGTTGCTGTGCACTCTGGGTTGTTAAGCTTTTATTACCTTTAATAAAACTTATAAGCTCAGCACTAGCTTGGGCTTTTGCACCCGAGATAGCCGTGCTACCTCGTCCATATGCACATGACTGTGTTTGCAGTGTACCATCAGACAATACATTCACTTGAGCTTGCGCACTCAAGGAACATAATGCTAATAAACCAAGCTTTTTGATCATGTACGGCTCTCCAAAAAGTCAGCGGGAGTACCGACCGATACAGCAAATATTTTTGTACCATTTGACGGTCGATAAATACCATTTTCAGCTTTGTTTTTAACATCATCTGCTGCATCGGAGTCTTTCCAACGAATAATTTCACCATTTGCACTACTACGCGAAGGGTTAACATTCGCAACGCCAATCGGTTCAACAAATCCTGCTTCATAGCTAAAAACTATCATTGTTTCGTTAGGAAGTACGCCAGCATTTTGACCTCTATCTAAACTAATTTTGTTCCCTTTAATACCTAAAACTTGCGCTGTGGCAGGCATTTCACTCAACATACGGGTAAGCAAGATATCAATACCACGCGATCCCATATCACTGAGTACTGCATTTACATGAGCACTTTGATCAAAGTGAAAACCTGCGACGTAGCGCCCGCTTACAGTCGTAAATTTTAACTCCGAGCGATCACGTACATCTTCAGATTTAACACGAATTTTGCCTAAATTAGGGTGCGATAGTTTTTCACGTGTTTGCGGATTTATAACGCCTGTTGTCAACTCTAATGTATAGTCGGCCCAATCGGTAATTGAACCTTCGGTTTTTAATGTTCTGAGTGAGTCTATTTTTACTACAAAATCGGGGATTAACGCTTTAACTTCTGCACGCTTGGCAGCGGCAACTACTCCTTGTTGTTGTAAAATTAATTGTTGTTCCTTTGAAATAGCATCATCATCACGCGTTACTATCCTGAAGCGATTAATTCCTGCAAATTGATTTTCGAGCATTAGCAATAAGTTTTGGTTGTCAAACTCGCGCATAGCATCAACACCAATACCACTGCCATTTACACCAGCTAAATCAAAGTACATGCGTACGATTGGTTTTTTAAGCGGACAACTATCTGTTTCTGTATTTGCATCAAACGTGCAACGCTCTAGACCTTGGGTGTCAAAATATGCAGGCATAGCTATATCCGCGTCATTAAATATATAAGCACTTTTGGCTATTACGGTATTTGAGGCGTTGTTACTAACCAACCCTGATTGTGTAGCACTTCCTTGTTTAGGTGAAGAGTTACATCCTGCTAATAAGGCGAGTGTAAATGCTGATAGAGTTAAGTTTTTTATTAATTTCATTACCATTCCTAAATATCGAACAGCCACTGACTAGCAGGCGCTTTAAGTTGTTGTACTAAATTGTTAATCGCTTTTTGTTTTGCATTTTCTTGTGTCGTAGCACTTTCTTGCGCAAAAAGATCCTGTTGTAGTAATACTTTGAAAGGACTTGAACTTCGCGTTAGCGCTAGAGTTAAAATAACTTTGGCTGAATAATTATTATTAGATTTGGCGTACTGCCAACGTATTTGGGGACGCATCCATAAACGTGTATCGCCGCTATGTGGGAGTGCATTATTTAGTGCTGATTTAATTTCGCTAATATTATTAGCACCGATCACATCACAAGAAACAGCATTTAATGCTTTTGCTTGCTCATTCAATAAATTATTTAAAGTCGATTGAATTAATAGCTTAGGCCCAGAAAGGAGCTCTAATACTGCTAGCTTTTTTGCCGCAACATCAAGACCTCCACTATTTTTAAGTGCCCAAATGAAACGCTGTTCGTTGTCATTTTTTGGCGCAGAGATACGAGAAAGTTTTAATAAATCAGATTTTAGGTTTTTTACTAAAGTCGATTTTTTAACTCCCATTTTTAAAGCAAATAAGTTATTTTTCTCAAGCGTATTTAGCTCCTCTAGTCCAGTTAATGTAAACGGTAAACTAGTTAAGGTTGTTGCTTGTTCAAAATAATTGCTTGCTTGGTTGTCCTGCTTTATGAACTTTTGTAATTGCTGCGTACTTACATCAACGCTTAGTTGAGTAGTAATATCGGCTATAGCCGCTTGCTTTGCAGCTAAGCGACTCTCACCAACCCCAACCGCAGTAATATATTCATCACTTTTTTGCGGTTGAGTTACCCAATCTGGCCAGTTTTGAGCTGAGCAGCTAAAAGCACCTGCTATAAGAAAAGCAAAAATGCTTGTTTTCATTAGCCTTTCGCTTCTTGCTCAAGTTGTAACTCATTTATTGCTGTAATAGTTGCTTGCTCAAGTTCTATAATTTCGTTTGCTTCAAGCGCTAACGCAAGTTGATCTTTTGCTTTAATAAGAGCGGTGCCTATATCTTTGGGATCTTCTTCTTGCTCAGCATTCTCTTCATCGCTTGAAAGCCATGAACTGACAAGATTTCCACCCATTTTTAAAGCTGTTACTTTCGCTATGACAGTGCTGTGTTGGCTTAAAATATAAGCAGATTTAGCAATCTCTACCGTTAAATCAGTCGCAAGTTCAACATTTTGCTGATAAATACCTTCGTTCGCTAAGTTATAAGCTGCTATTTTATGACCAATTTCTTCATCTTTATTCTTTGCTCCTGCGTCAAACTCTTCGATTGCAGCTTGAAGTTGCTCTGGTGTCGACTTTTGATGGGCATATAAAAAGGCTTGTACATCACGGTAGTTATCAGTTTGAGTGCGGTATTCACCCATAACTTTTCGTTGACGCTCAAGGATAATAGCTGACATATTTAAAAATTCGTCAATACCTACCTGTACAGCCACCGGGTGAAAATAACCGAGTGTATCCATTCGAGTAGTTAACTCTGCAACTGCAGTATTGCGGTCTAAATTAGCAGAAGTACTAGTATCGGTTGTTGAAACACAACCAGCAAAAAGAGGTACAAAAATAAGTGCGGATAGAATAGCTTTTTTCATGAGGTAATTCCCTATACATTAAAAAGGCAAGAAAGCACAAAGCTAAGCTGTTGACTTGATTCATTCTTCCTTGAATATGAGTATAGAATTACCGAATTTGTAAAAAAATGCAACACAGAAAATTAATAAATTTATATTACTATCAACAAAAAAATAAACAAATGTAACCACGACAAGGTGTTCAGCTTAAGTTAATACTTTTGTCTCATTTTTGTGTGATAGCTCTATTTATTTAGTTTTATGTAAAAAACCCTTGCAAGCTGTATAGACATTGTTCAATCACGTTTATCGTTAATCTTGAATAATTAGTCCAACGCTAACCACACACCTACAGCAACCATTAAACTACCAGCAATACGGTTCATCCATTTTATATTATCACCACGGCTTAAAAATAAACGTAAGCTTTTACCGCCTGTTGCGTAAGCTAACATACTTAAAAACTCGGTGGTCATTATAACACCAAGCAATACTAAAAGCTGAGGGGCTACAGCATGCTCAACACTTATAAAGGGTGGCAGTAGTGAAATCATAAACGCCCACCCTTTAGGGTTAGCAATTGCGGTTACAAAACCTTGCGTAAATAACGACTTCCTACTTACGTCACTTGGTTTTGAGGTATCGACCGACATTTTTCCTTTGGCTCGCCACATGTTAACGCCAATATAAATTAAGTACGCACCGCCTACCCACTTTAAAATAGCAAACGCATCTGGGTAATTTAGCATTACGCTTGCAACACCTAATACCGCAGCTATGGCAACACTTGCGACACCTAACAGCTCGCCTATCATCATCCATAATGTGCGGCGCACGCCAATGCTCATACCGAGTGTCATGGCAAGGGTCATACACATACCTGGCGTTATCGACACAAAAAAGAAGGTAGGAATAAAAACCGCAAGTGCTGCTACATCAATCATTAATTTACTCTCATATTAAAAGCAAAAACGCGGCTATAAGTAGCCGCGCTGTTGCTTACTCATTTTTATTACTATTGACCAGCACTTACCACGGGGTCAGTAATAACCTCTACTGGCTCTGCTGTATCATTTAACAAATACTTATCTAACCACTGTTCTTGTTCCCACAACACATGTAATAAGCTTTTACGCGCACGGTAACCATGTGCTTCATAAGGGAGCATTACTAAGCGAGCATCTTTACCTAAACCTTTAAGGGCTGCGTACATGCGCTCACTTTGCATTGGGAAGGTTCCTGAATTAGGATCTTCTTGGCCGTGGATCATTAGCATTGGTTCGTTAATTTTTTCAGCATGGAAAAACGGCGACATATTAGCGTACACACTTTGTGCTTGCCAAAAATCACGCTCTTCTCCTTGAAAACCAAACGGCGTTAATGTGCGGTTATACGCGCCACTGCGAGCAATACCTGTTTTAAATAAATCGCTATGAGCCAATAAGTTAGCAACCATAAATGCACCATACGAGTGCCCTGCTATGGCTATTTTGTTTTTATCGGCAATACCTTTTTTAACCAATACATCAACAGCTGCTTGCGCACTTGATACTAACTGCTTTCTAAAGTTATCGTTTGGCTCGCTGCCATCAATACCCACTATTGGCATTTTAGGGTCGTCAAACACGGCAATCCCTTTAGCAAGGTAAGGCATTGGGCCCCAATAACCAATGTAGGTAAACGCATAAGGCGATTCGCGTACTTGCGATGCAACGGCTTTATCTTTGTATTCAAGTGGATAAGCCCACATAAGTACCGGTAACGGGCCTTGTGTTTTATCGTACCCTGGTGGTAAATAAAGCGTGCCCGAAAGCTCAACGCCGTCGTCGCGTTTATAACGTAATTGCTCTTTAGTTACGCCTTTAAATGCAGGGTACGGATGCTCAAATGTCGTTAGTTGCGTTAACGTGTCGTTATCTAAATCACGTATAAAAAAGTTAGGTTGCTCAGTTTTAGATTCGCGAATAGTAATAAAGCGCTCACCTTCGTCATCAAGTAGTGCACGAACACGCTCATAGTATGGCGCTTCTGATTGCCATAAACGCTTGCTGCTATTTGTTTTAACATCGTACCTATCTAAAAACGGCACATTACCTTGCTCTGAAGCACCATTACCGCGCAGGTAAATATAACGCCCGCCTACAATTTTAATTACGTTTGCGCCTAAATCGTTGCGCTCGTAAATGGCATTACCCGGGTCTTTGTACGCATCGTTGTAACTACGCTCTGAAAATAGCACGCGGTTTCTGTCGGCATTTCGTGGTTGCACTATGTAAGTACGTACTTGGCGATCGCTAAAGCGCCAGTCTGTCAGCATTGCTACGTTTTCGTTGCCCCACTCCATTCCCGCATAACGGCGCTCTACTTTGGCAAATAATTTAGGCTCGCGTTTAAATGGTGCACGTAAGCTGTAAACATAATCATGATGCTCAACGTCGGTTTTCATGTCGCCGCCATCTTGCGCCTCGGCCCAAATAACTTCAGCACCTTGATCGGCTCGCCATTCAAAATCACGGCGGCCAGTGCGTACACTGTCGTAACCTTGTGGAATATTATCGGCAAGTGGCTGTTTTGCCAGCTCTGCTAATGCATAGCCGCGCATGCCCCATATTTGCCACGTGCTTGCAAAGCGGCTGTAAGGCACTTGATACGAAAACGGCTCATTAATACCGGCAACTAAAATATTGGTAGAATCAGGTGATACTGAAAACGATTTAAATAAAGAAGGGCTACCTATTGCTTGAGTATTGCCATCAAGCGTTATGTAAGCCAATTGCCCTTGGCCGTAAAACTTAAACTGTGATTCATCAAACGGGCTGGTTAATAAATTTTGGTAAGTACGTGCTGGCGCTTTTTCGCCAGTACTTTGTTGAATAACAGGCACTACATTTTGGCTGTTATTTTCAAGCCTTGGTTTACCAAAATTAACAGCAAGATTTGCAACAATGGCGCTGCTATCTGGCAGCCATTTATATGGCGATGCAGTTAGTACCGAATTTAACGCAGCACTAGTTAACTCTTTTGCTTGTTTGGTTTCAACGCTGTAAAGCCATAAGTTGGCTTGGGTTGGTTGCTCAACAACAAAGGCTAAATATTTACTATTAGATGACCATTTAGGTGAGCGGATAATGCCATTAGGTAAGTTGTTAATGCTAATAACCGACCCGCTTTGAACATGCTTTAGCTCCACGGCACTAAATTTGGCACTCACACGAGAGCGCGAAAAATTAGCGGGGTTTAGCTTAATACCTGCAAGCTTAAGCTCTTCTTTTGCAAGTTCATCAAGGGTTACTACACGTTTGCGCTCAAAAAGCGCTAGCCACTGGCCATCGCTCGATAAGTAACTAGTGGGTGCTAACTTAGCGTCAACCAATGCTGCAAGTTCGGGTGATGGGGTTTGATAGCCCTGCTCGGCGTAACTTGTTGGGACTAATGCCGCACAACAAATAAAGACAACTAACAGCCTAAAAGCGCTCATGTTTTTATCCTTTTGTTATTTTTTACTCTTATAGGCGTATATAAACACGTTTTGCTTTGTTCATAAAGTATTAAGGTAAGTTAAACACCTCTAAAAGATGACTTAATAGTGCTGATTAAGCTAAACTACAGCGCTATTTATTCACCACTGCGGTACTTAAAATACAATGCATAACAAAGCCAAATCAGTCACCATTTTTGATGTTGCAGAGCGTGCTGGTGTATCAAAATCAACCGTATCCTTGGTACTTACCCAAAGCGATAAAGTGGGCAATAAAAGTAAACAAAAAATACTAAAAGCGATAGATGAGCTAGGGTACGTTTATAATCGTGATGCCGCTGCTATGCGCTCAAAACGCTCTAACTTAGTGGCCATAGTAATAAATGATTTAACTAACCCAGCTATGGCACACCTTGCTACCAGCTTAGAACTTTTGTTAAACGACAATGGCTTACAAGCCATGATTGTAAGCAGTAATAATAGCCTTGAGCTACAAGCAAACGCAGTTAAAAACTTAAAAGAATACAACGCGGCTGCATTTATTATTTGCCCCGTTGCTAATACTTGCCCCAAATGGCTTGATGCGCTCAGCGCGCAACACAAAGTAATTACCTTAATGAGTGAAGTGCCCTTTAGCGCAGCTCCGTGTGTATTACCCGACTATAAAAAAGCCAGCCACTTAGCCAGTATGCATTTACTCGCACAAGGCGTGACAAACATAGCATTTATAGGCAGTGAACTTACTTTAAGTGATTCACAAGCACTGCAAAGTGGCTTTAATACCGCATGCGCGCAGCACAGCATTACACCATTAGCACCCATTGACTGCGCAGTAAACACAGCCCTTAGCGCTAAAAATGCATTTATGGAAGCATATAAACACAAACCCACATTAAACGCAGTGGTGTGTGCAAACGATATTATTGCTCAAGGTGTTATTGCCGCTATTAACTCATTAACTCATCACTCTATTAAAGTAGTGAGTTGCCACCACATTCCTAATAGCGCGGTTATAAATAATCACTTAACCACCGTGGCTATTAGTACAACTGATATAGCTAAGCGGTGCCTTTTAATACTCCAAGAGCTACTACAAAATACAGTCCCGCCAGTAAAAACACTGGTAAATGTAAACTTACAAATTAGAGATTCTAGCCAATGAAAAAAGTGCTGGTAATTGGCTACGTATGGCCAGAGCCAAATTCGTCTGCTGCGGGAACGCACATGATGTCGTTATTAAATGCATTTAGAGCGCAAAACTGGGACGTTGAATTTGCAACGCCCGCGCAGCGCACCGACCACATGGTAAACCTTGACGACTTTGGTATAACCAGCCAAAGCATTGCACTAAACTGCGATAGCTTTGACGAATACGTTAAAGCCTATAACCCAGATATAGTCATGTTTGACCGCTTTATGATGGAAGAACAATTTGGCTGGCGCGTCGATAAACATTGCCCAAATGCCATTAAAATTCTCGATACCGAAGATTTACAATGCCTACGTAATGCACGCCACGAAGCGCACAAAGGTGAGCGCGAGTTTACAACCAGCGATTTACACTCAGACATAGCAAAACGAGAAATTGCCGCTATTTTACGCTGCGACCTAAGCTTAATTATTTCAAGTTATGAAATGAGCCTGCTAAACAGCGTATTTAAAATAGAGCCAAGCTTATTACACCATTTACCATTTATGGTCGATTTAAGCTCACTGCCTACAAGTACAAAAACGTTTGAGCAGCGCCAGCACTTTATGACCATAGGTAACTTTAGACACGCACCAAACTGGGATGCTGTACTTTACTTACAAAAAATATGGCCAGTTATTCGCAAGCAACTCCCAAAAGCAGAACTACATATTTATGGCTCCTACCCACCACCAAAAGCCACGGCACTAAATAACCCTAAAACAGGGTTTTTAATAAAAGGCTGGGCCGATAATGCGTTTGATGTAATGCAAAGCGCACGCGTATGTTTAGCACCACTTCGTTTTGGTGCAGGCATTAAAGGTAAATTACTTGAAGCCATGATTATGCAAACACCCAGCGTTACCACCTATATTGGTGCAGAGGGCATGCATAACGATTTACCATGGCCTGGTAAAATAGCCAACACCGCCGACGATTTTGCCAATGCTGCTGTTGAAATGTACACCAATCAAAGTGACTTTGAACAAGCACAGCAAGATGGCAACACGCTCCTTAATACGCTTTACGATAAAGCACAATTGAGTACGGTGTTAATTAAAAAAATCGATTCAATAAGTAGCGATTTAGAGGCTCATCGCGAAAAAAACTTTACAGGCCAAATGCTCAAACATCATACAATGCGCAGCACTCAATACATGTCGCAATGGATAGCTGAAAAAAATAAAAAATTAGATTAAAAATGACTAGACACACACCAATTAGTGTTTAAAATCGCGCCCATCAAACGTGGGCAGTTTTAGCTGTATTGTCTATATTTTTAGCTTAGTTATCGCAATATTTGGTCCAAAAAGATTTGAAAACTGCAACCTTTACAGAAAAACGCAAATTTATCGTTAAATTGGGTAAAATGCTTCACAAGTATGGTACGCCTGCTTACCGCCTAGAAGCCCACCTAATGGAAGTGGCTACATATTTAGGACTTAAATCGTCGTTTGTTATGTCGCCAACTTCGGTAACGTTTGTTATTTGGACTGATGGCCACGAAGACGAGTACACCCATGTTGCGCGTGTAGACCCTGGCGATCACGATTTAGGCTCACTTGCCGACACCGACGATCTTGTAAACCAAATGCTTGACGACAAGCTAACTTTACAAGAAGTTGACGCCCAGCTAGATGCTATCTACGACATGCCAAACCCATACAATAAACTTGTTACGGGCGTTGCGTTTGCAACTTCTGGTGGTGCGTTTGCAATGTTAATGGGTACTAGCTGGACTGATGTTATTTGGTCATCGCTTCTTACTTTAGTTGTTTATTTGTTTGTGCTTTGGTCTGGACGCTCAAAACGCGTAGCCCATATGCTTGAGCCATTAGTGGCCATAATATCAGCAATACTTGCCTGTGCAGTAAGCGTGTATATAACACCTGAAATAAACATACGCTTGGTGGTACTTTCGGCCATTATTGTATTTATACCAGGTTTAGCACTTGCGCTTGGCTTAGCAGAGCTTGCAGCGCGGCATTTAGTGTCGGGTACAGCAAGAGTCATGGACTCGTTTATGCTGTTATTTAAACTCTATTTTGGCGGTTTTATTGGCATAGGTATTGGCTTTGCACTCTTTGGGCAAGCTGACTTTGTACAACCTGAACCATTACCAAAGTGGACAGCATGGCTGGCTATATTTTTACTTTGTAGCAGCTTAATCGTTATTTTTAGAACCAAACTTAAGCACGCTGTTTGGTCTATTGCATCAGGCTTTATAGCGTATGGCACCAGTATTGGCTCGGCTATGTACCTTGATTACACGTTAGGTACGTTTGTGGGTGCTTTATCGGTAGGTATATTTAGTAACTTGTTTAACCGTGTTGCTAATGCGCCGGCTTCTATTGTGGCCATGCAAGGCTTAATTGTATTAGTACCAGGTAGCAAAACCTATATTGGCTTAAACTCACTCATTGAAGGCCAAGACTTTATATACGCAGAGCATATAGGCCAGCAAACGTTTTTAATATTTATGTCGCTTGTTGCAGGGCTAATATTTGCAAACGTAGCCCTACCGCCTAAAAAGAGTTTGTAACTGATACTGAGCACTCGCTTTACTTTAATTGAGTAAAGCGAGTAAAACATTAAACTAAAAACAACTACCAAGTAGCAATTGAGGCCAATGCTAAATGTTTTAGCTCATTACATTGCACTTGAGTCAAACTCAAAAACCTCATAGTGATTCCAACGTAAAAACAGTTCAGCGCTTTCTAAATAACCTAAACTCTGGATAATAAATCTATCTCAAGCAGCTATTTTCAGCGCTAACTGCGTTGAATTTACTTGCAATAGGCTAGATATTTGCGTATTCACTGGTGCGTAAACTGCTTTGCTGAGCTTGAATAAGCCATAAAACAGCCAGCGACAGTAAAACCGATTTCCATTTCATTATTGCTCCGTTCCCTCTATGAGTAGAGGTATTTTATGCGTGTTTTTATTAATTTAATGATAAACCATATATTATTTTCTATTTCAGTTCAATCACTTACAAACAGCAGCCTTAGCTTATTAATAATAAAAGATGATAGTGAGGATTATTACTTGGCACTTCCCTATTGAGCAAAAGTACTCAATAGGGAAGTAACTCACTTAGCGTGACCAGTTAGTTTTGGCAAGCTCTACAATCTCGTTTCCTTTGCCGTTTATCAGCGCTTTCATCATGTAAACACTAAAGCCTTTTGCTTGCTCTAATTTGATTTGCGGCGGCATTGAAAGCTCTTGTTTTGCAGTATCGACTTCTAAAACAACAGGTCCTGAGTGGTTCATCATCTCGTTCATTGCCGATAGTAATTTTTCAGGGTCATCCACATGAATCCCTTTTAATCCACAAGCCTCTGCAATGTTAGCAAAACTTGGGTTTTTTAAATCGGTATCGCTTGATAAAAACCCACTGGCTTTCATTTCCATAGCCACAAAACTAAGTGAGCGATTATTATAAACAACAATCTTTATTGGTAAATTAAGCTGCTTAAGTGAGATTAAATCCCCCATTAACATCGAAAAGCCACCATCACCACACATTGCAATGACTTGGCGGTCTCTATCAACAGATTGAACCCCCATTGCCTGCGACATCGCATTTGCCATAGAGCCATGATTAAACGATCCTATTAAGCGACGCTTACCATTCATTGATAAATAACGCGCAGCCCACACTGTTGGCGTACCTACATCACAAGTAAAAACAGCATCGTCAGTCGCTTGCTCGTTGAGTAAACGTGTTAGGTATTGCGGATGAATTAAATTTTGCGAGGTTTTGCCACTGGCAAGTTCATCAAGATCTTGTCGAGACTCTTTGTAATTTTTAACACATTTTTGTAAGTGCGAACTGCTCCGTTCACCTTTAATATAATCAAGCAGTGTGGCCACTGAGTTTTTAGTATCCCCTAACACGCCACAGTCAATTTGCACGTGTCGCCCGAGTGACGCAGCCTGATTATCAATTTGCAATATGGTGGTATTTTCGGGATAAAAAGCACGATAAGGAAAACTAGTACCAATCATTAATAACGTATCGGCTTCTTGCATTGCATGATAGCCCGATGCAAAGCCAATAAATCCGGTCATACCAACATCGTAAGGATTATCGTATACAATAAATTCTTTACCGCGCATGGCATGCACTATCGGTGCTTGTAATTTTTCGGCTAGCGCAACAATTTCGTCGTGGGCATCCTTACAACCTGCACCACACAATAAGGTTACTTTTTTACTTTTATTAAGATGAGTCGCCATTGCTTCAATATCAGATAAAGCGGGAGTATGTGTTGCTGGCCTTGGCACGTTCCATTTTGGTTTGATAGCTTTAGGCATATCTTTTAATGCAATATCGCCAGGTAGCACAAGTACACTCATGCCTTTGTTTAGTATTGCTTGTCGCATTGCTGTTTCTAGCAGGTACGGCATTTGCTCAGGGCTCGACACCATTTCACAATACACACTGCATTCTTTAAATAATTCTTGCGGATGGGTTTCTTGAAAATAACTACTGCCAATTTCAGATGAAGGAATATGTGCGGCAATTGCTAATACTGGTACATTATTGCGCTGACAATCAAATAAGCCATTAATTAAATGAAGGTTACCTGGCCCGCAAGAACCCGCACACACCGCAAGCTCGCCTGATAAATGTGCTTCGCCACCAGCTGCAAATGCGGCAACTTCTTCATGTCGCGTACCTAGCCATTCAATTGTTCCCATTTTTCGCAGACTTTCACTAATGCCGTTAAGTGAATCGCCAGTTACTCCCCAAATACGTTTTACGCCAGCTTGTTCGAGGGTTTTAGTGATAAAACTTGCGATATTTTGACTCATAATATAGAACTCCTAAATATTCAGTTATTCTGTAAATTGATTTTTCGTCTCTGATCTATCAGGTAAGTCATCGTTTCGAAATGCGCTCAATTATTGAGAATCGATAAGCTTAAATATTTTGATAATGATAAATATATTACTACTGAGACTTTACTAACAAACGCCTATGCTTGCTGCGACCCCATACTGATACATAAAACATGAATGTCCGCTTTAAAGTGTTTATGAATATGCGGGTGCGAGATTTTTAGTGGCTTAACTATGAATATGTTATTATGCGCTCAATTATTTTACTGAATGCTTTTCTCTTACTTCTATGTCAAATTCTGCTTCTTGCTTTACATTATTTTCTCAAAATATTGATGCTCTCGCGCTTCCTGAAAAGTTTACTTTCCCTTTTTATTACGAGCCGCAACCATTAGCTGTAGCAGCCACAAAACAATTACAGCAACAACTTGAAACGTTAACGCATTTAAAAGCAGAAAATGCAGGTAAAATGTTTGGGGTTTTAGTGGTGCAAAATGCTAAGCAACAATTAGGCTTTTTAAGTGCTTATTCGGGACAAATTGAAGGTGATAAAGGCAATATTAGTTTTGTGCCGCCTGTTTCTAGCATGCAACTTCAAGATGATACCTATTTGGCTCAAAGTAAAATAATTAACGATATTAATGCTCAAATTGAGCAGTTAGAAAATAGCGAACAACTACTTGAAGTTAATAACAAACTTGATGATGCAACACAGAGCTACCAGCAAGCGCTATTAGCTCAACAGGCAGTAATGCAAGCCGGTCGTCAGCAACGAAAAATACAACGTACTGAAGGTGAATTAGAACTTAGCGAAAGTGATTTTGAGCAGTTAAAAAATAAGCTTGCAGGGCAAAGCATCGTAGAAAAAAAGCAACTGCTGGTACTTAAAGCCTATTGGCAAAATATAATCGAGTCACTGCAGCAAACACACATCAATATTTCTAATGAAATTGCTCATTTAAAAAAACGCCGTAAAACGCTTTCTAAAAGCTTACAAAAAAAGCTATTTGCACAGTACCAATTTTTAAATGCAAATGGTGAAACTACAGATTTAAATGCTATTTTTGCAGCATTACCTGAGCACACTCCTCCTTCGGGTGCTGGTGATTGTGCAGCGCCTAAATTATTACAATACGCCTATAAACATGACTTAAAGCCACTTGCTATGGCAGAGTTTTGGTGGGGAGCAGCACCTAAATCAGCAATTAGGCAGCATAAAAACTACTACCCTTCTTGTTACAGTAAATGCCAACCAATACTTGGGCATATGCTAAAGGGTTTAGATGTTGAAGATAACCCACTACTTACCAACCCAGCTCAGGGTAAAGATTTAAGTATTGTTTATAAAGATGGCGACTTACTTGTGGTAAATAAGCCCGCTGAGTTTTTATCGGTACCTGGCGTTAATATTGATGACTCAGTTTATATGCGAATCAAAACGCAGTTTCCAGAGGCATCAGGCCCACTAATTGTACACAGATTAGATATGTCGACTTCTGGGTTATTGATGATTGCGCTTAATAAACGTGTGCACAAAGCACTGCAAAAGCAGTTTATTGAACGCACCATAGATAAACGTTATGTCGCATTAGTTAATGGTAACGTAGCTGAGGATAGCGGAGTAATTGATTTACCCTTAGTGCTCGACTTTGATGATAAACCGCGCCAAATGGTGTGTTACACAAACGGTAAGCCATCACTTACTACCTGGCAGGTTTTAGAGCGTAACAACAATATTACCCGATTACAGTTATACCCTAAAACAGGGCGAACTCATCAATTAAGAGTGCATTGTGCGCACAGCTTAGGTTTAAACATGCCAATTATAGGCGACACACATTACGGGCAAAAAGCCGAACGATTACATTTACATGCAGAATACTTAGCATTTACTCACCCTATTACGCTTAAACGATTAGAGTTTGAAGTAGCCGCTGATTTTTAATAAAACACATAACTACAGCGACTATATTATATAATGTGTTTGTTTTTATTAATTAAATTGATATCGTTTGTGGTCTTATTTTTTCAATGAGAAGTATAAAAAAACTGTTCAAACCCAAGTTTATTAAGCACTGTGAATAAGTATTTCAATAATAAAAATAAATCAGCAAAGGATTAACATGGCTAACAATACACAAATAAAGATTTTAGGTAATACTTTATGGGCAAAGTATATTGTTCTCCTTTTATTTTTACTTTTTAGTAAACTTGCCTCTGCTAACGGCGATTCATTAAATGCAACTTCACATGCGCTAGACTTTGACACGACTCAAACTCTCATCAATAACATAAAACTAAATGAATTAGACTATCTTCAAAATGGAGACAAACTCACTCAAGCGTTTAAAATAAGCAAAGATCAAAATTGGGAAAAGCTTCATCTAGAAGCGGCCGCTTTGTATGCGGAGTTACTTTTTAGACAAGAAAAATACGCAGCGTTAAATACTCACTTATCCTATTACTTAAAGAACAAAGAGTTACCAAACCAAAAAAGTGTGTATTTATTATTTCTCGAATCACAACTCAAGTCTCTAGCGAGGGATGCAAACCCAGCTCCAGCACACACGCTAGCCACAAAATTAGAAGAGAGCTTGCAACAGCATTCATCTAAAGAAAAAATTATTATTTTACGAGCACTTGCTTACTATTACACCGATACTGATGCATTGAAAAAGACCCTAAATGTTGCACTAGAAGGGCTAGAATTATCATTAAAAGATGGCGACTCAGCATCTCAGGGATACTTTTTTAGAAAAATAGCCGATGCATATAATTATCTAAACGAAAAAGACAAAGCCATATATTATGCAAAAAAAGCGGTTGCAGCATATGAGCAAACACAAGATGGGCTTTTTACTGCAAAAGCATATTGGAGTTTAGGCAATATATTGCTCGAGATAAAAAAACCTAAAGATGCCTTAATATACCTAGACAAAGCATTGCTCTATTTTAAAAAAGCTAATATGCAAAAAGGCTTAACCTTTGCCCAATACTCAATTGCTAGCATTGAGTACTTACAAGCAAACTACGATAAAGCTTTAACTTTAACTAAAGAGAACATTGAGCTTGCTCGTTCTGCAGGTGTACACGACATGCAACTCGCATCGCTCATTTTGTTAGCTGACATATATATAAAACTAGATTTACTTGATCAAGCAAATGAAGCAAACGATGAGGTATTTTTAAACTTAGATAAATTCAGCCGCAGTATTTATAAAGCCGATTTTTTAAGTAAACGCTATGAGCTAAAGCGACGCCTCAACTACACTGACGAGGCTTTTGAAGCAATTGAACAAAAGCTTCTTTATACAAAAAAACACTACGAAGCTACCAGTGAAAGTAATATAAAAACACTACAGGTACAGTTTGAAGTAAAAGAAAAAGAAGAAAAAATACAGCAACTAGAGTACGCAAAAGACATTAGTGAACTACAAGCTAAAGAAGAGTACCAACAAAAAATAATTTGGCGACTTAGCGCTGCTATAGCGTTTATTTTAGTGATTGCTTCATTATTTTTATTTTATCGGCAAGCTCGACAACGTCAAAAATATCACGATATTTCATTAACAGATTATCTAACAAATAGCCCTAATCGCAGAGGAATAATGCGCGCCGCAGAAGCAAAGCTCAGTGAAGGTAAAATGACGATAGCAATTGTTGACTTAGACTACTTTAAAAAAATTAACGACCAATTTGGTCACGATGTTGGAGATTTAGTTCTTATTTCCTTTGCAAAGGCTGCAAAAGAAACACTAAGTGGTGATCATCAGTTTGGCCGCTACGGCGGCGAAGAATGGTTGTTTGCACTAAATTCGGTTGACGAACAAATAATTCGCGATATATTTAACCGACTCGCCATTAGCTTCGCCGAGCATTACAGTAATATAGAAGACTTTCCTACAGATACAAAAATCACTTTTAGTGCAGGAGCCTCTGTAAGTAGCCCTTTAAAAAGCACACTCGATATTCTTATTAAGCATGCAGATAAATTACTTTATAAAGCAAAAGAAAACGGAAGAAACCAAATCGTAGTTGATTAAATAAACACAGCTAAAAGTATTGGCTCACTTACTTGACTAAAGTTCGTCTAAAACCATTTGTTTAATTTTATGTGCTTTTACAAAATGATCTAATTTATGGGTGTGTATCCACCAAGTAGCAGCTTCCATAAGTAGCTCTGGATCGTCGTTTTTATTGGCAAAAAATGCATAAAAAGAAAGCCCTACATTTTCGCCTTTAACTGCTATTTTTTTATCGCATACGGTAATTATTTTTGCTCTTAGTTCTTCCCTCATACATACCTTATTTAATTATATTTTTACTATTAAAATACGCCATTTAAAAAGCTAACGATTAGCTGTAAAAGGCTTCTATCAACCAAGCCATGATTCTCAAGCTCTTTATTAGGCGTATTTACTTTTGCAGCTTTGCATTCATTATCTAGTGTCTCATTTTTACGTGTATCGGTTTCGTATGCAATATCTGCTTGTTCCATACATTTTGCCGAGCCTGCGTAAGGCTGCGCCGCACAAGCTCTTAGTAATAAAAAAAGTGGAATTGCTATCAATAATTGCTTCATAACTAATCCTATTTTTACGCAACTTATTTACTTTTCTACCACCATTACAAAAAATTCAAAAAAGAACGTACCGATGGCATCAAAAAAAGTGTTATTTTTTTCATCCTTTTTAATTTGTGCGCTAATGCATTGATTGTAAACCTGTGAGCTTGTTTGAGCGCCATTTCGATCAGCCATTTCAGCCTCTTCAATGCATAAGTTAGGGTCAGAACGCGGGGCTGTACTACATGCACTCAGTAAAGCGCACAGCAATAATGCGGCGACGGGGCTTTTTATGTTCATCCTTAAACTATCCTATTAAGTTAACGTGCTACCTGCATTTATGTGTGAGAGTAATATATAGGTTGTACCCAAATAACACTGACACTTTATCACTGCAATAAAATAAACAACCAGTAAATATTTGTAAGGTTCTGTAGGAATTTATACTCACTTTTATAATTGAACTGCGCGAAAGCCTGAAATTATTGCATTCATATCACTGTAAAATTTACAGTGATCGCAGCCAAAGAATAATAAATTAAATTAAATTTATTAAAATACAATAACTTAATATTTGGCATTTAGTTTGCTAGTTAATGATATAAGCAAATAAATTGTAAAAGGACTAGTTATGAATATTTTTGAAGCACTACGTCATGACCATGACAAACAACGAGAATTGGTAGATGCGCTTATTCAAACACACGGCGACACAGAGCAGCGCCACACGCTAATGGATGAGCTAAAAACAGAATTAGAAAATCACGCAAAATTTGAAGAACGTTACTTTTATAACCCACTTATGTTTGATGACTTAACTCATGAAAAAGCGCGCCACAGCGTAGCTGAACATCACGAAATTGATGAATTAATTGAACAACTTGAAGATACCGAAATGAGCTCGTCTGCATGGTTAGTTGCAGCTAAAAAGCTACACCATTTGGTACATCATCATTTAAGTGAAGAAGAACACGAAGTGTTTCAATTAGCGGGTAAAGCACTTACCGAAGGGCAAAAAGAGAGCCTTGCTGAGCAATACAACGACGCAATGCATTAGTTGTAAACACGCAAACCGACTTCCACACACTCCCTGTGTACTTATTGGTTATAAGCCTTATGGCTTATAACCAATTTTTTTGCATATACTTTATTACTTTACAGTAAATTTCACGTCTTGGTCGCGTAATAAGTAAAGTGCAAAACACGCAGCCCACATTGGCCATGCAGTGAAGAATAATAAGTTGTTGAAGCCATCAATGTATTGGTTATAAGATGAAAGCGTAGACAAACCATGCATCACAAAAATCACACCATAAGTAATGCGTTTTTTAATACCCGCTAAAAATGCTAAAACAAGCACTAACTGCACCGCACCAATAATGTAAGCCACTATATCTGTAGAGCCACTAATACCGTAAAAATGTTCAAAAATACGTGCGCTATGCCCAGGATTAACAAACTTATCGAATGTCCACATAACCATTACAATAAACACGCCTAAACGCAAAGATAAAAGTGACCACTGCAAACGGTTTTGCACATCAGAATTCATTGAACCTGTCATAAAATTTCCTTAAATGAATATTAATAAACGTAGAAGTAACCTAGACCGTATAAGTTATTTTTTATTTCAAAAATTTTTAATTAAATTCATTAGTTAAGCCATGCAGTACTAAAAGTGAAGCTTATTTAAGTAATTTAAAAAATGCTGCATAAAAGTTAACTCTTTTAAAATGTTAGCAGGTTAAAAGTAGTCTATAATTAAAAATTCTATTAAAAGCATATATTTACATTCACTCTAGTACAATCGCTGTATTAATATTTTATCAACTAATAAAACAATACTACTTAATTACCATCTTTATAATGCATCTGTTTTGTTATGTTCTAAAAAACAAAAAGAATCAAAATTTTACTGAAAGTTATTTTTAATCCTTTCGGTCTTTATCGCCAACAACATTTTAACCGTAGAGAGAAAACGTTTGAAACACGCATATTTAGCACTTTCCCTAGCCACCATATTAAATACACCACTTAATGCTTTTGCAGCCAAAGAAGGCGCAATTGAGCGTATTGAGGTGGCAGGCCAAGTTATTAAATCTCAAGGTCTTTCGGTTAAAAATGCCACTGTAGACGGCCCCTTTGGCGACAACTTAGCTCTACGAGATATAGCCCGTTCAGTAACACCAATTTCAAGCGAGTTAATAGAACAACTCAATATTACAACTTTACAAGACGTACTTGCAGTCAGCCCTAATACCTATTCAGCCAGTGGTTTTGGGGCACCAAGTTTACCTACTATTCGTGGGCAACTAGGTGAGCTTTTCCAAGATGATACACGCCGCCAAGCAGGTAATAATGGCTTTGGTGTGCCGTTATCGTTCAACTCTATAGAACAAATAGATGTAGTAAAAGGCGCGCCACCGGTATTATTTGGTTCAAGCCAACGCAACGGTGGTTTTGTAAACTTACATTCTAAAAAAGCATCAACTGACGACAGTAAAGGCAAAGCAACGGTATCGGCAGGACGATGGGATCAGTACAGCGTTTTAGTTGATTACAGTGCACCTATAGTAAAAGACAAAGTAGGTTTTAGAGTAAGCGCTGAACACATTGATAACGGCAGTTACTACGACTTTTCGGGCACGAAAAGCGACAGCCTATTTGCAGCACTTAGGGTGTTACCTGATGACAAGAGCAGCTGGGATATTAACTTTGAGTTATACCAAGTTGAATTTACCGATAACGCAGGTATTAACCGCCCTACTCAAGCGCTAATAGATAATGGCCTTTATATTACCGGCCAAGGCGTGCAAGTAAATGGCAGTACAGTTCCAGCGGCAGGTTCTATTGTTTCACCTACTGGGCAAGTAAAAATAGACCGTAGTACAGTACTTACCGACCCTGACAATCAAAACGAAGCCACTACTTATTTACTACACAGTATTTATAAGCGTGAACTTTCAAACAACGCATCAATAAAAAACATTACGTATTTTCAGCACTTACAACGCGAAGAAATTGCACAAAATAGCTTTGTTGAAATTATAGATGGTGCCGATACCGCGCAGAACCGTACCGAACTGACTTACCAATGGAGCAACGAACAGCAAACAATTTTTGCTTTTGATGTGCGTTACAACCGCGTGCTAGGCTACAGCCAATTTACAACAGAAGCCGACCTACCTATTGATTTAACTGGCCCAATTTCAAATCGCCGCATTCCTTTAACTGATGCACAACAAGCGCGTTTAATTGAAATTAGTCCAGGTGTATTTGTATCCCCTGGTGGTCAGTACGATATTAATAACGATGGCAGCGGCGACTTTAACTTATCAGACACTACCGATTCGCGCTCATGGCAAACGGGTTTTGCTATTCAGCAAGATTCAGATTGGACAGATAAGTTTCATACAAGTGTTGGCTACCGCATTGATTTTTATGACGTAGACGCGCACGACCCAATAGCACCAGAGGGTGAAATTGCAGCGAGCGATAGCATTAACGATAAGCTACATTCGGGGCAAATAAGCTTTAATTACCGATTAAACGGTGATTACACCACTTATGGTGCAGCAAGTTACAACGAAGCCACATCAAATAGTATGGCTGGCGGTACGTCTCTTGGTGGTGACAACACGATTAGCGCACAAAACTTTTCAACCGAAAATACCTTAGTTGAATTTGGTTTGAAATACGCACCAACCGACAGTGATTGGTACGCCGATGGTGCAGTGTTTAGCCAACGTCGTAGTTTACGTAATCGCGATGGTAGTAATACCGGCATTCGTACTACCGGCTTTGAAAGCCAAGTATTCTATGATGCTTACCCTTATTGGTTAAGTGCCGGCTACAGCTATATTGATGCTCGCTACGATAATTCTGCAAGTAGCCAAGACTCAGCGCAAGTAGCAGATGCATTTGACAACTCACGTCCAGATATTATTGCAGGTACCAGTGTTGGCGCACCTAGCTTTACCGCGTTTGCACCTTCAAACCGCCAAGTTCAGGGCATCCCTGAGCAATCTTTCAGCTTTAACGGAAATTATTCAATTAATTCGAAATGGCAAACGGGTTTTTCAGGTCTATATACAAAGAGTTACCCATTAGACTTTTTGGCGACAGTAAAAATTCGTGATCAGTACACCCTAAACGTAAATACTAGCTATGCTTTTACGCCTAATACCAAGTTACGATTAGATGTGAACAACGTGACGAATCAAAAAAACTGGCGCCCAGTATTTGAAGGCGGTTACTTTGGTGCAACTTTAGCTTTTCCTGAGTTGCCAATTAACGCCAAGTTAACCCTTACGCATAGTTTTTAAGAGAGAGAACATGATTAAAAAAATATTTCTATTATTGATTGCAGCGGCCGCCGTCGGCCTGTTCTTTCATTTTGACTTACACCAACTACTTACGCTTGATGGCTTAAAAGGATCGATGGATCAGTTTAACCAATACAAAGAGCAGTCACCGTTACTCGTTATTGGTGGGTTCTTTTTACTATACGTAGTAGTAACTGCTCTCTCTTTACCAGGCGCCGCTATTTTAACACTTGCCGCAGGTGCATTGTTTGGCTTAGTTGAAGGCTTATTGGTTGCATCTTTTGCCTCAACTATTGGCGCAACACTTGCCTTTTTAGTATCGCGTTACTTACTACGTGACACTATTAAACAACGTTTTCCTGAGCGATTAGCCGCCATTGATGCAGGCGTTGAAAGAGAAGGTGGATTTTACTTATTTACGCTTAGATTAGTGCCGGTGTTTCCGTTCTTTTTAATCAACTTACTAATGGGTGTTACTTCAATAAAGTCTTGGACTTACTACTGGGTAAGCCAAGCAGGTATGCTCGCCGGTACATTTGTATTTGTTAACGCAGGTACACAACTGGCGCAAATAGAAAGCTTATCTGGAATTTTATCATTCAACTTAATCTTATCATTCGCTTTATTGGGTATATTCCCATTCATTGCAAAAGGAATCTTAAACGTGTTTAAAAAGCGTCGCGTATACAAAAACTACACTAAGCCTAAAAAATTCGACCGTAACATGATTGTTATTGGCGCAGGCGCAGGTGGTTTGGTAACAAGTTATATAGCCGCTGCTGTTAAAGCAAAAGTAACCCTTATTGAAGCGGGCGAAATGGGCGGTGACTGTTTAAACTATGGTTGTGTTCCAAGTAAAGCAGTCATTAAAAGCGCTAAAATTGCAGAACAAATTCGCCATGGTGAAAACTACGGCCTAGAAAATGCGACACCGCAGTTTTCGTTCAAAAAAGTAATGGCACGTGTACACAAAGTAATTGCAGATGTAGCACCACACGACAGTGTTGAGCGTTACACTGACTTAGGCGTAGATGTTGTAAAAGGCTACGGTAAATTAATAGACCCGTGGACTGTAGAAATTAAACTTAACGACGGTGGCACGCAAACACTCACGGCACGCACCATTGTTATTGCAACTGGCGCACGCCCATTTGTACCGCCACTACCTGGTATTGAAGAAACAGGCTATGTAACAAGCGATACATTGTGGAATAAATTTGCAGAGCTAGATGAGGCACCTAAAAAACTTGTAGTACTTGGTGGTGGTCCAATTGGTAGCGAATTAGCACAAAGCTTTGCACGTTTAGGTTCAAGCGTTACGCAAATTGAAATGGCGGAGCGCATCATGATCAAAGAAGACCTTGAAGTGTCTACTTTTGCTCACGAAGCGTTAACCGAAAGTGGCGTTAATATTTTAACATCGCACCAAGCACTTCGCTGTGAAACGCGCGATGGTAAAAAATATATTGTTGTTAAACATAACGACAAAGAAATAGATATTGAATACGACGAGCTATTATGTGCCGTTGGTAGAAGTGCACGCCTTAAAGGTTACGGTCTTGAAGAGCTAGGCATTGAAACAAACCGCACAGTAGTAACTAACGAATACCTAGAAACACTGTACCCAAATATTTTCGCAGCTGGCGATATTGTAGGTCCGTATCAGTTTACGCACGTCGCCGCTCATCAGGGTTGGTACGCAGCGGTAAATGGCTTATTTGGTCACCTTAAAAAGTTTAAAGTAGATTACCGTGTTATTCCGTGGACTACGTTTATTGACCCAGAAGTAGCACGTGTTGGCTTAAACGAGCAAGACGCAAAAGACAAAGGCATAGATTACGAAATCACTCGTTTTGAATTTGAAGAGCTAGACCGTGCAATTACCGACAGCGCCACTAAAGGCTTTATTAAAGTGATTACACCCAAAGGCAAAGACAAAATATTGGGTGTTACCGTAGTATCTGAACACGCTGGCGATTTAATTGCTGAGTTTGTACTGGCAATGAAACACGGTTTAGGCCTTAACAAAATACTCGGTACTATACACAGCTACCCTACTTGGGCTGAAGGTAACAAATACGCAGCAGGCGAGTGGAAACGCGCTCATGCACCTGAAAAAGTGCTTAACTTGCTTGAAAAATACCACACTTGGCGCAGAGGTTAATTATGTTTAAAACACCTCTAAAAGCATTGCTACTTGGTTCGGCTTTAGTTGTAACATCGTTTGCAACGTCATTTTCGGCCCAAGCCCAAAACATGCACGATAGCTGGAATGCATTATTAAATAAGTATGTTGTCGCTATTAATCATAATCACAGTACTGAGGTTGATTACGCTGCTATAAAACGTGAGCATGCACAGCTAAAAACGTATTTAGATTCGTTAACGGCTGTAACGCAAAGCGAATTTGACGCGTGGGAAAAGCCTAAGCAACTCGCTTTTTTAATCAATGCTTATAATGCGTGGACTGTTGAACTTATATTGACTAAGTACCCAGATATTAAGTCAATTAAAGACTTAGGGAGCTTTTTTAGCTCACCATGGAGTAAAGAGTTTGTGCCATTACTTGGCAAAACTCGCAGCCTTGATGATATAGAGCATGGTTTAATACGTGGCAGCGGTAAATACAACGATCCACGTATTCACTTTGCAGTAAATTGCGCGAGTATTGGTTGCCCAGCGCTTCGAGAAGAAGCCTATACAGCCACTGATTTAGAGAGCCAATTGCAAGAGCAAACAGTGCGCTTTTTATCAGATATGACACGCAATATGGCTCAAGAAAATACGCTAAGCGTGTCTTCAATATTTAAATGGTACGGCGATGACTTTGAAAAAGGCTTTAGAGGTGCAAACACGCTACAGCAGTTTTTCTTGCAGTACAGCGATGCGCTTAAACTGATACCCGCTCAGCAAAAAGCACTTGAAAATGATGACATGAAAGTTAAATTTTTAGACTACAACTGGGATTTAAATGTTCGCCATTAAGTTTTGGCAAACACAGGCGCGATACAGCTTTTGCTGTGTCGCGTTTTGCGTTTGTGCAATCGCAAATTTAGCTGCTTTTTCAAGCACTGCGTTTGCTAATACCGTTATTAACTCAAATAGTACAAGTAATTTAGTAATAAACATACAACAGGGTTCTCGCTGGCAACAAGTTCAAGCACTTGGTAGCAATCAAGATGTATACTTTTATGCATGGGGCGGCGACGCGCAAATAAATGCTTATATTCAATGGGCAGCACAGCAAGTTAAAACTAAGTACAACATTAACTTAGTGCATGTAAAACTAAGTGACACCAGCGAAGCGGTAAGCCGTGTACTTGCCGAAAAATCAGCAAACAATAACAGCCAAGGCAGCGTAGATTTAATGTGGATCAACGGGGCTAACTTTGCCACCATGAGTGAGCATTCTCTTCTTTTAAAGCAATGGGCAAATAAACTCCCCTACTTTGCATTAACCGATGCTGCTAATAACCCTGCTGTAACATTTGATTTTGGTTTACCTACCAATGGGATGGAAGCGCCATGGGGGCAAGCGTCACTTACGTTTTATTACGACAGCATTGCAATAAATGGTAAGGCAAACAATAAATTGCCGACGACATTAAACGAATTATTAAACTGGAGCGCACAAAACCCTGGTCGCTTTAGTTACCCAAAGCCGCCTGACTTTTTAGGTATGAGCTTTTTAAAATACGCCTTAGTTGTGCTGCATAAGCACAGCAGCGAAAACATTAAAGCGCAGCTAAACCAACCAGCTACAACTAAAAATACGGCGCAAGTGTTAAACCCACTATGGGACTTTTTAGATAAACTACACCCAACTCTTTGGCGTGGTGGCACTCATTTTATGCAAAGTGGTGCTCAAATGCGCCGCCTTGTGGACGATACAGAGCTGAGTTTAGCCTTTACTTTTTCAGCACCTGAAGTACCGGCAGCTGTAAAACGCTATGATTTACCAAACAGCATTCGCAGTTACGCAATGAGTGATGGCAGTTTAAGTAATACCCATTTTGTGGCAATCCCTTACAATGCAAGCCACCAGCAAAGTGCACAATTAGTGGCTAATTTTTTACTCAGCCCTGAAGCGCAAGCTCAAAAACAAAAAGCGCATATATGGGGCGATAAAAGCGTACTTATTCAATCAACGTTAACGCCTGAACAGCAAGCCTTATTTAAAACAGCTAAACCGCATCCAAGTGCACTGCCTTTAAACAGTATTAAACGCACATTGAGCGAACCTCATCCAAGTTGGGTAAACGCCATTATGCAAGGTTGGCAAACCCGTTATGGAGTAAGCCAATGAGCGTTATTTCAAAAAGTGTACCTGTAAATACCAAAGCAACAACGCAGTGCAGCACCGATATGTTTACGCACATTGTAAAATTTAGCCCGCGATTTTTACTCGCTTTACTTATACTACCCGTACTTGGTGGCTTAATTAGCGTATTGCTGCCTGCCTTTGGTTATGCGCCCGTACTTGAGCAAACAACGTTTAGCTTGCAAGGTTTTAATGCCCTTTGGCAAACACCTGGCCTTACTCAAATGGTTACCTTAAGCGTTGCAACGGGCTTAATAAGTACTTTGCTTGCATTTATCATTACCTTAATGATTTTAGCTGCGTTTTTTAATAGCCCGTGGCTCAACCGAATTCAGCGTTTATTGAGCCCTATATTAGTGATACCTCATGCCGCCGCGGCTATTGCGGTGGGGTTTTTAATTGCCCCTTCAGGTATGATTTCACGCTTAGCGTCGCCTTGGTTAAGCGGCTGGGAACTTGCGCCAAACGGCATGTTTCCGCATGATTCATTCGGTATTAGTATTATTTTAGGCTTAACACTAAAAGAGCTTCCCTTTTTATTATTAATGGCACTGGGCGTACTTGCTCAACCTGAGCTTGGCAAAAAATTACGCCAACAACATAAGGTTGCGCTTAACTTGGGTTATTGCCCAATGACCGCCTTTTTTAAAGTAATACTGCCAAGCCTTTATCCGCTGCTGCGTTTGCCCCTTTTAGCGGTGCTTGCCTATGCAAGTGCCAGTGTAGAAATGCCACTCATTTTAGGGCCAAATACACCACCCACGTTAGCCGTTGCAATAATGCATTGGTTTAACGATGTTGATTTAAACCTGCGCATTAAAGCCTCAGCGGGCGCTTTATTACAACTGGCTGTTACAGGTGGGTTATTAGCCCTTTGGCTTGGCGCAGAAAAGGCCGTAAAAGTGCTATTTAGCGACTCCCTCACTAATGGAGTGCGCGAATACGGCGGATTTTATTGGCAAAAAATAACGGTCGTACTCACCACATTAGTAATTAGCTTTATACTATTGTCGCTTATTGGTTTAGTTATGTGGTCGGTTGCAGGCTTTTGGCGCTTTCCAGATGCAATGCCTGAGCAATTTACACTACTGCATTTTAAAAGTGCGCTAATGCAAATGAGCAGCCCGCTTTTTAATACGCTAGCAATCGGCTTAGTAACCACATTATTTGCCATTATTCTTACTTTATTGTGTTTAGAATCAGAGCAGTTGAGTGACAAACCTATTTCTCGTTTTACCAGTTTAATTATTTACTTACCGTTATTAGTACCCAGTATTGCCTTTTTGTTTGGGCTAGTATGGATACAACAATTGGTAAATAACCAAGCTGCATTTTTTAATGTGGTACTTACGCATTTACTGTTTGTGTTGCCTTATGTGTTTTTGTCACTTGCAAGCAGCTATAGGCGCTTAGATCCTCGTTTTGCTCATGTTGCAGCAAGCCTAGGCGCAGCGCCGTGCAAGGTGTTTTTTAAAGTAAAACTACCTCAGTTGTTTGCCCCTATTTTAATTGCAGCCGCACTGGGCTTAGCAATTAGTTTTGGACAATACCTCCCCACGCTTTTAGCTGGTGGCGGGCGCATAACCACAATAACAACCGAAGCCGTTACGCTTGCCAATGGCGCAAGCAGACGCACCAGTGCCGTGTACGCTATTATGCAAATGGCGTTGCCGCTTATTGGATTTATACTGGCATGGGGTTTACCTAAATATTTTTTCAAAAGTGCACGTATTTAAAAGTGCACGTATTTAAAAGTGCACATATTTAAAGCACCCATGTTTAACACTATCAGGGTTAAGGTTTTTTAATGCAGTCATCGTTACAGATTAAAAATTGTCAGCTTTATCGCCAAAATGAGCTGTTACTTAGCTTAAACGAGCAAGTTAATGGCGGTGAAATTCTGACTATTATGGGCCCATCAGGCAGTGGTAAATCAAGCTTATTAAATTGGCTTACGGGTACTTTACCAAGTAGCTTTAAGGCCAATGGAGAGGTGTGGCTTAATGGTCAAAATATCGATAACACCCCTCCACACTTGCGCCATATTGGAGTGCTTTATCAAGACGCTTTATTATTTTCTCATTTAACTGTTGCTGGTAACATTGCCTTTGCAATGCCAAAAGGTAATAAAAAACAACGCCTTGAAAAAATAGAACACGCACTTGAGCAAGTAGGTCTTAAAGACATGGGTAATCGTCACCCCGATAACCTCTCGGGCGGGCAACAAGCCCGTGTTGCATTATTACGTATGCTGCTGAGCGAACCTAAAGCCATTTTACTCGACGAACCCTTTAGCAAACTCGACACCCAACTGCGTGTTGATACACGCGAACTCGTGTTTAGCCAAATACGCGATCATAAGCTACCTGCAATTATGGTAACTCATGACCATAGCGACGCCGACGCTGCAAATGGCAAACTCATAACTTTAAATAGCGCACTTTAAATACATAGCTTTAAACGCATAAGGCAATAAACATGCTAGACAAATTTATCACCCCTGTCATTAAGCCACTTTTAACACCTGTGGTTATGCTTATGCATAAACGCGGCATAACCGCCGATCAGCTAACCGTGGTAGGCTTTTTAGTTGGCTTATTAGCCGTGCCATTACTGGCGTTTGAAATGTGGTACGGCGCATTAGTGGCCATTGCTTTAAATCGAATTTTAGATGGACTTGATGGCGCATTAGCACGTTATGCAAACCAAAGTTCAAGCGCGGGTGGCTTTTTAGATATCACACTCGACTTTTTATTTTACGCGGCTATTCCGCTTGGCTTTATTTTGGCAAACCCTGAGCAAAACGCGATAGCGGGATCGTTATTACTTGCCACTTTTATTGGTACGGGCTCAAGCTTTTTAGCTTTTGCGATTGCCGCCGAAAAATTTAAACTCGAAAAACCGCAATTTAAATACAAAAGCTTTTACTACTTAAACGGCTTAACCGAAGGCACTGAAACAATAGCGCTATTTATTGCATTTTGTATTTGGCCGCAGCACTTTGCTGTTATGGCGAGCATTTTTGCTATTGCATGTGGCATAACTATTTTTACCCGTATACATGGCGGTTATCACACGCTTAAGCAACAAGAAGCCGATGCTAACAAAGCAGCTGAAAACGTGCCTAACAGTGCAAATTCTGAGGTAATAGATGACTAATGAAGTATGGTGGCGACTCGGCTGCTTTTTTAGCATTTTAATTATAATGATGCTGCTTGAATGGCAAAAACCTGCTCGCCAAGCACCTATTAAAAGCAGTACACGTTGGTTTGCTAATTTTGGATTAGTGTTTGCTTCATCAGTTATTGCGCGCTTAGTGGTCCCTATTGGGTTAACCGCTGTTGCACTTTACAATCAAGAGCACGGCATTGGCTTATTTAATCAAATAGCCCTACCAAGCAGTTTAATTATTATATTGAGCATACTTTTACTCGATATATTAATTTATTGGCAGCATAGATTATTTCATCAAGTGCCTATTTTATGGCGCTTGCACCGTGTACACCACGCCGATGCACATGTTGATACAAGTACGGGCTTGCGCTTTCACCCTATCGAAATTGTGCTGAGCATACTTATAAAACTCATTGCATTAACAGCTCTTGGCGTACCTGCCATTGCGGTACTTATATTTGAAATAGCACTTAATGGTTTAGCATTATTTAATCATGCAAATATACGCCTACCTAATGCCATTGAAAAACCACTGCGTTTAATATTAATGACGCAAATTTTGCATCGAATTCACCATAGCCAAGTGGTTAGTGAAACCAACTCAAACTATGGTTTTAGTGTAATTTGGTGGGATAAATTATTTGGTAGCTACAAAGATAAAGCAAAAAAAGCCGACGCAGATATAAATATTGGCTTAAAAGAATACCCAAGCCAAAAGCAAAATGCCTCGCTTTGGGGTTTATTGCTCATGCCATTTAAAAATAAGTAAACCGCGTACATTCTCGGATTAGTCCTATATTTAATAGGCTCTTATTAAAGAGTCTATTATGAATTAAGTAACACTAAAACGCCTCTTACCGTAAACTAATTGTAAATAAAATAAACAAATATGTTGACCATTTGCGTACTCCACAATATCATTTGTAAGCGCTTACAAAACACAATCTAAAATGTAAGCGCTTACAGCATGAAAAACAAAGCTCAAAAAACAATTAATCTGACAATAATCTGTTGAAACCGGGGTTCAGTTATGAACATTGAAACAACGCACATTACACGTTTACTTGCCGCTATCTCTTTAGTTACGTTAGCTGGCTGTGGTGGTGACTCTGCCACTAAATCAAATTTTGAAAATGTAGATGCCTCTGAGCCAGTATCAGATTGGCAAATGGTTTGGAGCGACGAGTTTGAAGGCTCAGCCATTGATACAAACAAATGGAACTATGAATTAAACTGCGATGGCGGTGGTAACAACGAGAAACAGTGTTACACCGACAGTGAGCAAAATGCATTTATTGCAGACGGTGTGTTAAACATTGTTGCCCTACCCGCTGAAGAGGGTGCAGAAAAACCTTACACTTCAGCGCGCTTAAATACGCGTTACAACGCCGACTTTACATATGGTCGCTTTGAAGTGCGCGCCAAACTTCCATCAGGACAAGGTAGCTGGCCAGCATTTTGGATGCTGCCAACTGATGAAGTTTACGGCACTTGGCCTCGTTCTGGCGAAATAGATGTTTTAGAATCAGTAAACCTTAAAACACCAGATGAAGATGGCGGTATAGAGTCCAGTATCCACGGCACCCTTCATTACGGACGTGCGTGGCCAGATAACAGCTACACAGGGCAAGAATACAAATTCCCTGAAGATACTAATCCCGCAGATGATTTCCACACGTATGCTGTTGAATGGCAAGAAGGTGAAATTCGCTGGTACGTAGACGGTTACCTTTATGCAACTCAGCGTCAATCAGAAGTTCGTACTAATGCAAGTGGTGAGGCTGTAGGCCTAAAACATCGTGGTTGGTTTGCAGAATACTTTGAACAAGGTTCTGGCGAACTTACAACGCATTGGGATAGCGCACCATTTGATAAAGACTTTCACTTATTGCTAAACCTAGCAGTAGGCGGTGACTGGCCTGAAAACGTAAATGATTTAGGTGTAGACGCTAGCGCATTTGAAAACGGCCAAACCTTTGCTATTGATTACGTACGTGTTTATCAATGTGCATCAAACCCTGAAACAGGTAAAGGCTGTGAAACTATTCGCCCAGGTTACAATAGCTTAGACGATGCGTTGCTTGAAGGCGATGCACCAATTCCTAGTCCACCTTCGACAGGCATTGCAACACCACTAACTATTTTTGGTGAATCATTTAATCCAAATTGGCCTGCATGGGATTGTTGTGGTGGTTCTACTCCCGCTATTGTTGCAGATGAAACCCAAGGTGATGTAGTTGAATTTGTAGTAGGTGCAGAACCCACTGTAATGGGCTTTATTAGCCGTGAGATTTTTATTACTGACGAAGCAGGAAAAGCCAGCCCGTTTGATGCATCTCCAATGCTGGATGAAGGTTACGTTCGCTTTAAAATGAAAGTAACAAATGCACCAGGCACAGCTGATGCAGCTTGGCTTGTAAAACTTGAAAGTAATGAAGGTTCTAGCGCAATAGAAATGCCGATTACAGACAGTGTTGAAGGCGTAAGCCCTGTTGTTGGCCAATGGCAAACTTATACATTTTTACTAAAAGATCTAGATGCAGCAAATTTAGATATTAGTGCAATTGATGTGATTATGGTGTTTCCAGCATGGGGCGCAGGTGAAGGCGCTGTTTATTTAATTGACGATGTTGAGATTACTCAAGATAACTTAGGCGTATCACCTGAGCTTACTATTTTTACTGATGAGCAAAATCTAGCATGGCCAATGTGGGATTGTTGTGGTGGCTCAACCCCTGTTGAAGCTATGGATGATGAAGAACATGGTCTAACTGCAGAGTTTAGCATTGGTGCAGAGCCTACTGTGATGGGCTTTAATAGCCGCACATCGTCAGGAGGCGCAGGCGAATCGTTTGACGCTAGTAGCATTTTAGATGAAGGCGTTATTCAATTTGATTTAAAAGTAACCTCTACTCCTAGCGATCCAGCTACACCGTGGTTATTTAAAGTTGAGTCAAATGGCGGCGACTCTGCAGTAGAGCTTGAATTAACGGCAAGTGTTGAAGGCTTAGCGCCAGTTACTGGCGAGTGGCAAACATATACATTTAAATTGTCTGATCTTGCAGCTGCTGGCTTAGATGTAAGTACTATAGATGTATTAATGATTTTCCCAGCGTGGGGGGCAGGTGAAGGCTCTGTTTACCGTGTAGATAACGTTAAGATTTATAATCCAAATGCAGCGCCAGCTGCAACGGGTGAGCTTACTGTATTTAAAGATGCAGCTGCCGATCAGTGGAGTATTTGGGATTGTTGTGGTGGCTCTACACCAACAACAGAAACCGATGATGACGCGCATGGCGCAGTAGCGCAATTTAGCATTGGTTCTACTGCTACAGTAATGGGCTTTATAGCTGATGAAGACGTATCGTTTGATGCCTCTGCAATACTTGAAAATGGTGTAGTTCAATTTGATATGAAAGTTGTATCAGCCCCTTCAGATATTGACGCACAATGGCTATTTAAAATTGAATCAATTGGTACATCGAGTGCCGTAGAGCTTGCTTTATCTAGCAGTGTTGAAGGCCAAGTACCTGTAACGGGCGAATGGCAAACATACACCTTCCCTCTTCAGCAATTATTTGATGCCGGCCTAGACATTAGCGCATTAAACGTAATTATGGTTTTTCCTAGCTGGGACATGGGCGATGGCGCGCTTTACCGTATAGATAACGTGATTATTGCAAATCCATAAAACACACACCAATAGGCGCTTAGCGCCTATTGCTACACAACAACATTTTATAAAGCAGAGCTATTATGAACACATTCAATTTTAAAAAGAGCCAACTTGCGGCTTCTGTGTCTCTCATCATTGCTGCGAGCACATTAAACACAGCTATTGCGGCAGAAGCAGAAACAAGCGTTTCATCTGATGTAGAAGTTATTGAAGTAAAAGGTATTCGTGGTTCACTTATTCGTTCTATGGATATGAAACGCGACTCTTCAGGTATTGTAGATGCCATTTCGTCTGAAGAAATGGGTAAATTCCCAGATACCAACTTAGCAGAATCATTACAACGTATTACCGGCGTATCGGTGAGCCGTGCAAACGGTGAAGGTAGCCAAATTACAGTACGTGGTTTTGGCCCTGAGTTTAACTTAATAACCTTAAATGGCCGCCAAATGCCGGGCACAGGTTATACACGCTCGTATAATCTTGAAAACGTTGCCTCTGAGGGCGTAAGTGCCCTTGAAGTTTTTAAAACAGCACGTGCAGACGTGCCAAGCGGTGGCTTAGGTGCAACAGTTAATATTTCTACTGCGCGCCCTTTTCAAAAGCCGGGTCAAAACTTTTCAGCAACCGTTAAAGCAAATCACGACTCGTCAAACGAAGCTGGTGATGACGTAACACCAGAGTTTTCTACTGTTTACAGCAATACTTTTGTAGATGACACTTTTGGCTTTGGTTTTTCGTTTTCGCACCAAGAGCGTGACTTTCAAAAACAAAGTGCCAATATTCAAGGCTGGCAGGCAAACGTAGACTTACCTGAATTAGATAGCAGCAACGTCGTTGATAACCGCACAGACCCTGCAGGTAACTACTACTTCCCTAAAGACATGAATTACTCTATTGAAGATGTAGAACGTGAACGTACAAACGGACAAGTTACCTTTCAATATGCACCGGTAGATGGCTTTGTAGCAACACTTGATTACACCGCAAGTAAAGCTGTAACAGGTTCTCAAAGTATTGGTTGGGGTATTTGGAACGACTTTGGTAGCAATATTAATGGCTACGAGCTTGATGAAAATGGTACGGCTGTTTATGCTGATATTAGCGGTAACGATGCGTCATTCACAGCTAATAAAGGAACTTCAGAAGTAAAAGCGCGCTCACTTGGTTTAAACCTAGATTGGGAAATTAGTGACACGTGGCACGTAGAGCTTGATTACCACGACTCTAAAAACGAAACCGATAACGGCGCCGACAATGGGCTGGGAAGTGCCGGCCAAGTAATTTTAGGTTCTGATCAGCTAGCTAATAAAATTTATGATTACCGCACGGGCGAAGTACCCAGTGCACAAGTTAATTGGTTAAATGGCACAAGTGAATTAACGCCTGGCGAAATTGATTCAAACTTTAGTCAGTTTACTCACTCACCGGGTGAATCAAACATTGAACAATTACAGCTACATACAACATGGTATAACGAAAGTTATGACATTGGTTTAGTTAAAGTCAAATTTGGCGCATCACGTACAGAACAAAACACCGGTGGTTACACCGCATGGAGTGGTTTAGTAGGTGGCCCTGGTTTTAACCCGTCGTATACAGAAATATTCCCAGACGGCATGTTTACCCGTCACGATACATCGGGCCTTTTAGATCAATTTGAAGGGGGCGGCAGTGACTTACAACCTGGTTACTACTATACCTACGATTTTGACGAAGCTGTTGCGCGCCAAATTGCTTACTTAACAGCTGATGTGACAGGCGGCGATGCATACGCCGCAAATGCATATATGGATGGTATTGACAGCGAAAGCTACGTAGAAGAAATCACTAATAGCTTTTATGTTCAATCAAGCTGGGAATTTGACGTAAGTAACTACTACGTAAAAGTAAATGCAGGCCTACGCTATGAGCAAACAGATGTAACCAGTACTGTACGTCAACGCGTTGAAGATCAAGTTAATTGGATCAGCGCTTCTGAGTGGATCATGCAATACGCTGCTGGCGGCGATGATAACTTCTTAGAGCAACAAGGTGATTACGATGTTTTACTGCCTTCAATCGACGTAAGTGTTGATTTAACTGAAGACGTAGTAGCCCGCGTATCTTGGGGTAAAACAATGTCGCGTGCACCACTGGGTAATTTAGCCGGTGGCCGCAGCTTAACAGGCAGCCCAAAACCAGGTTCTCGCACAGGTAGCCAAGGTAATACAAACTTATTGCCGTTTGAATCAACAAACCTTGATTTATCACTTGAGTATTACTACGCAGAAGGCAGCTACGCATCTGTTGGTTACTTTAAAAAAGACGTTGATAACTTTATTCAAACCACCATTACGCAAACTACTATTGATGGCTTGCACGATATTTTAAACGGCCCTCGTTACTTACAAGCCGTAAGCGATATTGAATCACGTGGTGAGCAAGCAACAACCGACGCTATTTTTGCACAAATGATTGCCAGCGGTTACGGCAATGCAAATGGCGTTATTGAACCAAACAGCGACGATCCGCTAATTACATGGAATATTAGCCAACCGCAAAACACCGACAGTAAATCGGTAGATGGTTTTGAAGTTGCAGTACAGCACTTAATTGGTGAAACCGGTTTTGGTGTTGGTGTTAACGCAACATTTGTAGATGGCGACGTTGAATTTGATAGCGAAAGCCTTGATCAACAAGCACCGCTTACAGGCTTAAGTGACTCAGCTAACTTCCAAGGCTTTTACGAAAAAGACGGCCTATCAGTTAAAATTACTTATGCATGGCGCGACTCGTATCTAATTGGTGTAGGCCAAGCGCAAGGTTCAGCTGATGCGCCTCCGCAATATGCTAAAGCGTATGGCCAATGGGACATGAGCGTTAACTACGATGTAAACGAAAACGTAACGGTATTTTTTGATGGCATAAACTTAAATAATGCAACCGAAGAAGGTTACGGACGTTACGAAGAGCAGTTCTTATTTGCTAATCAATACGGTCCTCGTTACTCAATTGGTGCACGTTACACGTTCTAAACTATTTCCTAGTTAGAATAGTTAAGCCGCTTGTTTCAACAAGCGGCTTTTTTATAACGTTTTAATTTGCTCAAGTAATACATTAGTTGTCCAATCAAATAAATCAACTAACGAAGAGGGCAATCACACACACTCTGTATGGCGAGATAAAACCGATGACTACGGCGGCCAAACACAATGATTAAAAACCCTATAATGCGAGTCTTAGCACTCGCCTTATGTGTTTTACTAAGCACTAAATTTGCTAATGCACATGCGCTACCAGGCAGTGAGCTAACATTAACTGAGCAGCCAACTAATACGCTGAGTTTAAAGTTAAGCTTTGCCCTTGAAGATTTAATTATAGCCGCGCCGTCGCTCTTTTCACTTGATGGCGCACAAATAGATGAGCCCTTAAAAGGTAATGTACTCAATAAATTAAACGATTATTTACACAGCCATATGGCATTAATAAGCGATGCTCAAGCTTTGCCAGTTACGCTTAACCATGCTGAAATTAATTTAGTGCATAACTCTCACGTTGGGTTTTACCGCTCCATGGTTATTGAGCTTTCAGCACCATTTAATAACCAGAGTGAACTATTCCCCATGAGCTTACATTACGATGTAATTATGCATGAAGTACGTAATCACAGGGCAATTGTATACTGGCAAAAAAGCGATAGCGTTTTAGTAAAACTAACCAGTTTTAGTTACCAAAAGCCACAAGGCGAGCCCGTCGGTTATAAACTAGAACTAGAGTAAACATGAAATTTCTAGCTAAATAATTATTCAAAATAATGCTTTTTAATTTATGAGAAATCAAAGTCTAAGATAGGTGTCCAGTTAAATCAGTTTGCGGTGACACAGCGGTGTTAGCAAAACCCATAAAAGATACAATAAAGCTGCTAGTAGAAAAAGTGAGCATAGATATTTTAAACATCATTCAAATCCTTTTATTGTAGTTTTTTAATAGTTAAAACTGGACACTATTGATATTGATGCCGTTTAACTTAGCTCACACTTAAAATAATTATGCCTAAATGCCAGCTCTAGAGATTGTTTAATGCTTGAGTAGACGAATCCATTCATCGGGGTTTGCTAAAATAAAATCATAAGTATCTTCATTATCTAAAGTGATTGTTATTGCATCGCTTGTTAGTGGTAAAATGCCTGCGCCTGTTCCTGCTGATTTTTCAATTTTTACGATTGCGCTTCGTGTAAAAGTATAAGGCCCTAAACCAGCACTTTCATTGTATGGCTCAAAACGTACCTCACCTTGCGTTACATAAAATTTACCATCGGCTTTTGCAACACCACTTTGATACGTAGCGGTAGATGATTTAAGTATTTTATTGTTCATTTGGCGTTCCTGCTAATTAATTTACGTCAATAAAATGTATTCACCTTAATAAGTTATATAACTTTATGCTTTAAGGCAATTAGTTTGTACCCAAAAAATCATGATGACAGCCACTTTATTTAACCTATTAGAATCTAGGCTTCGAAAAATACAAAGTTTGGATGGGTATCTTGTTAATTCTTTCTCTGAATTTTTTTAACTAAAGGTACTATCGCTAAAGCTAGCAATACGGCAAGAAACAAGCTCACAAACGTATTACCAAACACCCATCTAAAAAAGATCCCTGAGAGAGACAAAACAAAAGCTGACCAAAGCCATGGATTAATATTCTGCATACTATCTAGAGCACCTAATAACACCCTACTTAGGGGCGGAAACACATGGGCTATAATTTGGATCGAAGCGACGCAGCCCATGTGTATGCATCCCAGCGAACGAAGTGAGTGTGTTGATTAGGTTGTTAGGTGCGTGCATATTTAAACCACTACCCTAGGGGCTTTACCATGAAAGCCCAAGTATAGTTTTTTGAGATTATCTGGCACGAGAGGCCAGCCACGCTCAATACCTTCTTTTGTACCTTTCCAGAATAAGTGCTCTGCATAATATACATCTATGTATTCGAATTCTGCTTTGGTTGCAGTATCTAGTTTTTCGCTCATGTACTGCAACTGTTCTAATGCTTCTTCTAAATTACCTTGATTAAACAAAATGGTTGTCAAATTTGCGAACTCTTCCATTAGGAATGTGAGTGCCCATTTTTCATGTTTTTCCATGAGAGGCACAACGTCAGGAAATTTAGTGCGGATTTCTTTTAAGAACTGTCTTATCTCTGATTTGGCCATTGATTTCTCAGAAGCACCTAACACCCGCATAACGGGCGAAAATACGTACAAGCGAAGCGCAGGGAGCCTACGTGTTTTTGTCCCTAGTGAGCGCAGCGAGTGTTAATGCGATTGTTAGGTATCGGTGCTATGCATTTTCTCGTATGTAGGATCTGCATATTCCCAACGAATATCGTTATCGTTGAGAAAATCACGAACTGCATCGAAATCGCATTGGGGTTGAACATTTATTACAAAGTAAAATTCACCGTTAGTCCCTTCATAACCGCACTCCATAGAACTTAATTTATCTAAAATACCCTGCGAGCGTTTTGATTCTTTTGCAGATTCATCCAGTTTAATTCTTAGCGTTCTATGTCCCGACTTTGTGATTACTTTAGTAAAAAACGGGTATTTATCATCTTTATTAACGAACTCAGCTTCTACTATGTCATCGTATGATATACCGTAAGCATAGAAGGGGAAGTTTTTGATTTGAAATCTGTTTTCTCCAACTTTATCAGCCCATGGATATTCGATTTCTACATGACCACTGTCTGGATACGTGGTTTCAATTCCAATTTTGGTCTGTTCAAATTCCATTGAGATACCTAACAATTTTATCTACGACATTTGTCGCTTTATAAACCGAAAAATGTCCCTATATTACAATGCATTTATCTTAGCCAGCAAATAACCATCTGTAAACAATTAGTTAACTATAAAGAAGTTTCCATTAATGCAGTAACACACTAAATTGGGGGAGATCAGTAATATCCGACAATGCATAAATCACTGCACATTTTTAGAGCAACTTTTATAAAAAGTTAATATCGTAAAATCGTTTTTTAACGCAGGAATGAGTTATTAAAACGCTTAGGTTTTAACGTTTTGAACGCGGCTGGTATTGTACTTATATATTACAACACGCTTAAAATAGTGTTGTGAGCACTGTGAATAAAAAGCGCTGCAAATATGCAGCGCTCTCATTACTTAATGGTTGTTGTGTTTAAGTTTGAACTGTTTTATTAAAAAAAGCCGAGCGGATCTTCACTGTAGCTCACTAATAAATTTTTAGTTTGTTGATAGTGATCGAGTGCTAGTTTGTGTGTTTCGCGCCCTATTCCTGATTTTTTATAACCACCAAATGCAGCATGTGCTGGGTACATGTGGTAACAGTTGGTCCACACTCGGCCAGCTTCAATTTTGCGCCCCATGGTATAAGCACGGTTCATGTTTCTACTCCACACCCCTGCGCCTAAGCCAAATTCTGAGCTGTTGGCAAGTTCAAGTGCTTCGGCTTCATCTTTAAAGGTCGACATAGAAATAACAGGGCCAAAAATCTCTTCTTGGAATACACGCATGTCGTTTGTACCTTTAAGCAGTGTAGGTTGTATGTAATAACCGCCGTTTAAATCGTCATTTAGCTGCTCTACGTTGCCGCCGGTGAGTACTTCAGCGCCTTCTTTTTTACCTATGTCTATGTAACTAAGTATTTTATCAAACTGTGCTTTTGAAGCTTGAGCGCCCACCATGGTTTCGCTGTCGAGTGGGTTACCGCGTTTAATTTGTTGGGTACGTTCGAGTATGCGCTCAATAAACTGCTCGTATATATCTTCTTGAATAAACAATCTTGATGGACAGGTACATACTTCGCCCTGGTTAAAGTAAGCAAGTACGGCGCCTTCTATGGCTTTTGATAAAAACGCGTCATCTTTTTCCATTACATCATTAAAAAATATATTGGGCGATTTACCGCCAAGCTCTACCGTTGACGGAATAATGTTTTCAGCAGCACATTTTAAAATATGTGAGCCAACAGGTGTAGAGCCTGTAAATGCAATTTTAGCAATGCGTTTACTTGTGGCCAGTGCTTCGCCTGCTTCTTTACCAAACCCATTTACAATATTGAGCACGCCTGCAGGCAGTAAATCACCAATAATTTCCATTAAAACTAAAATAGATGCTGGAGTTTGTTCGGCTGGTTTTAGTACCACACAGTTACCTGCAGCAAGAGCTGGGGCAAGTTTCCATGCGGCCATTAAAATAGGGAAGTTCCACGGAATAATTTGCCCAACCACACCTAGTGGCTCGTGAAAATGATACGCAACGGTGGTTGCGTCTATTTCACCTATAGTGCCGTCTTGCGATCGTAGGCACCCTGCAAAGTAGCGAAAGTGATCTGCCGCTAGCGGAATATCAGCAGCGAGTGTTTCACGAATTGCTTTACCGTTATCCCATGTTTCGGCAACAGCTAGTAACTCTAGGTTTTGCTCAATTCGGTCGGCTATTTTTAGCAGTATGTTACTTCGGTCGGTCACCGACGTTGTGCCCCATTGCTCTCGCACTGCATGCGCTTTATCGAGAGCCAGCTCTATGTCGTCTTTGTCTGAACGCGGTATTTGGCAAAATACCTTACCGTTTACTGGGCTTATATTATCAAAGTATTGGCCATTTACTGGCTTCACCCACTCTCCGCCAATGTAGTTCCCGTATTGTTGTTTAAAGTTTACGAGTGCGCCATCGCTACCTGGATTTGCATATATCATGTGTGTGCTCTCTTTATTGTTGTTAGCTAAAGGTCGAACATTTATATAAAACAAAATGCTTTATATTTAATCAATGTTGATTGACATTAAACTAACAAGTACCTAAAAACTTGATTAGCTGTCCACAAAAGTTGTCTGTGAGTCCAAACTAATAAAACCTAAAGGATTGATATGCACACATCTCAGTTAAACAAAAAACGCCAACAACTTGATGTATTAATAGAAAATAAAGTCACATTCGCTGCAGATAGCAGTGAGTTGAGTATTTACGACACGTATCAAAGCGCGCAAAAGGTAGCACTACACTCAAACGAGCTGCTGTTTTGTGCCATGCTAAGCGGCAAAAAGGTAATGCACGTAGAAAGGAGCCAATACCATAAAGTATTTTTACCACACGAGTCGTTTGTATTAGCGCCAGAGCAAGGTGTTTTAATTGATTTTCCACAAGCATCAATGCACGCCCCAACCACCTGTTTAGCCATTGAAATTAGCACAGATAAAATAACGAGCGTGGCGAATGCACTAAACATGCAGCAAAATTTTGCACACGATGGCTTATTTGAATATGTACCTCAGTTAGTGCATACCCAACATAATATTCAAACGCAGCAATTATTAGAGCGCATGGTGCATTTATTTAGTGAGCAAGGCGCACAGCGACATTACTTGATTGATTTGTCGTTGAACGAATTGATCACCCGTTTATTACAACAACAAAGCCGCGAGCTATTGCTAGCTAGCTGCGATAAGCCACGCCTTAAAACAAAAGTGAGCGATGCCCTGCTTTATATTGAAGAACACTTAAGTGAAACGCTCGACATAAATACCTTATGCAAAATAGCATGTATGAGCCGAAGTAAGTTTTATCATCAATTTAAACTCGCATTTGGCACTACCCCAGCCCTTTGGCAGCAACAGTTAAGACTAAAAAAAGCGCGTACTCAATTACTACAAGGCCATGCAATTAGCCAAGTGTGCTTTGATGTTGGATTTAATAGCGCGAGCCACTTTAGTCGCCTATTTAAACAAACCTTTGGCATTGCGCCTAAAGAATGCCGACATTAGCCCTAAAATCTTATTTTTTTACTTTGCTAACGCCCTGAATATGTTAGTTTATTAACATGTGTATTGAGTAAAGAATTGGTATGAGTAAGCAAACCCGCTGGACCCTAAAAAGTATTGCTAAAGAGTTAGGTGTGTCTAACGCGACAGTATCTAATGCGTTTAATCGCCCTGATCAGCTATCGGCTAAACGCCGAGACGATATTCTCGCAGCGTGTAAAACTTTGGGCTATTACGGGCCCAATAAGGCCGCGCAATCTTTGCGTAATGGCACATTTAATATTGTGGCTTTAGTGCTGCCCGATAGTGTGGAATACATGGTGTCGGACCCTGTGGCCAGCAGCTTTATGCGCGGTGTTACCTCGGTGCTTGAAAAAAACGGCATTAATGTTTTATTGTTTTCAGGTAATAGCGGTAACCTTAACAACGTGGTCGACTTGGTAGATGGCTTTATTTGTTATGGCCGCCCTCGTAATAACGCGTTAGTTGAGCAGTTAAAAACAGTGTCTAAACATGTAGTGACAATTGATTTTGATATTGCTCGCAATGCCTCTGTAAATATTAATAACGAGCAAGCAAGTTACGAAATTGCTAAACACGTACTGCATAATCAAAGCGATAAAGTGGCTATATTAGGGCTTAGATTACTTGATGAAAACGTATTATGCCGCGTGTATGAACACCACGAATTTGAAACCGGACAATCTATTTCGCATCAACGTTTACGTGGTTATCAACGCGCTTTAAGCGAGGCAAATATTACGGTGGCTGACGATCGTATTTGGAACATTCCTGAAAGTAGCGAGCGTTTTGCTAATATTGCTGCTAAAGAGGTTTTAAGTGCCTCCCCTCGTCCTAACGTTATTATTTGTATGAGTGATTTAATTGCGCTTGCCACAATGCGAGAAGCAATAAAACAAGGCATAAAAATAGGTGAAGAACTGCGTATTGTGGGCTTTGATGGTATTGATGAAGCAGCCCGGTTTGTGCCTCGCCTCACCACCATCCATCAAAACAGCCAAGAAAAAGGCGTTATAGCCGCTGAATTATTTATTTCTAAAGAAGAAAAAACTCAGGAAGTCAGTTACGAATTAGAGATTGGTGCGAGTAGTTAGCTTACAAACCTTGTAATAGTTTTATGTGTTAAAAAGCCAAGCTACTTAAGCTTGGCTTTTGCTTTACATGGCGCTTGTAAATTACTTTTATAACATTAAGCTAAAAATGAATTTAAGTTAATCGTTGTTTCTTCATCACCGTTTACCTGCGTAATAAGTGCATGGCGTAATTTAAAGTCAACAGTGAGTGAAATAGTTTGCTCATCTAGTTGCCACGATAAACAACACATACTGCCTTCACCTTGGGCGCTAAATTCACCTGCAAATGCAGGGTGTGAATTGCGAATTTTAATTAATTCAATTAAACCTTTTACTACAGGCTTATTTAAGGCTTTGTCGATTATATTTGCATCTAAATATGGGCGGTTAATATCACGGCCAACATTTGTATTAGCTAATAGCTCCATATCATTTTCACAGGCAAATAAGCCGCCGTAATACACTTGTGGTACACCTGGAGCAAAAAATTGAATTGCACGCGACAGTAAGTAATCAAAGTCTTTAGCACCTAATGCGTTGTAGTACGTACAGTTAACTTGATATAAGTCGACATTACTCGCCGCAGCGCCCGTAGCTTGGCGGCTTTGGTTGTTGCTGTTGGCGTGCATTGTTTCTACTAGGTTATCAATCTGCTGTGCATTTAATAGCCCTGGTTTGTCGCCCATTGGACCTGCGTCAATAATGCCAATACCATCGTGTGTATCAAGTACAGTTAAGCAATTACGTGGCGAAATTTGTAACCATTTGAGTAGTGCATCTACATCGTTGTTAAATAAGCTGTGTAAAATAAGCGGTGGTAACGCAAAGTCGTAAACCATATTTACGCGTTTTGCCACTTCTACCTGAGTTTGATAATGGCTATGAATTTCTGCAATGGTTTCCATGCCTAAATCGTTTGCTTGCTTAGATAAGTTATCTAGGTAGCCAAACGTTTCATCAAGCATAAAGCAGTTAGTGCCAGCTTGCTTAATAGCGTAACCCGCCGCATCTAAACGAATAATATTTACATTGTTAGCCGAAAATTTAGTGAGTACGTTATTTAAATACGCAACACCGGCTTCTACTTTTACGTTTATATCAATTTGGTTATCGGTAAAAGTGGTCCAGAAGTCATACGTTTTACCATCACCACATTTCATTGGGGTAAAGCAACTACCAGGACGTGGGCGGTAAATTGCTTTTTGCTCAGCTTCGCTCATACCATTTGGAAATACATCATCTTTGGTTAAAAACAAATCCCAAAATTCTGATTGCTTACCTTTAGCTAATACATCTTGAAACTGAAAAGACTGCGCCGATACATGGTTAACAATTAGGTCAGCCATTAAGTCGAGATCTTTACCTAATACTTGTATGTCTTCCCAAGTGCCTATTCTAGAATCAACTTCACTATGGTCAATAGGGTCAAAGCCAGCATCGCTGCCATCAATAGGATTGTAAAATGGCAATAAGTGCACACCACCAAATACGCCTTTTAAAGGGCCGTTTAAAAGTGTGGTTAGCGCGCCTATATTTTGGCCAGTGATTCGATCAGCATATGTGATCAATTGAACTTTATTCTTCATCATTGTGTGATTACCATGTTGAAACTTAATCGATTAAGATATATCTTTAACTAGCGAGTAAGAATTTACAAGTAATTTTTAATAATTTTACATACAAATTTCGTGTCTCACGTAATACTACAGTAAGCAACTGACTGACTTACGAAGTATTAATAGAGAATTTAACGAGGAATAAACACATGACAAAATCACACACTCACGTAAGCAGCGACCCACTGCAACAAATACGCTGGCTTACATACATGATGTTTTTTATGTTTGCCATGACCTCTGACGCAGTCGGCATGATAATCCCCGAACTTATAAAAGATTTCGGTTTGAGCATGACTCAAGCTAGTGCATTTCATTACGCTCCTATGGCACTCATTGCCTTTAGTGGATTATTTTTAGGCTTTTTAGCTGACAGCCTTGGCCGTAAAAAAACCATTATGCTAGGTCTATTAATATTTTCCGCGAGTTGTTTTTTATTTGCATTTAGCACCAGTTTTACTTTCTTTTTAGTATTGCTTTGCTGCATAGGTCTGGCCATTGGTTTATTTAAAACCGGCGCACTGGCATTGCTTGGCGATATTTCACATAGTAACGACGACCATACTAAAACTATGAACAAGGTTGAGGGCTTTTTTGGCATTGGCGCTATTGTAGGCCCTGCCCTAGTTGGTGTTTTATTAGTGCAAAACGTTAGTTGGACATACCTGTATATTACTGCGGGCGTAATGTGTTTAATCCTTGCTTTATTAGCATGGCGCGCAGACTACCCTGACGTAGTTAAAACAACTGAAAAGCCAGCCTCTTTGGCCACGACCATGAAAATGGTAAAAAACCCTTATGCACTTGGCTTTTCTTTAGCTATTGCACTTTATGTAGCGACTGAAGTGGCTATTTATGTATGGATGCCAACGCTATTAAAGGACTACACAGGCTCTTGGCCACTCCTTGCCACTTATGCACTTACTATATTTTTTATACTACGTGCTGCAGGTCGTTTTATTGCCGTATGGTTACTAAATCGTTATAGCTGGCAAGGTGTTATGGCTTATTTAAGCTTAGGTATTGCGCTTTGTTATGTGGGTACACTTATTGGTGGCGTTGACTGGGCTGTAGGGTTACTACCTCTTTCAGGTTTATTTATGTCTATGGTTTATCCAACTTTAAACTCTAAAGGTATATCGTGTTTTCCTGCTGAGCGCCATGGAGCCGTAGCCGGCGTTATATTATTTTTTACCGCATTATCGGCTGCTTTAGCTCCTTTATTTATGGGTATGATCAGCGATTACTTTGGCCATGTGCGCTATGGCTTTTACTTAGCAACAGGGTTTGCCGTGATTTTATTTGTAGCTATGTTGTTCAATTATTTACGCGACCCATCAATGAGTGCTTTACAAGAAAATAACCCAACAGCTTAATAAATTTGTATCTCAATACAATAAAAAATACTTTTAAAATCAACATATGAATAATAAAAGAGCAAATTAAACACAAAATAATTTGCTTATTGTAAAATATTTGTTATTTTTACTTAATCGATTAAGTGAAAATAACAAATCCTATTGGGTTCAACACAACGAGGCGTCCACATGACAACACACAATACACCTTTATATTTAATCAGCGCTTTAGCACTTGCCGTAAGTCAAGGCGTTAACGCACAAGAAACAGACCAAGCAACACCTGAAGCATCACAAAACAAAGGTCTTGAAACAATTGTTGTAACCGGCGTACCACGTCGAACAACAATCATGGCTTCAAGCGTTTCAGTTAGTAGCGTATCACTTGAACAAGTTCAGGTGTCTACTCCTCGCTCAACAGCCGAGGCTTTTAGAATCATTCCTGGTATCCGTGCAGAATCGACAGGTGGCGAAGGTAATGCAAATATTGCTGTTCGTGGCCTGCCAGTTGCTTCAGGCGGTGCAAAATTTTTACAATTACAAGAAGATGGTTTACCTGTACTGCAATACGGTGATATCGCTTTTGGTAATTCAGATATTTTTATGCGATTAGATAACACTGTGCAAACTATCGAATCGATTCGTGGTGGCTCAGCATCTACTGCCGCAAGTAATGCACCTGGTGGCATTATTAACTTTATCTCTAAAAATGGCGAAAACGAATCTGGCAGTGTATCTACAACACTTGGCTTAGATTACGACAGCGTTCGTACAGACTTTGAATACGGCACTTACTTAACCGATAGCGTGCGTTTTCATGTTGGTGGCTTTGTTCGACAAGGCGAAGGCCCGCGCGAAACAGGTTACACGTCTAATAAAGGTGGCCAAATAAAAGCTAATCTTACTAAAGATTTCGACAACGGTTACGTTCGCCTTTATTACAAACACTTAGACGATAAGAGTGTTGGCTACCTTCCTATGCCAATGTACTCAAATGGTGACTCTATTGCTGGCTTTGATGCGCAATCAGACACACCTCACTCAGCGTTATTTACTAAAACAGTACGTCTAAATGGTGAAAACCAAATCAGTAGCGGCGATATTCGCGATGGTATGAATCCAAAGGTTGACTCTGTTGGTTTTGAAGCTGTATTTGATTTAGATAACGATTGGCGTATCGAAAACCGTTTTCGTAAATCATCAATAAGCGGCAACTTTAACTCGCTTATTCCTGCAGAGGTTGGCAGCGCATCATCTATTGCACAGAGCATTGGTGGTGTAGGCGCAACACTCAGTAACGCAAACACGGGCGCTGCATTTAACGACGACCTTGCTATGCGAATTCATACGTTTGACGTAACAATGAACGACTTCGATTCATTAGTTAACGACTTTAAACTAACTAAATCGTTTGATGATGACACCAGCATTACCTTTGGTTATTACGCGTCAACACAAAACATTGCTATGTCGTGGTTATGGAATTCATACCTTATGGAGCTTAAAGGCGACAATGCTGCATTATTAAATGTTACTGCAGCTGACGGTACTGAATTTTCAGAAAATGGTTTATATGCATATGGCACACCTTACTGGGGAAACTGTTGCCAACGTGATTACGACACAGAGTACGACACCCGTGCACCATACGTTGCATTCTCTACTAAATTAGGCGACGTAAGCATTGATGCAAGTGCCCGTTACGACAGTGGCGAAGCTCGCGGTAACTATGCAGGTGCCGTAACATCAACTGTAGATATGAACCGCGACGGAGAAATATCAATCCCTGAGCAAAACGTTGCAGGTATTGATATTGCCAACGCCAGCCCAGTAAACTATGACTGGAACTATTCTTCTTATTCAATTGGTGCTAATTATCAAATTGACCCAAGCCTTGCTACGTTTGCACGTATTAGTAAAGGTGGGCGTGCAAATGCTGACCGTCTTTTATTTGGAAAAGTACGCGCCGACGGCTCTGTTGCAAAAGAAGACGCTGTTGATGAAGTAAACCAGTTTGAGTTTGGTGTTAAAAAGCGCTTTGATTCATTATCAGTGTTTGCTACTGCGTTTTTTGCCGAAACTGAAGAGCAAAATTTTGAAGCAACATCACAAACGTTTTTTGACCGTGAATACGAAGCAAAAGGGATTGAAATAGAATCTACTTACTTTATTGATGCATGGGATTTTCGCGGTAATTTAACTTGGACCGATGCAGAAATAGCAAAAGATGCGCTTAACCCAGATGTTGTAGGTAATACGCCACGTCGTCAAGCCGATTTAATTTACTCATTAATGGCACGTTACAACTATGAAAAAGGCGCTGCAGGGGTAAGTTTCATTGGTACTACCGATGCATACGCTCAAGATAATAACGATCTACAATTTGACGGCTACACACAGGTAAATGGCTTTGTAAGCTATGACTTATCTGAAAACCTTAATATTGCGCTTAATGTGAATAACCTATTTGATACAGTAGGTATTACAGAAGCAGAAGAAGGTTCAGTACCTGAAAATAACATTATTCGTGCCCGTACTATTAACGGCCGCACAACATCGGTAACTTTAAAATACGCTTTTAACTAAATGTGTGTATTGCGGCGCTGCGGTGAGTAGTCACTGTAGCGCCTTTTAAAGTATGAATAAATAACACCCTTCACGTTTTTTAGCCTAGCCTTGCTAGGCTTTTTAGGATATTCCAAATGACTAAACTCCTGTGCTTAGGCGAGCTATTAATTGATATGCTGCCACAAGATGCTAATAACTCAGCCTATTTACCTATACCAGGTGGCGCGCCTGCCAATGTAGCTGTTGGCTACGCAAAACTCGGCGCAGAGGCTGCATTTTGTGGTGGTAAAGGGGACGATCATTTTGCCAATCAATTAAGTAATGCATTAGCGCAATACAATGTAAATACAGACTATTTATTTACCATTGCAGGCTCACAAACCGCCATGGTTATAGTAAGCCTTGATGAAACCGGCGAGCGTAGTTTTGGCTTTTATCGCCATAATACAGCCGATGTACTATTAACGCAGGCGCATTTAGCGCATATAAATTGGCAAGAAATAAGCACACTACACTTTTGTTCAAACACATTAACCGAATCAGCAATTGCCAACACAACGGTTAAAGCGCTAGAACTTGCAAAAGCGAATAATAAGCTCGTCAGTTTTGATGTGAATTTACGCTACAGCTTGTGGGAAAACACAAACGATATAGCAAGCAATGTAAAAGCCTGTTACACCTATTGTGACATAGTAAAACTCTCGCGTGACGAACTTAATTTTTTAGCTCAGCATAGCGATACAACGAGCGATGATTACATTCAAATGCTATTAAATACCGGAGTAAAACTGGTGTTTTTAACCGATGGACCAGAGCCTGCCACGGTTTACCACAGCGCATTTACACTTAACGAATCGGCACCAAAAATAAACGCCGTAGATACAACAAGCGCAGGTGATGCATTTATAGCGGGGGTTTTATACTACTTAAATAACTTAGGAAGTGATTTACCACTAGCAGATAAACTAAATGATAAAGCGAGCGTAAAAGGCGCTCTGCACTTTGCTCTTAAATGTGGCTCTAAAGCGTGTTTAGCTAAAGGGGCATTTCCGGCATTACCTGTGCTGGCTGATGTACTTTAATAGACCTAATGTTTTTTAAGTTCAAATATATGCAGTAACGCGTAGTTACTGCATAGCATCAAACACCATTTTACTATCCACTATTTGTTCAAAGTGCGTTATTTTTTGATTTTTAAGCTGCCAAATATGCGCGACCCTAGCTTGCATTTTTTTACCCGTTTTAATATAAGTACCAGAGTACGTGCCATACACTACAACAGTATCATCTTGGGATAAGTAGTTTTGTGGCGTAAACGTGTAGTTATACCACTCGCTTGCAAGCTTTTGAAAAACATGTTCAGTAATGTCATTCATACCATGGTATGTACCAGCATAAGCAAAACCGTCAGCCTCTTTCCAAGTAATAGTATCACTTGCATGAGCAACTAAATTTTGCCCATTCTCTTGTGATGTTTTGCCTTCATACGTACTTTTAATTATGTCTATGTTGTTCATTTTTGCACACCCTTGCACTATAAAAAGGAAGCTCAATAAAGCTGTAATATAAACAGCTTTATTATTTAGAAATTTCATCACACTATACTAGCGCAACTGATTGCTGTAAGTAGGTAACCCACTGCTCAGTTTTTCCATAATAATGGGCTATATCGGCTTTTTGCCACTTACCTGTGTTAAATTCAAATGCTGCACTAGGAAAGCCTTGCCCATGAATATCGTGCAATAAGCCTCGGCTTTGTGCTATATGTTGATCTGTTGCACCGCCTTCTAGCGCATTAAAGTGGGTTTCAAATAAGGCCTTGTTTAAACCCAGCTCCAATGCAATATCAGTCAGTACATGCAGCTGCATAATGTTTTTACCCTGAGCATAATAAGCATGTTGAATACTATTAAGCATTTCCCCACCTGATATACCAAGCTCTTGCGCTGCCAATATAGCGGTAATAGCCGGAGCCGAGTTGAGTATAATATCGTTGGTTTTTAAAAGCCCATCAGTATAGTTACTACCAAATACCTGACCGGTTTTCTTCGCTATGACACTGTCGTTTTTAAGTGCAAATTCACGCCATGCAGGAGTCACAGGTTTGACATTATCACCTGTTAGCATACCTCCACTGTGTACTTTTACAATTAAACCATCAATATTTTCAGCAGCGGTGATCAAGGGCACGCTGCCGTAAGTCCAACCACATAAAGGGTCAACAATTATATGTAACGTTACGTTTTTCATTAATATTTCCTATCTAAATAATTGCTTAACGCAAGGGCACTTAGTGCCATTGCATCTCACCCATAACCACTTTTGAGCCCAACTCTAAGATGCTTCTTGCACCTAAATCAGGGTAAGCTTGAGTCATTATCTCTACAAATTCAGTTGAGTTTTTTGCATTTTTTGAAGCGCTATCCGCTTTATTTAAGTACCCTTTCATGAATGACACACCAGAAAGGTCTTGTTTACTGCCCTGTAAAAAATGACCTGGAATAACAGTCTGAGGTTTTAAATTCTCGATGTTATCTAATGTTGACTGCCAAGTTTGACGCTCTGCAGCTGTGCTCGAATCGGCCAACCACACATGCATTTGATCAAATACTACAACCCCACCCAGCACTGTTTTTATAGAAGGGATCCAAAGGTAAGTATGCTTTGGATCATGCTGTAAATTTTTAATAATAATTTCTTTCCCATCTATAGTTAGGCTATTTGATAGCATTACTTCTGGCAAAATAAGTTCTTTAGGTGCATTGCTCTTTAAAATAGGCCCCCAATAATTTAACTTTCCTTGCATTGAGCGTTTAATATTCTCTACTGTTGATTTAGTCGCTAATAACTTTGCTTTTGGAAAAGCAGCTTTAATTACATCTAAACCAAAGTAAAAATCAGGGTCGCTGTGACTAATATAAACAGCTGTTAATGTTTTACCGCTCGCTTTTATTTTTTCAACCAATGCTTGTGCATCATTACGCTGAAATTGGGCATCCACTAATAACACTTCGTTATCACCACTTATAATGCTTGATGAAACAGCAAAAATACTTTTGTCTTGTGGGTTATATACATCAACAACTAATTCACTTTGCGCTAATACCGGTTGCATTAATGTGCTTGCTAATAAAGCTGTTGCTGCTAATACGTGTTTAACTTTTTTCATTCTCAGTAGCCTGTTTGTTATTTCGTTAAGATGAGGCTATTGTATGTTGCAATTTAAGAATGAAAAACTAGGCAGAATGCAACTATCTGTTGCATAAATCGAACATATAGGCAAAGTGAATGGATAGAATTATTGCAGCTGATGTATTTATAAAAATTGTAGAGCAGAAAAGTCTAGCCGGTGCTGCCCGTGCTTTAGATATGTCTAGATCTATGGTTACACGGTATTTGAATCAAATGGAAAAGTGGGCAAATACCCAACTACTCCATCGGTCAACAAGAAAAATAACACTCACGTCAGAGGGTGAAAAAGTACTTAATCATAGCCGAGAGCTCATTGCCATCGCCCAAAACATCAGTGCGCCGATAGAAAGTAATAACAAATTAAACGGGCAAATTAGGTTGTCGTGCTCGCCTTTTTTAGCACATGATGTACTACCAGATATGTTGCAACAATTCTTGCACGCTCATCCCGAAGTCAGTATTGATGTACAAATTAGTAATCACGTTACAAATTTGGTAGAAGAGCGAATAGATTTAGCAATTAGAATTACCAATGACTTAGATCCTAATATAATTGCTCGCCCACTTGGGAAATGCCATTCAGTATTATGTGCAAGCCCAGAATATTTAGAAAAAAACTCTAAGCCTATAACTACGGATGATTTGAGTCGCCATAACTGTTTAAACTATTCACGGTTTGAAAAAAGTATGTGGCATTTTTCACACCCTGAAAAACCCGTATCTGTAGCGATTGCTGGTAACTTCAGTGCTAATGATTCGAGCTTACTGTTAAAAGCTGCTCTTAATAATCAAGGAATAACTCTACAACCTAAGTTTGCTGCGCAGAAATATATAAATAATGGAAAGTTAATACATTTACTACCACACCTTAAACCACAAACTTTGAGCATATACGGTATTTACCGCTCTAGGAAACATCAGTCACTTGCACTTCGTTCATTTATTGATAGCTTAGTAACGTATTTTGATAAAATTGATACTTAACAATAAGCGAAAACTATTAAATGTTCGCTATAAGTCCTTTATTTAAGAGTTGAAATAGCGCTTTGTAAGCGCTATTTTTTGAAAGAAGGGATTTATTATTCGTCTAGCCAATCTATGGCTGCGGTAGCATTTTCAAAGTATTGAACCTCACCCGATATGAACCAGTTACCTATTTTGGCCATTCGAGCTTGCCACTCTTTATTACCGTAAATAGCTACTTTTTTAAATTCTTCAGAGTGTTTAACACCTAACTTGAGGTCATCCCAGGCTGCGCGTAATTCCCAACCTTCAAGCTCGCTACCATCTATTAAGGCGTTTACAACTGGGTGCTTAACTTCGCCAAGAGCTGAATTTATCATTGGGGTAATTATTTTGTAGTCGTCGTGAGTAAGCGTACCAACGGCTTTAAGTTTTAAAAAAAACTCTCTTCCTGCACGTTCAAGACCAATCGATAAACCATGTGTTGTGTGTACCATTACTGCTCTCCTTAAATAGGCTGAGTGGTAAAAGTACACCTTCTAAAATTAATTAGTCCTGAACTAAATCAATAAATAGTCTTGAACTAAATTAATAAATAGTCTTGAACTAAATTAATAAATAATCTCAAATAAACGACTCAATTACACATTTTGTACGCGAGATATCTGGTTTTCTACGTCAGTCAAATGACCCGTTTTAAGCCATACTTTTGCACCATTACTTCCCGCTTTAACGTTAACGGAGCTATTAATAGGCACTCTTAACCAACTGTTTTTTATAAGGGTATCTGCTTGCTCATCAAATGAGCCTTCAAGTACTAGCAGCTCAGCTCCGCCTTTTGCGTTTATAACCATGCAGGCGTTGGGCTTAAAGTGCAACAAGCTTACCTCTTCAAAGTCGTCTTTGTATAAAGGGGTTACGGCAACATTTTTAAAACTAGGATGCACCGTACTTTGCATCAAGTTTGTTTGCAAACGCACGTGCGTTCGGTCATCTGGTTGAAACTGCCATAACTTTACAAATATAACGCAGCCATTTTCAGACCCCGGCTTATGCTTTGATTGCGGTGGATTACGGATATAAGAACCTGCCGCAAAGTCACCATGCTCATCTTGAAATACCCCTTCAAGCACAACAAACTCTTCACCGCCTGTATGTACATGCGGCGAAAATTCACTCCCAGGTGCATAACGAACAATGGTCGTTGCGCGAGCAACTTCGTCGCCCACTCTATCGAGCGCTCGCCTATCAACGCCCGCCATTGGCGATGCAACCCACGGAAGTGATTCGCTATGTACCACAACTCGTTTACTAAAATCGGCAGCTATTTTCATATTTGGCTCCTAAGCGTAACTTCACTTAAATTTTAAACTAATAACCTAATTAAGCTGCAACACTTGGGCGTTTTGCTACTTTTTCTTGCCATGCAACTAAATGGGTTAACTCATTCGGGATTGCTATTTGTGCAAATCCAGCAAATACCATCCCAGCATACAATGTAATATCAGCAATACTAAACTGCTCGCCGCCAACAAACGCCGATTGCGCTAGTACATCATTAAAATAGCTAAACCCTTGGCGTGCTTTTTCGCCTTGTTTTTCACCCCAAGCCACATTTTGATACGTTTCAAGCTCTGGACCTAAGCCATCAGTTGCATGATGAAAGTAAGTTGCCACAGCGTCAAGCACCATAGATTCTGCGCGTTTTTGCATCATGTTAATTACTGCACGCTCTTTTGCGGTTTCACCCATTAAAGATGGGCCTTCAAATGCGGTATCAATATACTCAGTAATAGCGGTACTTTCTGATATAAACGTGCCGTCATCTAGCTCTAATACGGGTACACCTGCTAATGGATTTTTAGCTAAAAAAGCTTTTGTTCTGTGTTCACCATTTAATAAATCAACAGGTATAAATTCAACATTTGCAGTGGCATTTTTTTCAGCTAAAGCGATACGAACACGAAGTGGATTTGGAAAGTTTTCTACATCATAAATTTTCATAGCAATCTCTATCTTTATTGTTTAAAAGTGAGTCAATGGCGGAGCCTACCTATCGATAGGTAATTTATAATATTAAACTAAATTTAAGTCAACGTTTAAATTTTTCTGATTTATGGGATTTAACTTAATTCATAATAAAATTAGGGAGTTGCTTAAAAGTAAAAACACTTGTAAATAACTACCTACTGGTCGATAATTTTGCTGTACCAATTGCATTAAATAAGTGATCTATTATTGCGCTAGGAAAATAGCGCAATAACGAGGCGAAAATCATGACATCTAGTTATTCTGTATGAATAATTTTTAACGCAGTTAGTGTGTTATTTAATGCGATACAATGATCATGTTTTTAATAAAACTGGTGTTACTGCAGATAGGAAATATTAAAAGTGAGTAAAAAAGAAGCTTTATTAAAAGCAGCTGAAAACAAGGTGCGCCTTGGCGGATACAGTAATTTTAGTTTTAGAGAGCTAGCCTGCGAAGTCGGCATTAAAAGCGCCAGTGTGCACTATCACTTTGCGACTAAGGCCGATTTAGGTGCTGAGCTTGCTCATCAATATACTAATTCTTTTTTAGCTGCGTTAGGCGAGCCAAGCGAGCTTAAAGCAAGCGGTAAAAATCCTATTGATGTGTACACTCAGCTTTTTAGACGTGCATTAGTAACCGATAAAAAAATGTGTTTATGTGGGTTACTAGGAGCCGAAAGCGATAGCCTTCCAGATAAAGTACGCCTTGAAGTAAAACGCTTTTTTAATCAAAACCTAACATGGCTTAGCGCTGCACACTTAACTAATGGTGAGCCTAACCCCGCTCAAGCAGCTATTCAAACAGTGAGCCTGCTTGAGGGCGCTATGATGATAAGCAAAACGCTCGACGATAATAGTTACTTTGAACTTGCAACTCAGTAATACCTAAATTTAGTACACAAAAAAAGCGAGCTATTGATTATCAATAGCTCGCTTTTTTAATGCTTGAAATAACTTATGTGATTATTAAACCGCTGTTGGTTTAACTTTATGCTTAGAGTGCACAATTGCTAAAACAATTAAGCCAATCACTGTTACTACAGCGCCAATAGGTTTACCTAAATCGCTTGATAAGTTAAGACCAATTGCTGCAGTGCCAATATAAGAAACCGTTACCGCTGTTGCTATAACAGCAGGAACACTGGCAATCCAATGGAATGTACCACGGTCAAACAAGTACTTAGTGGCAAGCCATAATACGCTTGTAGAAAGCAGCATGTTTGAAAATGCAAAGTAGCGCCAAATTAATGAGAAATCGAGCTTCGTCATAAAGTACGCTATAGCAAGTATAGGCACCGCCACTAGTAAGCGATTACGTAAGCTTTGTGGAATATTAAACGCATCAACAACAGTTAAACGTAATGAGCGGAACGCTGTATCACCAGAAGTAATTGGGAATACGGCTACTGCAATAATTGCCATTATACCGCCAAATACGCCTAAGTAACTGTTAGCTACATGGTTAACAACTAAGCCTGGACCACCTTGGTCAAGCAATGCTTTTAAGCCTGCGTAACCATCTGGGAACGCTGCAATACCAGCAAGTGCCCATACACAACCTACAATACCTTCACACATCATAGCGCCGTAATAAACTGGACGTACGTATTTTTCGTTAGTTAAACAGCGCGCAATAATAGGCGCTTGAGTAGAGTGAAAACCACTAATAGCACCACAGGTAATTGTTATAAATAACAATGGCCATGTTGGTAATCCATCTGGGTTTGGCTCTAAAAAGTCATGTGCGTGATCAGCTTCAAAGTAAGCTAAAAAGTCACTTGGTACCGGTAAGTGCGGCGCATTAATAAGTAATGAAATAGCAATTGCCACTGTCATTACAATCATTAGCGCACCAAAAATTGGGTAAAACTTAGTGATAATTTTATCAATTGGTAGCAAGGTAGCTAAAAAGTAATACGCTAAAATAGCAAGTACCCAAAAGGTGTTGTTTGCCAGTATTGTACCTTCAAAAAAATCAAGGTTACTTAGCAAACCTGCAGGGCTCATAATAAATACTACACCTACAAAAAACAGTAACATGGCAGTAAATACAAGCATAAAGCCTTTAAATACGACGTTGTAATAATGGCCTGCGATTTCTGGTAGGCTTTTACCGTCTTCTTTTATACTCATTACACCTGAGAAGAAGTCGTGTACAGCGCCACCTAAAACATTACCAAGTACAATCCATACTAGTGCAACTGGTCCGTATAAAGCACCTAAAATTGGGCCAAATATTGGACCTACGCCAGCAATGTTTAAAAACTGAATTAAAAATGCTCGTACAGGGTGAATAGCTACGTAATCAACACCTTCGCTAAAGCGTTTTTGTGGTGTGTCAGCAGTTGAATCCAAACCGGCTTGTTTTTCAACAAATGGGCTGTAAAACTTATAGCCCAGTATTAAAATAGTGAGGCAGATAAAAAAGATGATCATAAAGCACGTTTCTCTTTTTGTATTTTAGTTATAGAGCGCATTGTGTGTCGCCCCGCCTTTTCAATCCGTGAATAATCGACGAACGATAACAAAGCTTTAACCCTCAAACAATAAGACGTTTAGCTAATACAATAATCGATATAAGCCACTATTTACGCAACCTGCGCACTTAACACTCACTTATCGCCTATGTCTTATTTTAGGCACAAAAAAAGCGGTTAAACTTTTACGTATAACCGCTTTCACACACAATGTTTTTTAAAGTGGGTTCATAAACTCACTAATTTGTTGATGCGTTAAAGTAGGTGTTGCACCAGAACTTTCGGCGACCATTGCTCCAACGGCACATGCAAAGTCAACGGCATATTGCGCGTCGTCGTTGCTACAAAGCTGATAAATTAACGAACCTAAAAACGAATCCCCTGCGCCAACAGTGTCAATTACGCTAATTAAATAACCTGAATTATAAAAATTCTCGCCTTTGATTGTTAATAAAGCACCGTGGCTACCTTTGGTTACACATAAGTAATCGGTATTTGTTTGCTGTGCTATAAACGCTAAATTTTGTTCAAGCGAATGAAACTTACAACCCATCGCTTTTGCAATTTCGTATAGCTCTTCATCGTTTAACTTAATAAAGTCTGCTTTATTCATTAAATCTACAAGTGTTTCTAGCTTGTAATGCGGTGCACGTAGATTTACGTCAAATACTTTAAAGTTTGCTACATCAACTAGTTGATTTAATGTTGCTAAAGACGCTTCGCTTCGCCCAATTAGGCTGCCAAATACAAATACATCGCTACTTTTAACTTTACTAAGTAACTCATCGGTAAGCGCTATATTATCCCACGCAGAGTCTGCCACTATTTCATAACTTGCAGAGCCACCACTGTCGAGCGTTACCTCAACCGTGCTAGTTTTTTTGTCACTATTAATAGCAATGTATTCGCAGCTTACGCCTTTGCTAGTAATTTCGCCTAGTAACTCAGCGCCTAACTCGTCGTTACCAACAGCGCTGATCATGTCGGCTTTAATGCCAAGTGAGTTAATACGTACACACATGTTAAGTGGCGCGCCACCTAAGCGTTTACCTGAATCAAAACAATCCCACAGCACTTCGCCAAAGCAGCTAACACTTACGTTTTCGCCAGATTTATGATTAATTAAAATGCTCATAATTAGTTACTCTTTTGATCAAGTACAGCCTGCATAATGGCTTTAATTTTACTATTAGGTGCATACAACGCAGCAATCGACTTTTTATATTCAGCAGTAAACGTTTCGTTATGCTCAAGCTTACCAAACAAGCTCGTTAACTTTAAAAATGCAATCGGGCTAGTTTGAGTCTCTTGCGCGTAAGAATTAAGCTCTTTGTGCATAGCATCTTGAATTTCAAGTTGCTCGCCGTTTTCACTTAAACCTATATCGCTGTATAAACACCAAGTAGCAATAACAAGCGTAGCCAGTGATACATCTCGACCTTGTACTAGGTTTTCGTTAATTGTGGCAATTAAAAACTTAGGCAGTTTAGCTGAGCTTTCACTACAGATACGCGCTAGGCTGTCTTTAATATTAGGATTAGCAAAACGCTCTATTAACGTATCTTTGTAGCTTTCAAGGTCAATGCCTTCAAGTGGTTCAAGATTTGGGGTTACTTCTTTATCCATAAAAGCACGTAGGTATGTGGCAAATAATTCATCCGATACCGTTTCGTCAATAGTGCCATAGCCATGGATTGAACCTAATAAACCAAGCACAGAATGCCCTGCATTAAGTAAACGTATTTTCATGGTTTCATAAGGCGTTACATCAGTAACAAACTGTGCACCAACAACATCCCAATTTGGACGAGAGTCACTAAATGTGTCCTCTATTACCCATTGTGTAAACGACTCACAGGTAATTGGCCACTCGTCGCTAACACCATATGCATCAACCACGTAATCAATATCACTCTTTTTAGATACCGGTGTAATACGGTCAACCATCGCATTTGGAAACGATACGTTTTGCTCAATCCACTCACTTAGGTCTTTGTCTTGCTCTGTAGCAAAGGCTAAAAGCATTTTGCGTGTTACGTTACCGTTGTGCTGAATGTTATCGCACGACTGTACTGTAAACGCGCCTAGGCCTTGCTCTTTACGAAGTTTTAACGCAGCAGTAATGTAACCAAACGCTGTAATTGGGTAGTTTGGGTTATTAATGTCGTTAATAATATCTGGATTACTGTAATCAAACTCGCCCGTTGCAGGGTTAAAGTTGTAACCGCCTTCAGTAATAGTAAGCGACACAATTTTAGTATCGCTGTGCGCTAGCTTATTAATTACCGCTTGTTTGTCCTCTGGAGCAAACAAAAAGTCGATCATTGAGCCAATTACTTTGTTATCTATTGTACCGTCTGGGTGTCTAACAGTAAGCGTGTAAAGGTAATCTTGCTGCTTTAAAATATCACGCAGACCACGGTTACCCTCTAAAAGGCCAACACCACATATACCCCATTGCTCAGAGCCCGGAGTTTTTAAAAGCTCGTTGACATACACTGCTTGGTGAGCACGATGAAAACCGCCCACACCAATATGTACAATACCGGCTTTAACTGCGCTACGGTCGTAGGTTGGTGTATCAACATGGCTTGGTAATTGAGCCAAGCTCTGTTGGTTTAGCCCTGTAACTAGAGCGTCAGTGTGTTGGTATTGTGTCATGGTGTGACCTTACTAAACAAAGATAAAATATAAATTACGATACTGTATTACGATAAGTAATTACGATGCTGTATTGAGTACTTTATGGCGTTTTAACGACCAGTACGCAGTAACAAAATAAATAACAGTACAAATAAAACAGGCTATTTCGAATTGCGATTTATTAGCGCTGTACATACTCATAGTTTCACTGAAAAACATCACTTGGCTGGCAAATATAAAAATAATAACCAACGAAACAGTAGAAACCGCGTTAAGTACTTTGGTAAATACAGAGCTGTCAATTACTGGCTTTGGAATGTCTTTAGCCTCAGCTGCTTGATATTCTTTAATATCACGTTGCTCTTGCTTTTCTGCTGCAATCTCTTGTGTGTAGTCGTCACCAGCGCCGTATTTTTTAGCTAAAAGCGTGTAAACAACAATGGTGAAAATCCATGTAGGAATAAACAAGTAGTAAAACGACATTACATCAATTGCGTTTAAGCCAAAGCCAAACACAAGTGCTAACGCCCAAGATGCTATAGCCGGTACGCTGCGGGTAATATTTTTATATTTAGCCCAGTAACGTGTTAGGCCAATTTTAGGAAATAACACATGCTCAGCAAACACAATGCCGCCTACTGGTACAACTAATAAGCCTGCGTATGTAAGTAGCGGAAGCATTTGAGAAAATACAAACGGGAAACACGCAATAATTACGGTTACAACACCTACAATAGCGGTGGTGCGTTCACGTGATTGATTAACAAATATAGATTGCGCTGCAAGGCCTGCACGGTAAAGGTTTGCGTTAGCTGTAGTCCAACCGGCAATAATTACAATAACAAAACCAGTCCAACCTAATGCATGGTATGCAACATCGCCCGGATCAAGTGATGAAATAGTTGTTTTAAGTAATACCGCAACACCTGCGCCCATAATACCGGCAGAGATCCACGCTAAGTAATGACCAAAAAACATGCCCACACCAGAAAACAAACCATAGCTTTTGCGTTTAGCAAATCTAAAAATAGCCATGTCGATTAAACCAAAGTGAGTTATTGAGTTAGCAGCCCATGCAAAGCCAATCACTTCTAATAGGCCAATGCCCTTTTCACCATCGGCATTGGTGCCCGTCCATATGGAGGAGTCGCCTATGGTCATAAAGTCGCTAAAGCTAGTTAAAGAGGTAGAACCTAATACGTGATTTGAAAGCTCAGGGAATAACGCAAACGAGCCTGCAATAAATATAACAAATAGCCACGGCGCACACAGCTTTGAAAAGTCAGCAACCGTAGAAAAGCCATACATCGCAACAAATACAACAATGGAGCCAACAGCTAAAACAATGGCTACAAACCAAAAGCTATTTGGATACCAATCAAGTTGCGCAGGTATATCAAACAAAAACCGCACGGCGGTGGAGGATACCGTGATCATCGCGGCCGATATAACACTAAAAATAACCACGTTAGCCCAGTTATAGAGCTTGGTCATTGAGTTACCAGCAATTTTGTTTAAGTAGTTATATAAACTTAAGCGGGTTTCTACTGCAATGGGTGCAGTAATCAGCCACCAAGAACACATTGCTAACAGGTTTCCTATTAATAAACCCAGTAGAATGTCGATGGTTGAAGCGCCTAATGCAACAAACGTTGCACCAATAACAAATTCAGTAGCCGCAACATGTTCGCCAGCATATAGCCCTGCAAAATGTTTCCAGCCGTGAAGCTTATTATTAGCAACAGGAAGTTGCTCTTCGTTTACATCTTTAAATGTTTGTGTGTGTGGACTCGTTGCCATGGTATTTCCTATTGTTAACAGCAAAGCATTTGATACCAATCTGCATAACTATTTGGATAATTTAACGAGTTAAATTACCCCATAACGTCGTTAAAAATTTTATATTTAGAACAACTAGATATAAAAATTTTTGCCTAGTTACAGTGCAATTTTCTTATCGTTAAATAAACCCCATATTCAAGCAGATTGGTATAGTACCTAAATACTTTGCCTTTTATAATTTGGCTTATAAACGCATGATCTTTTGCCATGTTTTGTTTTATTTTTAGTAAAGCAAAACCATCTACATTTATATTTTGCGTTTGCTTGCCTGTCAGTGTGTAAGGCGAGCAAATCGCGTTTAAAACTTTGTTTATTTAAAAAGCTGCGTGTTTACTGCTTTTTAAGTGCAGGGTATGCACTAAAAAAATCTTGCCAATGCGTTAAATGATCAACATTTGGGTAAGCACTGTGTACATGATTAACAGAGCCTTGCATATGTTGCCCACCGCTGTAATGCAGTACTTGCATATTGGCGTCAATTCCTGCATTTACGCCGGCTTTACTGTCTTCAATTACTAAGCAATGCTCTGGCTTTACACCCATTTGCTTAGCTGCATGTAAAAATAAATCAGGCGCCGGTTTACCACGCTTAACTTCGCTGCTGGTAAAAACCGTATCGCTAAAGTACTTACTTAAACTCACTACGCTCAACGCTTTTGCGGTGCGTGCTGGGCTACTGCTTGTAGCTATACAAATAGGCACAGCTAAATTGTTAAGTACGTCTTCTATACCATCAGTCGTGGTTAGTCCGGTTTCAAATTCGTTTAATAGTGCCTCGCGGTAGTCACCTTCAAAGCTTTCAGGAAGAGTGACATTAAATGCATCCGCTATTTTTTGGCTTACTGTTTTAAAGTTGCAGCCTAAAAAGTGTTGCTGTACATAAGCGCGGTCAATCTCAACGCCTTTTTCAACAAGCATATTAATGAGTACTTGTGCGCTTAAAATTTCGCTATCAATAACAACGCCATCGCAATCAAATATCACTAGCTCAATATTAGTATTCATCTTGTCACCTTATTAACACTGTTTGGTTTAGCTAATTTAAGTATAACGAGTTAAGCGCGATTAATATTGTGCAACTTTTTAGTGCAACTCAGCAATGGGCATAAGCTCACTGGTTGAGCATATTCCCTTTATTGTGCGAATATGTCAACACACTGTAAGTATAAAACGCACCAGGTTGGTGAAAATACCGCCAGATAAAACTAAAAACCTTTGTATTTAATAAATTTTATAAAAGCATATTGCGACTAAGGTCGTAGTAAAAAAATTACATTAATGTAAAAAGTGTATCAGCAAATTCATCTCATCTGTTTTACAAATCACATTAATCTAATTAATCAGTTTTACCGAAGTTAATAAAATTAATACTATCGTTAACAGATTAACAGCCTGCACCACTGCCGGCACTTTTAAATAGATGAGGTCGACAATGAATACTCAAATAAACAAAACAAAATTAACACTAACTGCACTGGCACTTGCAATGGCATTACCGGCAAGCGCAGCAACAACTCTTACTAAAGATAATGGCGCAGCTGTTGGCGACAACCAAAATTCAATTACTGCTGGCGAACGTGGCAGTGTATTACTAGAAGACGTGCAACTAATTCAAAAACTGCAACGCTTTGCACGTGAGCGTATTCCTGAGCGTGTTGTGCATGCTCGTGGTACCGGCGCACACGGTGTGTTTGTAGCATCAAAAGAGCTAGACGATTTAACAATTGCAGCACCGTTTGCACAAGCTGGTAAAGAAACAGACGTATTTGTTCGTTTTTCATCGGTAATTCACTCAAAAGGCAGCCCAGAAACACTGCGTGACCCACGTGGCTTTGCAACTAAGTTTTACACAGACCAAGGTAACTGGGATTTAGTAGGTAACAACTTACCGGTGTTCTTTATTCGCGATGCGATTAAATTTCCAGACATGGTTCACTCTTTAAAACCATCTCCGGTTGATAATATTCAAGATCCTAACCGCGTATTTGACTTTTTCTCGCACGAACCAGGTTCTACACAAATGCTAACGTGGGTTTACAGCGACTACGGTACACCAGCAAGTCTTCGTAAAATGGACGGTTGGGGTGTACATGCATACAAAATGATTAACAAATCGGGCGATGTTAAATACGTTAAGTTTCATTGGGTAAGCCAACAAGGTATTGATAACCTTGACGCAAAAGAAGTAGCTAAAGTGCAAAGCCAAGACTTCCAACACTTAACACGCGACCTTTACAGCGAAATTGGCAAAGGCAATTTCCCTAAATGGGATCTGTACATTAAAACGCTTGATCCATCGCAGCTTGATGACTTTGATTACAACCCGTTAGATGCAACAAAAATGTGGTTAGACATTAAAGAAACTAAAGTAGGAACAATGACCCTAAACCGTATGCCAACTAACTTCTTCCAATCTACGGAACAAGTAGCAATGGCACCGGCAAACATTATTCCAGGTATTGAGCCATCAGAAGACAGACTATTACAAGGTCGTATGTTTTCTTACGCTGATACACAAATGTACCGCCTAGGTGCTAACCACCAGCAACTGCCAATTAACCGTGCAAAAGTTGAAGTGGTTAACTACAACCAAGACGGCGCAATGAATATTGGTAACACTACAAGCAATGTGAACTACCAGCCAAGCCAAGAAAACGTAGCTGAAAACCCAATTGCACGTAGAAGTAACACAGAGCTAAAAGGCTTTGTACAACAAGCTGCGATTAAAAAGCAGCAAAACTTCGCGCAAGCAGGTGTTATTTACCGTGGTTTTAGCAAGCAAGAACGTACAAACCTAATTAATAACCTAGCAGGCGATTTAGGCAAAGTGCAAAACAGCAGTGTTAAACACAAAATGCTTAGCCACTTTTACAAAGCTGATAGTGAGTACGGTACACGCTTAACTAAAGCTGTAAACGGCGACCTTAAAATGGTTAAACAACTAGCCGCTAACTTATAAGCAACTAGTTAAAAGCAATTAGTCCCAACTAAATAGCTATTTAAACCACAATCATGAGGAAGGAATAAACCCTTCCTCTTTTATAAGAGACAATTGTTATGCGTAATTTATTAATTATAGTCGCTCTATTTCTGAGCTTTACCAGTAGCGTTTACGCTCAAAATACATCAGATACACAAACACCCAGTACGCAATCTGAAACCCAACATTCTGCAAAAACTCAATACGATAGCTTATTTGCTTATTACTTTGCCGCAGCACGCACAAACGACACAGCTGTAATAGAGCAATTTGTAGATGCCGGTATTCCTATCGACAGCTACAACAATAAAGGCTACACCGCGTTAATGATTGCTACTTACCATGGTAATAAAAACACGGTTAACACACTTTTACACTTAGGCGCTAATGCCTGTCTAGAAGATAACCGTGGCAACACAGCGCTAATGGCCGCTATTTTTAGAGGTGAATTTAGTATAGCTAAAACACTCGTATCACTTGATTGCGATAACGCGCATCAAAACAAAGCAGGCCAAACAGCAGAGCAATTTGCACAAACATTTGGTCAACAAAAAGTTATAGAGTTACTAGCGCAGGTAAATAATGCAAAATAATCTGCACGCAACAAAAAGCCCTAAAATAATAGGGCTTATTTTTAATAAAATTAGCCTTATGTTGCAGACGCTATTTGAGGTTGTTTAGGCTTTTCTCGCGTTACAAAGTAGCAAATTAGCGAGCCCACGGTTACCAGTACAACCCCCTGCCAAAACGAAGCACTCAGCGTAATAGATAAATACAACGCCGAAATAATAGTAGAAAACACCGGTGTAAAGTACGAAAGTGTTCCCAAAAGCATTAAGTTACCGCCAATAATAGCTTGATTCCACAGTGCATAACCGCTCCCCACTACTACACCAGCTAATAGCAACGTTATGCTTGAGCTGAGTGAAAACGTTAATGGCGCTTCATTACTAAAACCATATTGCGCCCACAAACTCATTGCCGTGACAGTAAAAAATAACGTAATAGCATTTTTACCATTACTCAGCTTTTGCGTTACTACGCAATAAATAGCCCATATAAACGCTGCAGCTAATGCCATTAAATAAGTAGCAGGATTATCAGCAAAGTTAGTAACAAGCGTATCGAGTGACATTTTTTGATCGCCTGTAATACACCAAGCAACGCCTAAAAAAGCAATGATCATGCTTGGGTAAACCCAGAAACTTACTTTTTTACGACCAATAATAATAGAGAGCAGTATAGTCAGCGTGGGCCATAAATAATTAATAACCGCCATTTCCATTGCCTGATGACGGCTGTTTGCCATACCAATAGAAAGCGCCAAGCAAATTTCGTACGATACAAATAATAAAGTACCTATTACCAAGTAACGTTTCGAAAAACCACTAAACTTGGGCACTCCCATAACCAAAATTAAAAATATCGCACTGACAGAATACATAGCCGCCGCACCACCAATGGGGCTAAACAACTCAGAAATATCCCGTAGTAATGCAACTAAGCAACTCCACAGTAATATGGCCGCGACTCCATAAAGCGTGTATTTATTTTTGCTTATAAAATCCATTTGCCAATCCAAAAGTACTACTCGTAAATTTGAAACTAAACTAACAGTAATTATTTAATTAAACAATAAGGGTCTGTTGTTCTTTCAAGGTTGAATTTGCAGCAGTCTGTTTGGTATTTAGGCAAGGCAGAGCCTATATAGTGTGGTTATTCCCCATTAATGGGCGATAACGTAGCATTAATGCCAAACAGGCGCTGCCCAAAGGGTTCTTCCTAGGGGCTACTTACTCTTTGTTGCCTACATGGATGTAGGTAAGGGGCGTGAGCAGGACGCGGAAGCTTTGCTCGGTTTTTACTTAGCCCACTAGGTTACAAATCTCGCGCCGCGATTAAATAGCCCCTAGTTTGAACAAATTTTAATCCGCAAAGATCAACAGACCCTAAAGTTAATAGCTTAAACCTCTCATTTGTTTTTAGCATTCACCCTTTTTAGTAATTGACCTTTTGGTCAGTAAAGCTACAATCAATCAATACGTTAAACACGCAAACTTTATAATGACCACAAAAATAAAGCCAAATAAAAAAGAAGTCACACGCGAGAAAAACCAAAAACTAATTTTAGATGCCGCCGAGCAATTGTTTTCGCAATTAGGTTACGACGGAGCAAGTATGAGCATGGTTGCTAAAGAAGCGCAGGTGCCAAAAGCTAATATTTTGTATTACTTTAAAAGTAAGGATGGTCTGTACGAGTCTGTGATTGACCGCATAATAGCTAATTGGAACTTAGGGCTCGATAACGTCACAATTAACGACGATCCAGCTACCGTGCTTTATAACTATATTAAAAGCAAAGTAATACTGGCCGTAAATCAGCCAATGCAATCTCGCTTATTTGCCAGTGAAATACTGCGCGGTGCACCCTATTTACAAAACTACTTTAGAACCAATACCCGCCCTTGGGTTAAACAAAAGGTTGATGTACTTCAAGCATGGATGGACGCTGATAAAATGGATAAGGTTGATCCCTACCATTTGCTCTTTACTATTTGGTCTACCACACAATATTACGCCGACTTTCAGGCTGAGGTTTTACTCGTAATGAACAAATTAGAGTACGACGAAACCGATGTGGCACAAATTACGCAATCAATTGCCCACATAATTTTAAAAGGTATTGGTCTTAAAATACCTGAGCAAAGTGAGACTTAACCCATGACACCCTTTACTACACCCGATTTATTTGACGATCATCGCGATAACGTGCAAGTAGCAGACAGCGGCCTTTATCACTTTGGTAAAAAAACCACGTTTTATGGCAAAGTAGTTACCGTTACCTGCCCAGAAGACAACTCTTTTGCCGCCGATATATTGCATGAAAATGGTGAAGGTAAAGTATTGGTTATAAACGGGTTTGCAAGCAAACGCTTTGCGTTTATAGGCGATATTATGGCTGAGCGTGCCCTAAATAATGGCTGGGAAGGCGTAATAATAAATGGCTGTTGCCGAGATATAGAAATACTTGCCACGATGAACTTACCTGTAATGGCGCTAGGCTCTACACCGCGTAGTACCTTAAAGCGCGGCTTTGGTGATAAAAACCAAGCTGTTACCATGCTTAGCACCACTATTGAACCTAACAATTGGGTTTACGCCGATATTAACGGTTTAATCATCAGTAAAACGCCCCTTATTTAGCACTCAAAACCATATAAATAGAGACCAACTTGGTGCATCTGCGCACCAAGTTGGTTTGTTTTAGCTCATTTTAATCTCACTATTTCTACAGACCACATTTACAAATCTCATACAACCCAACAAAACCTGACCAGTTGGACAGGATTTTAATTTATGGCATTCCTCTTGCTTAGTCTAAGCACTATAAAATCAAAACTACCGATTAAAAAGCGGAGCCTTAGCAATTGCATTAAATTAGTGATCTATTATAACGCGAAGAAAATGACGCAGTGAGTGCGCTATTTAATCCGATAAAATGATCATGTTTTTAATAAAATTGGTATTCATAATAATAATAACCAGCCCGCTTTTTAATCACTCTTAACTTAATAAGTAAGTACTTGGTCAGTTTTATAATAATGAGCTGCAAATGAGTGATAAAAAAAACAACAAAGGTATATTTTGCAATCACGGTCCTACCCTGTGGCAAACAAACCACTCTGGAGTGCTTGCAAACAATCGCTTAGCTGTAAAAGATGTATTTGCAGTAAAGGGCGAGCGTAACAGCGCAGGCAACCCACACTGGTTTAAAACAGCTAAACCGGCTCAAAATACGGCAAGCTCGGTTAATAAGCTCATGACCGCTGGTTGTAACTTTATAGGCTTTTCCCATACTGACGAACTGGCTTATAGCTTAGAGGGTAATAATATACATTATGGCGCTGCGCAAAATCCTAAATTAAAAGGGCATGCCTGCGGTGGTTCGAGTATGGGGTCTGCTGCATCCGTTGCTGCTAACTTAGCTGATATTGGCTTAGGCACCGACACTGGCGGCTCAATTAGAATACCCGCCAGCTATTGTGGTTTATATGGCATAAGGCCAAGCCATAACGTGATTGAAAAAGACGGCCTAATACCGTTGGCTCCGCCTTTTGATACCATAGGTTGGCTTACCCAAAGCGCTGAGCTATTAAGCGATGTAGGTAATGTACTGCTACCAAATCAAGCTATTAATAACGTTGATACCTTAGTTATTTGCGAGCCGTTATTTGAACTCGTTGACCCTGCTTTACAAGCCCCACTTAAACAATTGCTTGAAAAAACCAAGCCTAATTTTAAGCACCATAAAGAATTTGAACTGCCTAACAGCAGCTTATTAAATGAACTTGCTGATAGTTTTAGAGTACTGCAAGGGCGAGCAATCGCAAAAACGCATAAAGACTGGCTTCAATTGCCGGGGCAACTTCCCCAGTTTGCTCCAGCAATTGCGGCACGTTTTAATATGGCGCTTGCCCTAACTGTTCAAGAAGAACAAGAAGCACTAAAAGTACAAACCCAATGGCAAACACTAATAGCTAAAAACCTAAATACAAACAGCTGTTTATTTTTGCCAACCACCCCCACAACCGCACCTAAATTAGGCGCCGACACAAGCGCCTTACGCATGCAAATTATTACGCTTTCGGCAATTGCAGGGCTTAGTGGCTCAGCGCAAGTGCATTTACCGCTGGCTGATTTAGCAAATGATCATCCGTATGGTTTTTCATTAATGATGAGCCACGGTAACGATAAAAGCCTACTTGCTTGCGTTAAGCACCTAGCTGCACACTTTAAACAGGACACACCGGCATGACCACACACAACATTGCATTTACCGCGTCTCATTTTTCGGCCACTGAGGCGGGTATAAATATACTAAAACAAGGCGGTACAGCTACCGAGGCTATGGTAGCGGCTGCCGCTGCTATTAGCGTTGTATATCCACATATGAACTCAATTGGTGGCGACAGCTTTTGGCTTATCGATAACCCAAACCAAAAAACGCCTACCGCTATTGACGCCTGCGGCCGTGCAGCAACTAATACAACGCCCTATAACTCGCTCGCGCAAATACCAGAGCGCGGCGGGTTAAGCGCACTGACTCAAGCGGGTACAATTCGCGGTTGGCAAAAGGCGCTTGAACTAGATGAGCACGCAGCACTACCACTGTCACAAATTTTAGCACCCGCTATTGAGCTTGCGCGCGAGGGCTTTACAGTTACAAAAAGCTTGCAAGCAGGCTGCGAAAAACTAGCCACTGCTAACAATACCAATGAGGCGTTTAAAAGCCTCTACATACCCAATGGCAAGCCCTTGCAAGCAGGTCAACATTTTAAAAACCCTAAACTTGCAGCAACGTTTGAATACCTAGCAAAACATGGCTTAAACGCATTTTATGAAGGCGCACTTGCCAACTCATTTGCCGCCGACTTAGCAAAAGCAGGCAGCTCAATTACCGCAGGTGACATTGCAAATACTAAAGCCGAGGTAGTTACTGCGCTAAATGCAAACCTCAGTGGTATTGATTGCTACAACTTACCCGCGCCAACACAGGGCGTGCATTCACTACAAATAATTGGTGCCGTAAATAAGTTAAAGCATTTAGCTAAAACCGATGCCGACTGGACACATTTAATTGTTGAGGCAACTAAACAAAGCTTTACCCATCGCCCTACCCTTTGGGCTGACCCTGAAGCATTAGGAGACGATTATAAAAACGCACTAACCGATAATCGCTTAAACGAACTTGCTAACAATATTGATATGGCCAAAGCCAAAAAATGGCCATTTAACGCAGAGCCTGGCGATACTGTGTGGATGGCAGCCAGAGATAAAAACGGGCAATTAGTCAGCTTTATTCAAAGCATTTACTGGGAATTTGGCAGCGGAATATTAATGAGTGAAGGCGGCTTTGTGTGGAATAACCGTGGTTTAAGCTTTAGTTTAAACAATCAAGATACCAACGCCCTTGCTCCAAATAAAAAGCCCGCTCATACACTTAACCCAGCACTGGCAAAGTTTAGCGATGGTCGTCGACTTGCTTACGGAACAATGGGCGGTGAAGGGCAGCCACAAACTCAAGCCACTGTTTTTGCAGGCTACGCGTGGCGAAATAAATCTATAAAACAAGCAATTAGCGACCCTCGTTGGTTACTTGGACGAACATGGGGCGATACGAGTACAAATTTAAAAATTGAAAAAGAGTTAGTTTTTCATATAGAACATGAATTAAATCAACGTGACCACGATTGGGTAAGCGTTGATAATAATAACGAAATGATGGGGCACGCTGGGGCTATTTTAGATACACCTACAAGCCTTGAAGCTGCAACAGATCCTCGTTCAGATGGACGTGCAACAGTAACTACAGCAGGAACACAATGTCAGAAATAATAAATCAATGGCCAATTATAGTAGCCTTAATAGCAACCGGTATTTTTGCCGGTATTTTAGCAGGACTTTTTGGTGTAGGCGGCGGTATTGTTATCGTCCCTGTGCTGTATTTTTTACTGCAAGGTTTTGGCGTAAGCCCAGAGTCGGCAATGATGATAGCCACCGCTACATCACTTGCAACCATAGTACCTACTTCGCTTTCATCTATTCGCTCGCATCATAGCAAAGGGAATATTGACCTTGCGCTAGTAAAATACTGGGCACCATTTATTTTAGTTATGGCCGTTGTAGGCAGCTACTTAGCGCACTCAATACGCGGTAATGCACTGGTACTTATGTTTGCCTGTATTGCTATTTTAGTCAGTTTAAACATGCTATTTAGAGCCGGCGCACCCGCGCTTGTAAAACAACTGCCAGGAAAATTTGGTCAAGGGGTTATGGCAAGTATTGTAGGTGGTTTGTCGGTAATGATTGGCATAGGTGGCGGCACTATTGGCGTACCTATGCTAAACGCATTTAATGTACGCGCCCATGTTGCAGTAGGTACTGCGGCCGTTTTTGGTTTATTGATTGCACTACCAGGCGTTATTACCTTATTAAGTATTGGCACAACGCCAACCGATGCTCCCCTAGGTACGTGGGGGTTGGTTAACCTCCCTGCCTTTTTTCTTATTATTCCGTTGACTATTTTATTTGCGCCTATTGGCGTAAAAATTGGTAGCAAGCTGGATCAAAAACAACTAAAACGCGCCTTTGCCGTTGTCTTAATGATAACCGGCATACGCATGCTTATTCAGACTCTGGGAGCCTAAAATATGTTTAATAACACGCAAGTTCAAACCTTAAACCCACCACAGCGTTTATTAATGGGACCAGGCCCAATTAATGCCGACCCTCGTGTTTTACGTGCTATGTCGGCGCAGCTTATAGGCCAATACGACCCAGTAATGACCGGTTTTATGAACGAAACCATGGCACGTTACCGCGAAATTTTTAAAACCAAAAACGAATGGACCATGCTAATAGATGGCACATCGCGCGCAGGGATTGAAGCCGTATTATGCTCAATTGTACGCCCAGGCGATAAAGTCCTTGTGCCAATTATGGGGCGCTTTGGCCACCTACTTGCTGAAATAGCAGAACGCGTTGGCGCAAAGGTGCACACAATAGAAGTACCGTGGGGCGAAGTGTTTACGCCAGAACAAATCGAAAAAGCCATTGTTGATGTAAAACCCCATGTACTTGCTATGGTACAAGGCGATACATCCACCACCATGAACCAACCTCTTGAGCATATTGGCGATATTTGCCAAAAGCACGATGTACTATTTTATTGTGATGCTACCGCCTCCATTGTGGGTAACGAACTTCCTGCCGATGAATGGAAACTCGATGCACTTTCTGTTGGTCTGCAAAAGTGTTTAGGCGGACCTTCTGGATCAGCGCCATTAACACTGAGCGACAAATGCGCTGATTGGATCCAAAAACGTAAAAAAGTAGAGGCGGGTATTCGTACAGCGGAGCATACCGACGGCACCGAGCCCTTTGTACGCTCAAACTACTTTGATTTAGGTATGATCATGAATTACTGGGGGGAAGAGCGCCTTAATCATCATACCGAAGCCACCAGCATGCTGTATTGCGCCTCAGAATGCGCCCGCATTGTTATTGAAGAAGGCGTGGATAACTGCGTAGCGCGCCACAAATTACATGGCGATGCCATGCTAACAGGCATTCAAGCACTGGGCTTAAATGTATTTGGCGATTTAACGCATAAAATGAACAACGTACTGGGTGTGTATATACCCGAGGGCATTAATGCCGATCACGTACGCGGGCAAATGCTAACCGATTTTGGAATAGAAATTGGCACCTCGTTTGGCCCGCTGCATGGCAAAATTTGGCGTATTGGCACCATGGGCTACAACGCCCGTAAAGATGCCGTATTACAAACATTGGCAAGCCTAGATGCCTGCTTACATGCCAACGGTTACAAAGGCCCTAAAGGCGAAGCCGCCATTGCCGCCCTTGCTCACTATAAATAAAAAAAGGATTTAGCATGACGATTGTAAGCCCACAACACAGCCCTTTATTAGACAAAGAACTTGCTGATGAATACGCAACACGCGCTTTATCTCGCTGTAAAACCCTCAGCGCACTATCGCAAATGCAAGGCGGTATTCACCGCGTGTACTTATCAAAAGAGCACAAAGAGTGTAACGCCGTTACTGCATCGTGGATGGTTGAGGCAGGCATGCAATCGTGGCAAGACGAAGTGGGCAACCTTTGGGGGCGACTAAAATCATCAAACCCACATGCTAAACGTTTAATTATAGGATCGCACCTCGACACCGTACCAAACGCAGGTGCGTTTGATGGTATTTTAGGTGTACTACTGGGGATAGAAATTGCAGCGCTTGCACATAAGTTAAAGCTCGACCTGCCCTTTCATTTAGATGTAGTGGGCTTTTGCGATGAAGAAGGCACCCGCTTTGCCACAACTTTAATTGGCTCAAAAGCCCTCGCTAACGAATTTGACCCACAGTGGCTAAACATTGAAGACACAAACGGCATAACTATGCGCCAAGCCATGCTCGACTTTGGTTTAAACCCCAACGACTATGCAAAGGCCGCACTAAACAAAAACGAATTACTAGGTTACTGGGAAACTCATATTGAACAAGGTCCTGTACTCGAATCGGTTAATCAGGCGTTAGGCGTTGTAACTGCAATCGCAGGAGCAAAGCGCGCCATGCTTACCCTAACAGGCCAAAGCGGTCATGCGGGTACAACCCCAATGAACTTGAGGCAGGATTCACTAGCAGGCTGCGCTGAATTAGTAACCGAAATTGAAAAACTAGCAAGTAATGCTAAAAATGGCGAAGTTGCCACCGTAGGGCAAATACAGTCTCGCCCTGGGGCTACAAACGTGATTGCAGGCAAAACAACCATAAGCCTAGACGCACGCGCACAAAGCGACACCGATCTCGCTAACTTACTAAGCGTCATACAAAACAGCGCTCAATCTATAGCAAGCAAACGCAATTTAACGCTTGATTGGCAATGGACGCATGCCGCCGATGCCGTTGCGTGCGACACCACTATTCAGCATTTGTTTTCAAGCGCATGTAAACTCAATAACCAAGCATCGCCTTCACTTGCCTCAGGCGCAGGGCACGATGCAATGACAATCGCTCCAATTTGCCCCGTTGGCATGTTGTTTATACGCAGCCCTGGCGGTATAAGCCATCACCCAGCAGAAGCGGTTATAGACGGCGATGTAACAAAGGCACTCAGTGTAATGTACAGCGCGCTTTTACTTTATGTGAAAGAGTGTGAGTGATTTAAGGTAATCGAGTAAACCAAGTATATTAACTTGGTATGCTTAGGGGCTTAAACCTCCTCAAAGTCATTTGGAGGTTATTACTGAAGGCAGGTAAATGCAGGAATATACGTTATTTAAAGTAGCTTTATCGGGCTGCCCTTTGCTCTTTTAGGCTAAGGCGTTTATGTGAGCTATATACATGTTGAATGTTTGTACCATTAACCAAATATGCATCCATTTCGACGGTAATTAAACCCGATAATGGCTTGATTTCTAGAACACCCAACTCACCTAAATTTGCAGATAGTAAAGTATTATTTCTAATAGCTAACAAAGTTTTGTCAGTATCTCGTAAGTCACCATTCACATATAATTTAGCACCACTAAACCAAGTGTTAATTATTTTAACTTTGATTGACTTAACAGTAAATTCAAAGGATTTTCTCATCAGATCTCCATACCCAGAAATGTAATTATTATACTTTATGTTTTTATGTGCTTGGCGCACAACCACTTTCTTTTAATACCCGTTTAGTCGATGCTGGGTAATTTTTTAGTGCAGCCAAAGGGCGAATTGGCCGCTGAACCAAATTACCTGAGCAGTTTGGGCACACGTTATTTAATACCGTTTGAGCACAGCCAGAACAAAATGTGCATTCAAATGAACAAATAAAAGCCTCTGTGGACTGTGCAGGTAGATTCTTATCACAACATTCACAATTAGGTCTTAAATCTAGCATTTAGCGCTCCCTTTTATCCACCCAATGCTGAGTAAATATCTATTACCTTTTATAACTTTTGATACCTGATGCTCACTTACATCAGGGCGGAATAGCTTAACCCGCTTTGTTTCAAATATCGGATTACTACAAATAAACTCACCACCCAAATCTGCTTTTTTAAGCACTATATTCAACCGATAGTGTTTACCAGATTCAACTTTGTCTGTGTGTGGTGCTATTTCACTTCCTTGTGGGAATTTAAGCAAATATGTATCAAATTTAATTGGCCACGTAGCACCACAAATCAACATTTTATCGTAGCCTGATTTTTGTCGGCCTCGCTCCCAACAAAATAATTTACTCAAAAAAAACATACAATCCCTCGAAACAGCTAATAAGCTGCAGGTTAACTCGTTTTTTTATTTTTATTGATAAACAAACCATAGCCGAGTTCATATTTTGATTCAATCGATTACTGTATTTTAGGTGGGATATAAAAGGGAGTTTTAATGGTGTTTTGATTGGCGTTTTAATAGACATTATGGTGGCTATAATTGACAGAAAATCAAAATATAGCCACCCGTTTTACTTTAATGCTTATTTAAGGTCTTATTTAATCGTTACCTTTGCATCACTTACCCATGTTTCAGTTATAGCTTCATCATTTTTATCAACTAAATACGCGCGTATGTTCACCGGATTGTTGTTAGCTTGTTTGTAGTCAAACGCTAATCGCCATTGGTTTGTACCAACTACCGGATAAACTCCAATAGGTTCTAATATTTCACCGTTGCTGGCTTCAACAATCGGCTTTATACCACTTTTGTTATCTAAGCCTTTAAATACTGGACCTTCAAAATCAATCACCATCTTGTTAACGCCTTCAGGAATAGGCTGGCCGGGAATTCCGCCTAAGCCTTGGCGAGTATTTACAACGCTTGCAAGGTTTTTTGATTTTGGATCGAGTGGACGCCATTCAATATCATAAGAAAAGGTAAACTCATCACCTTTGCGCGCCTCTTTTTCGGGCACCCAGTAGGCAACAATATTGTCGAACGTTTCATCTTTTGTAGGAATTTCGATTAACTGAACTGCGCCTTTGCCCCAATCGCCAGTAGGTTTAATCCACGCTGATGAACGCTTATTGTAAAATACGCCGTCGTCTTGGTAGTTATTAAAGTCACGATCTCTTTGGATTAAACCAAACCCTTTTGGGTTCTCATCAATAAAGCTATTGGTTGACACCGACTGAGGATTATTTAATGGGCGCCAAACGTATTGACCCGATCCTGTGTGAATCGCAAGGCCATCGCTATCGTGAATTTCTGGGCGCCAATCTTTAGCTTCTGTTTTATCTTTTTGTGAGTACCAATACATACTGGTTAACGGTGCTACGCCTAAGCGTTCAACATCGGCGCGCATATACAAATTAGCCGTTACAGAGGTAATATGGCCTTTGGCTTCTTTGTTATCTTTACTTAAACCAAATCGATAAGCACCAGTGATAGAAGGCCCTTCAAGCAATGCCCAAACAGACACACTTTCACCTTTTTTCTCTGCGGGGCCAATCCAAAATGCAGAAAAGCGCGGAAATTCTTCTGGCTGATTCATACCCGTATTAATCGCGATACCTCGGGCCGAGAGTCCATATTGCCCCTCTGGGCCGTCGGTACGAAAATAAGACGCGCCTAAAAAAGATATCCAATCGGGTTTCATATCTGGGCGCATTATTCTAAAGCCTGCAAATCCAAACCCTTCTGGGAGATCGTGAGCTGGGCTGTCATCAGGCATATCAAAAACGTCATTACTAAAAGGTACATTTTGAACCTGATTTTTATCGTCTCTGATGTAAATACTTACTGGCTCAGGAAAATATCGGCCAGGGTAAAATAATTGTACGGGCGCCTTTTTTCCACTTGGGTATAAGGTTTCATCTTCTTTAAAGCGTATTTTCCAGTGTTCGTCATACGTAATTTTATCGATTAACTCCGGCGCTGGCACCTTAGTTGGCGTATAGGGCTTTTCGGCTGAGGCTTTTGCTAGGGCTTTTAAGTCTTCGAATGAAAACTCCGTTTTATCTACTGCTTCTGTCGCGTAAGACGACATCGAAGTGCTAAAAATAATTGCGATAAATAACTTTAATTTCATAAAAAGAATGTCCAATAAATTGAGTCAAATAAAAATGGGAACGCTGCACGAACGTATGTTTAACTTAAAATTCTGTATGGATATTACGTCACGCAATATGAACTAGCGTTTACTAAAGTATTGTTATTTGACTACAGGACCTCCTATAATTATTTTTTTAGGGTCTTGGTTTTAAGGGACTTGCGCGCGTTTAATGGCACCGCTGAAGTAAAATAAGCGGGGATAGCGCAATTTATTGAACGAAACCATCAAGATGTATGGCTATATTTAGGTTTTAATTGCCCACTTTTCTAAGGCAAACATTTGTAGAGTGGCTGCTTTTTCTAATCGTTGTAATTGCATAGTTGATTTGGGCTAAAGCGTATTATGAGCAATAAAAAGCAGAGGTAGGCCTATATAGATCTCTGGTATGTAAATGGATGAGGATTGCATTTAGGTGGTAAAAACGTAGAGGCTCACCACTTTTAAAGTTTGCAATTAATAACTAAATTTTACTAGTCGTCCACCTCAGGGCGTGTTGTTACGTGTTTGATACGTATAAAATTATATGTGATTTAACTCTATACCAAACAGCTAAGCCACCTATTTGCGAATAATCAAATGGTTGCCCATTTAAATTTTCTAAATTAACTCTAATACCACCAACAAAACTTAAATCTAACACCTCAAACTTGTGAGGTTTAACAAACCATTCTGGCGATGCTATACCGTGAGAAAATGCATTACGAGTAGCGGATATTAGTGATTTTATAATTTTTATTTCACTATCATCAGATTTCACTTTCTCTAAAATACAATCTAAACAAATAGCCGTTGCGCCAAAAGCTGTACTTACTGCCATTTGAGATGCACGAACAATACTATCTTGATTTTTAAATTCACCAGAAGAATAAGAAACACCTTCTTCATCAAGGTTCAATTGAAGATCTTGTCCAAATAAATCAGCATCAATTTCTCCTAACTCTGCGTAACACATGTTTCTTATTGAGTACTCAAGTAATTTGAAAGATAGTTCGGTATCTTCAATTAAATTATTCACCACAACTCCAAAAACACATAATAAGCCTAATGGATTAACTCGTTTTTATTTGTTTTTTGATAAATAAACCATAGCTGAAGTTCCTATTTTGGTTCAATCAAATACTCAGTTATACATAGATTTTCAAAAAAAGGCTCTGGTAATAATTCAAAAGCCTGTTATTTCAATTTGATATATCGGCATTATTTTTTGTTTGATTTATACCAATAAGGATTTTCTCCAAATAAGTAAAGATCAGCATTATCGCTAATTGTAGGCAAACAAAAATAATAATAGAGAACGGTGAACTTGATAGCATGCTTTGTGTTGTTTTTTCCGAAGTGTCGGCCAAATAAAAATCAACATAGGTTAAAAGTAAAAATAAGCCCGAGACATAAAGTACAACTTTAACTTTTGCACTACGCAGCTTTGAAACAACTTCATCATTAGTCATTTAAAACGCCTCAATTTTGATATTTATATATAGGCTCGTCTTGACTTCAAGGGAGCGCCCATATACTTCACTATTATTTCCTTGTTACGTTCATTATTTCATTTTGCTTAGTTCATCTTCAAGAATTTCTTGATAGTGCTGAATACCACGCCCAAGATCTCCACGGTAAGGGTTCTGTTCCTTTAGTTCCTCTTTTGTAAAACTATCAATGGGATCAACAGTACTAGCATTCCATTGAGAAAAAATTGATAAAACCATAGCTGACCGTACTTCAATATTTTCTGAATAACCCGAACCATCAGATTTTTTAAAATAGCTGCCGAATAAAAAATTTGAATTGGAAAACATACGGTAAAACTTGTGCCTAGAGTATTCTTCATGTTCTGCACATATTGTTTTATACATTGAAGTTTTAAGGCTATCTCTTAAATTATAATATCTCAATATATGCCGAGCAGAAGTTAACCACATAAGGCGATCAGCTTTAGGCATATTTGATTCGGAATCTATTTCAATCGTTTCATATGCCCAACCCAAGGATAGCTTTGCTTGGACTATTATTTCTTTGTCATGGGCAACATCGGAATCATCTTGTTGTTTCTTTTTAGTTGCTCTCAATGAGAAGTATGCGATAACGACAGAAACTAAAGTAGCTCCTGAGAAAATTGTTCGTAACAATTCTAAATTCACAGTCATTACATTTTAACTCCAAACCTACCTATGGACACAACAGCTTCTTGAACACCAATTTTGGAGTTTATAAATCCTCTGAACGGCGTATATTAGATTGTTCAATAATTCCACTAAATAACTCTAATGTAAACAAATAATTAGGGCTATTATAAAAGTGACTTTGTGAAAAGGTACAATATGCGTGTTTAATAAGGTTATCGGGCTGGGGTTGTAAATTAGAGCTGATGTTGCGGGTTATATACATAGTTCTTTTTCAACAGAGGTTTACAGGACTCTGTATGCGCAATTATTAATAATGCTATTGCGGGAGTGTTTACTTAGCCTCAAAATTTACTACGTTAAAATACGGGTTTTGTGTGAGGGCTTTAATTACGCTAATGCTGGAAAGTTCTATAAGCTTTAGCTCGCCATTTACGTTAATGGCAATGCACTCTTGTTTGAGTGCATTGCGTTTTGTGTCAGTTGCTATCCCACATACACCATCGCCATTTTTTAATATAAGCTCAATGCTTAAATGGTGCATACAAGCAATTTCGATGTAGTCGTATTGGTTGCAACTGATCATAACGCTCTCTTTATTTAGTCGGCTTAAAAATCATTAAAAAAGCAATAACAACAAGGTTGGCTATATACCACAAATCTTTAATTACAAATTGCCCTAAACGCTCCAATAAAGTGGAAGAACTAAATGCACCGGTGGCGGTAATTAAGAATGTTTGGGTCATCATAAATACACTTAAACACGCTAAGCCACTTATAATAATTAGCTTTTTATTATTTAAAAATAGCCCTAAGCCCAATAACACAGCAAATAATACATCAAACCCGCCAATCATGTTAGACGCGCCTTGTACGCTAAATACCGTGTATAACCACGACATAAACGGTGAAGTTTCTACTAAACTTACAATGCCTTTTGCTTCAAACTCATAAAACTTCATGCCGCCAATCCACAATAAAACCATGGCAACAGGTATAAAGTTTAAAAGTACGTGTTGTTTGTCGGTAAGTTTGTCTTTATAAAATAAAAACAAATACAAAGGCACTACAGCAAAGTATTTAATTATGCCCTGCCCACTACCAATGATTGGAAAGCCGCCAAGTTGAGCCATCCAACGGTTACTGGCAAACAAGGTAAGTAATGCAACTAAACTTATAATTGCTGCAAGTAAAAGTGCTGGTGTAGGTTTCATTAATTTAAGGCGAGCGAGCACGGTGGCAAACGCTAAGGCAATCATAAATGAGCCACTAATTAAACCTAACGCAGATACAGACATTAGCGAATCAACGCCGTAAAAGCTAAATGTAGCCGTTAACGTATTAGGGTTTGCTCCTAACGCAAACGATAAGCCAAGTAACAAAAAGCTACTCGCTAATAAAAAAGTAATCACGTTGTTGGTTAATTTTAAGTTCATTGTATTTCCAAGTATTCGTTAAGACTTACAAAGACCTTGCTAGTCGATAAAACAATTCAAGCTAACTCTTAAAAATATAAGAGTTGATTAAGCACAACGTAAGCTCTCATAGGGTAATGTAATCAATCACTTTAGTTTATGGTTTATTACCTCTTTATTAATAAAATTAAATAAGTCTAATATTCATATGATATGCGTCATTTTTTTTATTATAAAATGAAGTAAAATAACGTCGCCTTTTCAATACACAGAATGCATGCATTTCTAAAACTTAGGGACATTTTTTAATGAAGGGTACTGATATTCGAGTTACCTCTGGACTGATTTCTATAGCCATTGTTTTACTACTTTGGTTTGCTGTACCGCCTCCGCAAGGTGTTACCGAAAACGCATGGCATTTGCTCGCTTTATTTATTGGTACTGTAGTTGCCATTATTGGTAAAGCAATGCCTATCGGCGCCATTGCTATTTTAGCTATTACTTCTGTTGCGTTAACCGGCGTAACTAATGACAGCCCATCTGGCGCTATTAAAGATGCATTAAGTGGCTTTTCTAACTCATTAATTTGGTTGATTGGTATTGCTATTATTATTTCTCGGGGTTTAGCTAAAACTGGTTTGGGAAATCGTATTGGCTATAATTTTATTTCTCTTTTTGGTAAAAAAACAGTTGGTATTGGCTATGCACTCGCACTTTCTGAACTTGTTATATCGCCTGTAACGCCAAGTAATACCGCGCGAGGCGGTGCTATTATTCACCCAATAATGAAGTCTATAGCAACAAGCTTTGGCTCAACCCCTGAGGAAGGCACCTCTCGTAAAATTGGGCACTACCTTGCTTTAGTGAGTTACCATATAAACCCTATTACATCAGCTATGTTTATTACCGCCACGGCTCCTAACCCTCTAATTGTAAAGCTTATTGCAGATGCTACTGGTGCAAATATTAGTATTACTTGGGGTACGTGGGCGCTGGCAGCGCTTGTTCCTGGTTTGCTATGTATTGTCCTTGTGCCTTTGGTTGTTTATGCCATTTACCCACCTGAAGTTAAAAGTACGCCCGATGCTAAAACCTACGCAGAATCTAAATTAACTGAAATGGGCCCAATGAGTTACGGCGAAAAAATAATGGTGGGTGTTTTTGCCATGCTGCTTATTTTATGGGCCGGCGTGCCTGCAATGATTTTAGGGGCTGACTACGCAGTTAACACAACCGCAGTGGCTTTTTTGGGTTTGTCGGTTCTATTAGTGACTGGTGTATTAAGCTGGGACGATGTACTTAAAGAAAAGTCTGCGTGGGATACCGTTGTTTGGTTTTCTGCATTAGTAATGATGGCCACTTTTTTAAATAAACTAGGTTTGGTAACGTGGTTTTCAACACTTGTTGAGAGCAACATTGCGCAACTGGGCTTTGACTGGATTGTATCGGCTATTATATTGGTAGCTGTGTATTTTTATGCTCATTACTTTTTTGCCAGTACCACAGCACATATTACTGCTATGTTTGCCGCATTTTACGCCGCAGGTTTGGCGCTTGGCGCTCCGCCTTTATTTTTAGGTTTACTGTTAGCTGGCGCCTCATCACTGATGATGTCGTTAACGCATTACGCAACAGGCACATCACCCATAGTGTTTGGCTCAGGCTATGTATCGTTAAAAGACTGGTGGGTAATGGGCCTTATAATGAGCGTTATTAATTTAAGTGTATGGGGAGTTATTGGCGGGCTTTGGTGGAAAGCACTTGGGTATTGGTAGTCTTGCCTTTGTTAGTTTGGCTTGCACATTTAATACTGCGCACTTATTTTGGTTCGTTCTACAAATATAAACATTAAGGCTGTTGCAAGGGAGCACTATGGTTTTTAAATTCATAAAGGCAGCATATTCAGACCGAGACTACTTATTAAGCCTCAGAAAACTGACTATGGTAGAACACTTAGAAAATGCCGGGTTATTTTTAATACCAATTCGCTTAATTAAGTGATCTATTTTGAGGCTGGAAAAACGTGTTGATAGCTAGGCAAAAAATTCGCTATTTAGTTGTTCTAAATGAGCATTTTTTAACGCAGCTAGCGACACGTTTAGCCCCGCAAAATGATTAAGTATTATTGCGGATTGGTATAACTAAGCAACAGCATGTTTTAAGGCTTAATGATCAATATGACTGCTCCCATCTTATAGTTATAAATGAGGTACCAATTGGTACTTTAAAATACCAAACACACGCTCAATACGTTGAAATAATGCAATTACAAATACATCCATTGCACCAAAATAAAGGGTATGGGAAAGCGGTTATTGAACAAGTTATTACAAATGCGCAGTCAAAACCCATTAAACTCACCGTGCTTAAAAACAACCCAGCATTAGGACTTTATAAGCGGCTGGGTTTTACTATAACGGATGAGGATAATTACGAGTACCACATGCAAACGCGAGCTACTCGTAGCTAAAATTAGTCGCTTTGATCTCTGAAGTCTTTTTTTCTGAAAATAGTTAAATGCCAACCCCAATGCAAAGAGCCTAATCTTAAAAAGATAGTCGTGAAAAATGAGCCTAAAATACACCAAATGTAATCTACATTAAGGCTAAATAAAGCAGCATAGACTGCACCACCCGCTAAACACGCAGAGGCGTATGGTTCGCTGCGCATAACAGTTGGTACCTCACGGCAAATTACGTCACGTATTAAACCACCAAATATACCTGTAGTGATACCCATGGTAATTGCGACCACCATACCAGAGCCATTAATGAGTGCTTTTTCTATACCCATAATATTAAATAACGCCATACCCACAGCGTCTACTAATAAAAAGTAGTAATTATTAACGCGCGGTAAATATCGAATAAATGCAATTGTTGCTATAACGGCCCCATAGGTTGAATATAAATACTCTGGGGTAGCAATCCAAAATACTGGTTTGTTTAAAAGTATATCTCTGAGGGTACCGCCCCCTAGTGCAGTAACGGTTGCAACCACTACGACGCCAAAGCCACTAATGTTTTTTTCATACCCAAGCAATGCCCCTGCAACAGCAAAAAATGCAACACCGAGTAACCCTAGTACCATAAAGTATTCAGCAGTCATGGTAATTCCTTTTTAAAGTTTATTAGGAGCTGTATCAACTTACGTGCCAAAAAACTGAGTAAATATAAATAAACCCACAATTTAAGTGACTGAAATTTATAAGCTTATTTTATTTATTAAAAAACGTTAGCTATGTGATATTTAGTGAAGGATTAACAAGAGTAATTATTTTAATTATGGGTAGTTTTTACACGTTAAAGTACAGAGGGATTTTGTTAAAGAGTTGCAGTCGAGCGCTTTTAAATTTTAAGCAAAAATTAAATGAACAATAAAGCTATTACCAATATTACAAAAATAATGGGCAATAATGCATGTTGCCAGTTTTGTTCTTTATTTTGATTATAGAGTGTTTGCATTGAGCTTTTATCATTATTGGTAAAACTATGCTGGCACTGCATACAGTTTTGGGCTTTTATGCTCACCCAAGTACCACATTTAATACATGCGTAACGCCTCGACAGTTTATCAAACTCGTTTGTTTTCCTAAATATTCTCATTTATCACCTCATTGATTTTCGCCGCGGTAAGAAAACCAGTGAATAATATATGCTCTTTAAATTCATTGTTACTTCTTTACTTTATTCAATAATTTTTACATTTGGAATGTTTTGTAAAAGGTAGGATTTTAAAGATTCAAACGCATCTTTATTGAAAATAAACTCAGTTGTTTTACCATCAACTTGATTATATGGTAGTGCAAATATACCGTGCCTCTTAGTTTTATCGATGACAACTTTGTTAATATCGTTAATATTAAACACTTGCTTATAAACGTATAATATTTGCCCCTCAACGCGTACAGCCTTTAACGGGCTTTGCTCAACATTGCGCGAACGAATAAACACAAAATATAAAATAACGGGAAATAAAAACAGGTTAAGCGCTTGCAAACTAAAAGGCTTATCTATCAATACAATATATGTTGAGTAACAAATTAAAGAGGCCGCTAGTGCTAAAATTAGCTGTGTGTTGTTTTTCATAATCATCCTTGGTTACTAGTCAAAAAAATCGGTAAGGTTTTTTAATTATATTACCAATTTAGTGAAATACGCCATTTTGTAACTTTTGCTAATCAAACTTAAATCCGGGCAAAGCTGCCATAATTAATATCCTGATTAATCTACATAACTCACTTTTGTTCCCGCTAAATGATCATGTAAACATCGTTTATCTTTTCCAAATATAAATAATGGATTAACAAAACCAGCTATAAACTGACCTACCGAAGGGACAAGTGATAATAGTTGCATACAAAGCATGCGTTTAAAGTAAATTGTAGTAAAGCTTGCTTGTGTACCATCTAAATTTTCAATACGGATAGACATTAAAGATTTACCAATTGTTTGTCCGCGTTGGTACATAAGGTAACCATGAAGCACTAACGTGCTTAATATGCCATAACCTAGCAAACCTGCAGATAAAGTAAGTGTTGGTTGGCTTAAATTATCAAACCCTACGAGCATGAATACAGGTATAAAACAAACAACACCTAAAACGCCATCAACAATAGCAGCCACTAGCCTATCTGAGCGCGTTGCTTTTTCTCCTGCTACTTTTGATACAATATTTTCAGATGGGCTCTGTGCTTCTCGCGTATTAATTAAGTCGTCTATTTCTTTTGCTCGTTCTGGGTAGGCTTCGCGATCTATAGCTCTCGCTGATGAGTAAAGCTCATCTAAAGTGTAGGTAGAAAAATCTATTTCAGAGTCCATGAAAAAATCCATATAGCGTTATTAAAAAGTAATCTAACACAACTAATTTAAGCTATTCAATTATTTAAGATTATCAAATAAAAAAGCTACTAAAAAGTAGCTTTTAATTATTAATTAAATACCATTCAATTTGCTGTTAAAAATGCCATTTAACTAGCAAGTTTGGATTATGTTCGGTTTGACCATCTACACCAAATTTATTTTTCCAATAAACATACTCAATACCCACATCAAGGCGGCCTGTATCTAAGCCGAGCATAGGGGCAATATTGTATTTAATCTGCGAGGTAAAGTTAAAGCCACCTTCACTTTTACCAAACATTGTGTCGGTGCTATCTACAATATCTAAAAAGCCATCGTATCTAAAGTTACCTTTGTTGTAGCCCCACGTGACTGTTATTTGGTTATTATCTTCACGTTGAATACCTATATCATCTTGAAAACGACGATAATAAGCCACATTAAAATATTGAAAGCCAGGTACATCAAGTGATACACCGCCCCCTAATAAATAGTTATTTTGATCCGTATCTCCCGAGCCATACTCTGTTTGTAGGCCTAAAAACACCTCTTTAACAAAGCTATTTTGTGGCTTGTAAAGAGTAGGGTTTATGTTTAGCTCACCGTACACTTCATCGGGATTACTTAGCCTATCCATAAAGAAGAACGTACTGCCCCAAGTATGCCCCGATGCATGCTCTATAGTAACAACACTTCTATCATCTTCCTCCCCTGAAAACGGCTCTAGGTAGTCGGCTCCTGTCATTGCGGTAATACTAAAATCAGACCAAAGCTCTTTAGCCGATACACCTGTTGAGCACATTGCAATTGCAGTTACTAATGCTAATTTTTTTATTGTTTTGATTTTCATTGTTAATCCCTTTTATGATTTTTATTAGTTTAGTTAAGATGATCCGTACTTGCTGAGTAATTTTCTGGTAGTACCAACGTCATTATTATTGCGGTGATACCCGACACCGTCACTGCGCTACCAAATATGGCAGTAACTAACTTAGGTGCGTTTGCAAACAACTCCGGTACAAAACTAACACCTAGCCCGAGCCCCAAACTCACCGCAATAATAAGTAAACTTCTGCGATTTATTTTTTCGCTGGCGAGTATTTTGACCCCAGCGGCTGCTACGGTGCCAAACATTACAAGCGTTGCACCGCCCAAAACAGGTTTAGGTATATTTTGTAATACAGCGCCAATCACAGGAAACAAACCAAGAATGATTAAAATACTGCCTATCCACAGGCCAATATATCTGCTGGCAACTCCAGTTAGCTGAATAACGCCGTTGTTTTGACTAAAAGTAGTATTAGGAAAAGTATTAAATAAAGCGGCAATCATCGAGTTAACACCATCACCTAAAATACCGCCGCGAATACGTGCTAAGTAACTAGGTCCTCTAACAGGTAACTTAGAAACCGCACAATTGGCAGTAATATCGCCTGTCGATTCAATTGCAGTAATAAGGTATAAAAAACCAAAGGCTATGAGTGCACCAAAATCAACATTAAAGCCGTATTTAAAAGGCAGTGGGATAGCAATTAGGTCAAATTCACCTAATTTAAAATTAGCGATACCTAATACAAACGCAAGTAACCAGCCAAGTATCATTGCAACTACCACAGCCGTTAGCCTCACCCATTGGTTTTTACTTGCATTAAGCAGCACCACTAAAGCAACAACCGAAAAACCAACAATTAAGTTGCTCGTTGAAGCAAATTTTTCAGGCATATTAGTAAGTAGCCATTGCCCGCCACCTATATCAGTCATACCTACTTTAATTAGGTAAATACCAATAGTAGTGATGACCACACCAGTAACTACTGGCTTAATTATTTTGCCTAATTTACTAATAAAAAAACTAATAAATACTTCAACAAAAGCGGCCAAAAAGCACACTGCAAATATAGTGGCAAGGACCTCGTCGTTATTGCCTCCGGTGGCTTTAACGGTAAAGCCTGTTGCTAAAATAGTCCCTAAAAAGGCAAAGCTTGTACCTTGCACACATATTAATCCTGAACCCACAGGGCCAACACGCCGCGCTTGTATAACCGTGCCCACACCAGATACAAATAATGCCATACTAATTAAATAAGGTATTTCAGCAGCTAAACCAAGCACACCGCCAATAATAAGCGTGGGTGTAATAATACCTACAAAGCTTGCGAGTACGTGCTGTAGTGCGGCAAAAAATGATTCAGTTACGCCTGGTTTGTCATCAACTGCATATATAATATCGTCAGACGAGCTTGTATTTATTGACATATAAACCTCTACGTTTTGCAAGTTAGCCACTGTATTTGTCTAAGTGATTAACTCATTGTTATTGCGTTAACGGCTTATTTAAGCTGCCCTTCAACGCCCTCAACATAAAAATCCATACCCAACAACGTTTTGTCGTCTATTGTTTTACCCGCATCAATAATCAGCTCACCTTGCTGATTTTTTATAGGGCCAGTAAATGGATGAAATTCACCTTTACCAATTTTCTCTGAAATAGCATTTACTTCGCTCACTACATCACTTGGAATATCTTTACTTAGCGGCGCCAAGCGAGTCATCCCTGAGCCTATCCCTTTCCATATATCTTGCGATTGCCACTTATCGTCAAGTACTTGCTGTACGCGCTCTGCATAAAATTCATCCCAGTGATGAACCGCCGCCGTTAAATGTGCTTTTTTACCGTATCCGCTCATATCTGAGTGGTAGCCAATAGCGTAAATACCAGCGGCTTGCGCTGCTTGAAGTGGTGCAGGCGAATCAGTATGTTGAGTAATAATATCAACGCCTTGATCTATTAGGCTATCGGCAGCTTCACGCTCTTTACCCGGATCAAACCAGCTATTAACCCACACTACTTTTACTTTTGCATTCGGCTTTACTGAGCGCAAGCCAAGCGTAAATGCATTTATACCGCGTATTACCTCCGGAATAGGAAACGCAGCAATATAACCAATGCTGTCGGTTTTACTCATGTGTCCTGCAATAACACCTGTTAGGTAGCGTCCTTCGTAAATGCGATCAAAGTAAGTGCTTACGTTTTTTGCGCGTTTATAGCCTGTGGCATGCTCAAACTTTACATTAGGAAATCGTTTAGCCACTTTAAGTGTTGGGTTCATGTAGCCAAACGACGTGGTAAATATTAAATCGTGCCCGCTTTTAGCCAGTTGCGTAATAACACGCTCTGCATCCGCTCCTTCTGGTACGCTTTCAACAAAAGTAGTTTCTATTTTGTCGCCAAACTTTTCTTCTAGGTAGTGGCGGCTAGAGTCATGTGTATAAGTCCAACCGGCCTCACCTATGGGGCTTACATATACAAAGCCAACTTTTACGCTATCTTTTGCAATAGCAGATGCGCTTATGCCTAAGCTCAATGCAACCCCGAGTGCTGTTATAAGTTTTTTCATTGTTATTCTCCGTGTTATATTTTTAATATCCTGTTGTAGCAGGTGATTTGCCTTATTGATTTTGTAATTAATTTAATGACCCTTGTGCCAAGGTTTACCTAGCCACATGGGTTCGTACATTTTTAATTTTTGTTTATTTTTACTTAGCATAATCAGTACTATAAGCGTTGCACCATAAGGCAACATGGCCAGTAAGTTAGACTCCACAGCCCACCCAAAAGCCTGTGCCACTAAGTGCATAATGCTGGCAAAGCCAAATAAATAAGCGCCAAGCATTACGCGCTCAATACGCCAGCTTGCAAACACCACTAAAGCAAGGGCTATCCAACCTCGCCCTGCCGTCATGTTTTGAGTCCAAAGTGGTGTATAAGCCAACGACAAGTATGCGCCCGCAATGCCAGCCAGTGCGCCGCCAAACATTACGGCTAAATAACGTGTACGCATTACAGGTAATCCTAAGTTATTACCCACACTTGGGTTTTCGCCAATAGCTCGTACTGCAAGCCCTGCTCTGTGGTATTTAAAAAACAAATACGCACCAAGCACTAAACCCCAACTTAAATACACAATGGCGTCTTGCGAAAATAGCGCTTTGCCTAAAACCGGAATATGCTCAAACCCTGCAATTGCTAAAGTAGGTAACGCGTTAATGGTTTTTCCTTCATAGTCGGCACCTAAAAATGCCGAAAGGCCAGTACCAAAAATAGTCAGCGCCAAACCTGCAGCCACTTGGCTAGCATTTAAATTAAGCGCTACAAAAGCGAAAATAAGTGAGGCCATAACACCAACCAAAGCTGCTACCGTAAAACCAATAAATAGGTTGTCGCATTGGTACATGGTTATAAACCCTGCCACTGCGCCTAAGAGCATCATGCCTTCTTGCCCTAAATTTAAGGTGCCGCTTTTTTCGCATACCATTTCACCCAGCGCCACCAGCAATAAGGGAGTGCCTGTACGAATAGTGGCGTATAAAATATTAGTAATTACATCTAAATCCATAATTTAAGACTCCTGTGCAATATGTATTGGCTGCGCTTTTTGTTGCTTAAATGGCAGCGAAAATCTAAGGCGATAAGTAATAAGTACATCGCACGAGAGTAAATAAAACAGCATTAACCCCTGAAAAATACCGGTTATAGCGTTAGGTAATCCCATGTTAATTTGCGCAAGTTCACCTCCCATATAAATAAGCCCCATTAATAAACCCGCAAACGTAATTCCTACTGGGTGGAGTCGCCCTAAAAAAGCAACAATAATGGCGGCATAGCCATAACCGGGTGATATTTGCGGAACCAGCTGCCCAATAGGCCCAGCTACTTCGCCTGCTCCAGCAAGCCCCGCCAAGCCCCCGCTAATAACTAGCACTCCGGCAATTAATAATGCTCGCTTGTAACCCGCCATTTTGGCCGCGGATGCATCAAGCCCAAGTACTTGTATTTGAAAGCCTATAAAGGTTTTACTGATAAAAACCCATGTGGCGCATAGCGCTAATAACGCAAACGCCAGGCCTAAGTGCAATCGAGTACCGTCGAATAAAACAGGCAATAACGTGCTATCGCCAAACAATGCACTTTCAGGAAAGTTATAACCGTGAGGATCTTTGAGTGGCCCATGAACAGCCCACAGCAATACATTTACTGCTATGTAGTTGAGCATTATGGTGACTAAAATTTCATTGGTGTTTAAACGCAGCTTCATAAAGGCAGCAAGCCCCGCCCACAACATGCCACCAGCAATACCAGCGAATAATGTAAGTGGCATTGCAAAAGCACTTGTTGAGTCAACAAAGTTAACGGCTACAGCACTTGCACATACACCACCAATAAGCAGTTGCCCTTCTGCGCCTATATTCCAAACCGATGCTCTATAACAAAGCGCTAAGCCATAGGCGCATAGCAAAATAGGAATGGTCATTACAAGTAGCTCTGTTACACCATACCAATCGGCAACAGGTGCTATAAGCAATGTATACAGGGCATTTAAAGGATCATGCCCTAATAAGACAAACACCACGTAACCGGTTATTAATGTGAGTAAAATAGCTAAAACAGGAGAGAGATAACTCCAAGCCGGTGAGCGCTCAACACGTGGTTCTAACTTAATCATACGAGTGCCCCTTGTGGTGTGTGTACTTTAGGCTGGTTCTTAAAAACATCGCTAAAGTCGCCAGCCATCCACTGCCCTAACTGCACAAGCGGTACGGTATCGGTATTTAAAATAGGAGACAGTTTGCCATCACAAATTGCGCCAATGCGGTCGCAAATTTTATAAAGTTCGTCTAAATCTTCTGAAATAACGAGTACCGCACACCCTTCGTCGCGAAGCTTTAAAATAGCTTCATGTATCGCCACCTGTGCACCTATATCTACACCCCAAGTAGGGTGCGACATAACGAGTAGTTTTGGACTTTGCTCTACCTCGCGACCAATAATAAATTTTTGTAAATTACCACCTGAAAGGCTAGCTGCATGAGTGCGAAAACTTGGTGTTTTAACCTTGTATTTTGTAATGATTTTATTAGCAAGCTCAGTAATTTTTTGTTTTACTAAAAAGCCATTTTTAACTAGTCCATTATCAAAACTAGTAAGCAATGCATTTTGTGCCAAATCCATAGTGGGCACGGCTCCTCGCCCAAGCCTATCCTCTGGCACACATGCAAGCCCAAGGCGGCGCCTTTTTAGCGGGCACAGTGCATCAACTACGGTATTTTTAAATTTAATGGCGCTACTACTAGCTTGAATTTGCTCCCCCGAAAGCACTTTTAATAACTCTTCTTGTCCGTTGCCTGCAACACCCGCAATCCCCACTATTTCGCCTTGCTGTACTGCAAAGTTAATGTTTTTAAGGGGTGTTTCAAATAACGCTTGTGCGGCGGTGGTTAGATTATTAACGGTTAAAAAATCCGCAGTACCCAAAGCTCTGCGAGTTTGGTTACTAATTGGCGTGTTGTCGCCTACCATCAGCCTAGCAATTGACTCACTAGTTTCGTTTTTAGGAATACAATGCCCGCTTACTTTGCCGCCTCTCAAAATGGTCGCACTGTCACATAGCTCAATCACTTCGTGCAGTTTATGGCTAATAAACAGCACAGAGCAGCCTTCTTTTTTAAGTGACTTTAGGGTTTTAAATAATGCATCGACTTCTTGTGGAGTCAGTACTGAAGTGGGTTCGTCTAAAATAAGTAACTGAATATCTAATAATAAGCATCTAACAATTTCTACTCGTTGGCGCTCGCCAGTTGAAAGTGTTGATACCAGTCTATGGGGGTCTAATGGCATACCATAACGTGTTGATGTTTTCGTAATTCGACCCGCAAGCGTGCTGCTATGCCCTGCTAAATCACCTAACGCTAGTTCAATATTTTGGGCGACCGTAAGTGTTTCAAATAACGAAAAGTGCTGAAACACCATTCCAATGCCTAAATCACGCGCATCAGCAGGCTCTTTTATATTCATTATACGGCCATTAAAAAACATGTCCCCTTGGTCAGGTTTAACCACACCATAAAGCATTTTCATTAATGTGCTTTTACCTGCACCGTTTTCACCTAATAAGGCATGCACTTCACCATGCTTAATTTTTAAGGTTACGTCATTATTGGCTATACATCCGGGATACTGCTTTGTCATTCCCTGCATAGTAAGGCGGTATTTATTATTCATTATTAGGCCTATTTGTACTTAATGAGCAATTTAGCATACTCAAAACATCAACTGACCAACCGGTCAACAATGGCATGGTAACTGCAATATACTTACCAAGATGAAAAAGTATTTTTCTTACCCGTGCGCAAACAACAAGAAAAAACATACGCCAAGCCTTTATGTATCAGGGCTTTATAAAAATTAAGGGGGTCTGTGTGATTCAATTTTTATTAAATAACACGCCAATTGAAGTACAAGAATGTTCGCCAAGTCTCACCATTTTGGACTGGCTACGCACCAAAAAAGGGAAAGTGGGCACCAAAGAAGGGTGTGCAACTGGCGACTGTGGTGCGTGCACAATATTAGTGGGTGAAGAGCGTATAAATGCAAACGGGCAAACTAGTTGGCAATACAAAACAATGAACAGCTGTTTATTGTTATTAGGTAATGCGCATGCAAAACATATAGTAACGGTAGAGGCTGTGACTACTGGCTTATATCCAAACTTAACCGATTTACATCCCGTACAACGTGCACTGGTAGAGTGCCATGGTTCGCAATGTGGTTTTTGCACGCCCGGTATAATAATGAGTTTGTTGGCTCTTTATATTAATGAGCCAACGTACCCTGGTAAAAAAGCGGTTATTCATGCACTTGGCGGTAACTTATGCCGTTGTACAGGTTATAGCCCTATATTACTTGCAGCCGAAAAAGCCTATAGCTATGAGCGTAAAGCTGAACCGTACTCAGCAATGGCCGCTCAATTTAAAGCATCACTTAATACGCAATATGATGACGATATTCCATTTTTAAAAAATGGTCCTCGTAAATTTTACTTACCACAAACTGCCCAGCAACTTGTTGAGCTAAAAGCGCTTTATCCTTATGCACATTTAGTTGCTGGTGGCACCGACTTTGCCATTGAGCTTAGCCAAAACATGCTCTTACCAGATGTAATTATCTCCCTTAGCCAAGTAAAGGAGTTTTGCACCTTGGCAGATAATAACGGTGAGTTACACATTGGTGCAGCACTACCTTATAGCCAATTTGTTGAAGTATTTTATAACCATTACCCAGAGTCAAAAGAGCTATTTGAACGCTTAGGATCAAGCCAAGTACGTAACAGCGGCACGCTTGGTGGCAGCATAGGGAATGCCTCTCCTATTGGCGATCCCGCTCCCCTTTTAATCGCTCTTAATGCATCAATGGATTTATTAAGCAGCGCTGGTACGCGCACTATTAAAGTTGCCGACTACTTCATTGATTACAAAAAAACGGTTCTTAAAAGCGATGAAGTAATTAGTAAGTTCACCATTCCAAAGCGCCCAGAGTCGCTAAAACTGGCATGTCATAAAATATCAAAACGCTTTGAAGACGATATATCTACCGTTTGTTTGGTGCTTGCTATAGAGCATTCACAAAACATGATTACTCAAGCCCGCTGCGCTATGGGCGGTATGGCTGCTATTCCTAAGCGCGCGCAGCATATTGAGCAAAAGCTGATATCTCAATCATTACAAGTAAGTAGTTTTATAGACGCAGCAACGGCTATTAACGATGACTTTACGCCCATAAGCGATGTAAGAAGCAGTGCGCATTACCGCACCACGGTAAGCAAAAACTTATTACAACGCATTGGTATTGAGTTTTGTGAGCCACAAGCACGCAACAATAACAACATTGCCATTACGAGGATCTCACATGCGTCACTTTGAAATGGATAAACTAAAAGCGCAAGGTGGTAGCGTTGGAGAATCTAAATATCACGAAAGCGCTATTAAACAAGTTTGTGGCAGTGCAAATTTTGCCGACGATAACCCTGAGCCTTACGGTTGCCTGCATGCCTACCCAGTGCTCGCCCCTGTTACAAGCGGCTTTATTAAATCAATAGATACCAGTCTCGCACTGGCAGTTGAAGGCGTTAAACGTATTTTATCGGCCGAAGATGTTCCGGGTAAATTAGATATTGGCCCGGTATTTCCTGGTGATGTACTGCTGACCAGCCATGAAATTCAATACCACGGGCAACCTGTATTAATTGTCGTTGCCGACACCTATGAAATAGCGCGCCGCGCGGCACGTTTAGTGGTTATAGAGTGCGAGCAAACTACTCCAATACTTGATATTAAAAAAGCCATTAGCAAAGAGCATTGGGTAAGGCCGCCCCATTCACTTAACCGTGGTAACAGCGAAAACGCCATTAATAACGCAACCCACCAGCTTAAAGGCGAAATAAACATAGGCGGGCAAGAACACTTTTATTTAGAAGGCCAAATAGCGCTGGCGCAACCTGATAACGACGGGGGCATTCATGTTCAGTGTTCTACGCAACACCCTACTGAGGTGCAGCACTTAGTTGCTAAAATTTTAAAAAAGCCATTTAGCTTTGTAAACGTAGAAACCCGCCGTATGGGCGGTGCTTTTGGCGGCAAAGAAACCCAAGGCGCACCATGGGCATGCCTTGCAGCTCTTGCGGTTTACCACCTTGGCTGCGCAGTAAAAATGCGCCTAGCCCGTAGCGACGATTTTAAATTAACCGGTAAGCGCCACCCGTTTTATAATCACTATCATGTTGGTTTTGACGAAAATGGTTTAATAGAAGGTGCCGACATTACCGTAAACGGATTTTGTGGCTACTCGCCTGATTTATCAGATGCAATTGTAGACCGCGCCATGTTTCATGTCGATAACGCCTACTACTACCCAGCCGCCACAATTAAGGGTAATCGCTGTAAAGTAAATACCGTAAGCCATACCGCATTTAGAGGATTTGGTGGCCCGCAAGGCATGATTATGGGCGAGCTAATAATGGACGATATAGCCGCCAAATTAGGTAAAGATCCGCTTGAGATCCGAAAACTTAATTTATACAAAAAAGGCCGCGATACCACGCCGTACCATCAAACCGTAGAGCAACATATTTTAATAGATATGATTGCTCAGCTTGAGGAGTCGGGTGACTACTGGGCACGTAAAGAGGCTATTAAAGCATTTAACGTATCGTCACCTATTATAAAAAAAGGCCTTGCGATGACGCCGGTTAAATACGGTATATCGTTTACGGTACAACACTTAAACCAAGCCGGTGCATTAGTGCATGTATATAGCGATGGTTCGATACATTTAAACCACGGCGGCACCGAAATGGGCCAAGGGCTGAATACCAAAATTGCGCAAATTGTAGCCCATGGCTTTGGGGTCGATTTTAACGCGGTAAGTATTAGTGCTACGCGTACCGACAAGGTGCCAAACACTTCACCAACAGCGGCCTCAAGTGGTACCGACTTAAACGGCATGGCGGCGCTAAATGCAGTAAACACAATAAAAGAGCGCTTAATTGATTTTATTACCGAGCACTTTGAAGTAGACAGCAACACTGTTGTATTTAAAGATAACCTCATTACTTTTAGTAAAGGGGAAATTAGCTTTAGCGAACTTGCGAATCTTGCTTACATGAATCGTATATCGCTTTCATCTACCGGTTATTACGCCACACCCAAAATTCATTACGACAGAGCCAAAGGTGAAGGCCGCCCATTTTTTTACTACGCTCACGGCGTAGCACTCAGCGAAGTAGATGTAGATACCCTAACTGGCGAAAACACGGTAACTCGCGTTGATATACTGCACGATGTAGGCAGTTCAATTAATCCAGCTCTTGATATAGGCCAAATTGAAGGCGCCTTTGTGCAAGGTATGGGCTGGCTAACAACCGAAGACTTACAATGGAATGATAAAGGCCAGCTTGCAAGCTTTGGCCCAGCCAACTACAAAATACCAGCCATTGGCGATACCCCTGCCGAATTTAACGTCAATCTTTATAACTCAGCAAATCCAGAAACCACCGTGTTTAAATCAAAAGCCGTAGGCGAGCCGCCATTTATGCTGGCCTTTAGTGTATGGAGCGCCATTCGTAATGCAATAAGCAGTGTGGCTGATTACAAATACACCGCCCCACTGGATACACCCGCAACCCCAGAGCGAGTATTGAGTGCAATTGAGCAAACCGCTAGCTGGTTTAAGGAGCATCAACATGACTAATTTAAATGAGTCGTTTCAGGGTTTTCATACGCAAAATTGGGCGCAGGCTATAAACGAGCACGAACAAAGCGGCACTAACTATGTAATTGCCACGGTACTTGGCACCAATGGCTCAACCCCACGCGGCACAGGCTCTAAAATGGTAATAAGCGGCGAGCATATTTACGACACCCTTGGCGGTGGCCATCTTGAGTACGTAGTAATAGAAAAAGCCCGCGAACTACTTTCCAAAGGCGAAGCCGCCCAAGTAATTGAGCAATTTAACCTAGGTGCAAATTTAGGCCAGTGCTGCGGCGGGGCTGCCACCGTTATGCTTGAATGCATGCAATGCGAGCGCTTTACCTTAGACATTTATGGCGCAGGCCACGTAGCACAGGCGCTTATTGGTATATTGGCACAACTACCTATGCGCATACGCTGGATAGATAGCCGCGCCGATGTATTCCCACAGGCTATTCCAAATAACGTAGTAAAAGTGGTTGATGAAGAACCAACAGAGCAAGTAAAACGTGCGCCTAAAGCTAACAACTACTTAATATTGACCCATAACCACCAGCTCGACTTTGCACTCACCCAAGCCATTATTAAACGCGCCGATGCCAATTGGCTTGGTGTAATTGGCTCTGACACTAAAGCCAAACGCTTTAAGCAGCGCCTAGCACATCGCGATTTTACAGCCGATCAAATACAGCAAATGACCTGCCCTGTTGGGCTTAATAACATTTCGGGCAAATTACCAATGGAAGTGGCTATTTCGATTAGTGGACAGCTAATTGGCCTTTATCAGGCTATGCAAACCCAAGAGCCAAAACGCCAAGGCTTGCAATGGCGCACACTAAAAAATGCCTTAATTAGCACCACGCAAGAGGAAGTAAACGCATGAGTAGTTTACAAATAAATACGCTAAATGATGCACAAGTAAAACAAGCACTTGAGCATTGCTGCGCGGCCCCTAACTGGGTGGCGGGCATGGTAAAAGCAATGCCATTTAAAAGTGCTCAGCAGCTGTTTGAATGCGCACAAAGCACATGGGATAACCTTGGCGAAAGCGACTATTTAGCTGCCTTTGAAGGCCACCCGCAAATAGGCGACTTATCAACCCTTAGCAAAAAATACGCTGCTACCGCACAAAAAGCGGGGCATGAGCAATCGGGTATGAGCAAAGCAAACGAAGCCGTACTTACCAAAATGATTGCCCTCAATAAAGAGTACCTGAACAAGTTTGGCTTTATTTTTATTGTGTGCGCCACCGGTAAAACGGCCGAACAAATGCTCGAACTCATAGAGCAGCGCATACACAACACCCGCAGTACAGAGCTAAATATAGCCGCGGGCGAACAAGCCAAAATAACAAAAATAAGATTGGAGTCACTGCTATGAGCAAAAGCCCTATAACTACCCATATACTTGATACAAGCACCGGAAAACCAGCAGCAAATGTTGCTGTTAAGCTATTTAAACTTACAAATAACGAATGGGTACAACTAACCCAAGGCAAAACCGATTCCGATGGGCGAATTACCGATTGGCTAAATACAGAAGTAGAATTTGCAACCTATAAGCTAGTATTTGATTTAGATAGTTATTACCAAAACCAACCTACCCCTGCGTTTTACCCAGAGGCGCAAATAACGTTTAGATTACAAGATACTAAACATCATCATATCCCATTGTTGCTTAGCCCGTTTGGCTACTCTACATACAGAGGTAGCTAATAATGAGCACGCAAAACAATAATAACTTAACAGTAGTTTGTGCCGATATACTCGACTTTGTTGACGACCCTGCCATTGCTGGCGAAAACGCCCATCGTTTTTTTGAAAAAGGCGCATTAGTTATCAAGCACGGCAAAGTAGTTAAGCTTGGCTATGAGCAAGACATACTGCCTACAATTGATAAATCAGCGCGTGTTATCCGCCACGATGGTAAGCTCGTTATGCCTGGTATGATTGACACACACATACATTTGCCGCAAACCGAAATGGTAGGCGCGTATGGCGAGCAGCTTTTAAGTTGGCTCACCGAATACGCCTTCCCAACCGAAAAAAAGTTTACCTGTGAGCATTATTCAAAAGAGATATCTAACCGCTTTTTAGACGAGCTGCTGCGCAATGGCACAACCACTGCCCTTGTATTTGGCACTGTGCATCCGCAATCGGTTGATGCGTTTTTTAAAGAATCACAAAAACGCAATTTACGCATGATTGCCGGTAAAGTAATGATGGACCGTAACTGCCCTGACGACTTATCTGATTGCGCGCAAACAAGTTATGACGAATCTAAAGCCCTCATCGAAAAATGGCACAATATTGATAGGTTAAGCTACGCAGTTACACCGCGTTTTGCTCCTACATCAACCCCTGAGCAACTTCAAAAATGTACTCAGTTGCTTGAAGAATACCCAGACACCTACCTGCATACACACTTATCTGAAAACAAAGACGAGTGCGAATGGGTAAAAGGGCTATTTCCAGAATCCGAAGATTACTTAGGCGTGTACGAGCAAGCAAAAATGGTACGTAAACGCTCAGTATTTGCCCATAGTATTCATTTATCCGAGCGCGAGCTTTGCTGCCTTGCAGATAACAATGCGGCAATATCGCACTGCCCTACCTCAAACCTATTTTTAGGATCAGGACTTTTAAATTTAAAAGCCTGTGAAGAGCACGGCATAAACGTAGGCATGGGTACCGATGTAGGCGCAGGAACAAGCTTTTCTATGCTACAAACAGGTAACGAAGCGTACAAAATTCAGCAATTACAAGGTCAAAAGTTTTCAGCATTTAAAGGGTTGTATTTAGCAACTCTCGGCGGTGCTAGAGCGCTCGATTTAGAAGGGACAATTGGTAATTTTGAAGCCGGTTGTGAAGCCGATTTTATTGTAATGGATTGTTCAGCAACCCCATTTTTAAAATTTAGAATACAGCATGCCAAAACCCTGCATGAAAAATTATTTGCAATGATGATGTTAGGCGACGACCGCTGCGTTGAGCAAACCTACATTATGGGTAAAAGTGTGTATAAGCGCGATGATAACAATCAATTTTCAGACACCCGCTCACCGGTATTAGAAGAGGCTTAACCGTTATGGAAAACTATTTATTTGAGCTTGCTCATTTAGTACTGCGTTATTTTCATGTTATTGCTGGTATAGCATGGATTGGCGCTTCATTTTATTTTGCATGGCTTGATAACAACCTACAAACACCACCGCAGTGGAAAATAGATAAAGGCATAAAAGGCGATTTATGGGCCGTGCATGGTGGTGGCTTTTACGAAGTGGCTAAGTATCAAAATGGCCCTGAACAAATGCCGCATACTTTGCACTGGTTTAAGTGGGAAGCCTACACAACGTGGATCACCGGTATATTACTATTTAGCTTACTTTATTATGTTGGCGCCGATGTGTATTTAATTGATAACAGTAAAAGTGAGCTAAGTAAATTTGCAGCTATTGGCGCATCCCTTGGTTTTATTGGCTTAGGTTATGGTGTTTATCGTTTATTGTGTAAAACCTCACTGGTCGAAAACGGCAAAGTGTTTATTGCTGTAGTTATTGGTTTATTAGCTCTGTGGACTTTTGGGGTTGATCAATTATTTAGCGACCGCGCTGTGTATATTCATGTAGGTGCACTTATTGGTACTTGTATGGTTGGCAATGTGTATCACATTATTATGCCAGGGCAACGCTATATGGTAAGTGAAGTAGAAGCCGGTAGAATCCCTGATTCAGCGCCAGGTTTAAAGGCAAAGCTGTGTTCTATTCATAATAACTACGCCACGTTACCCGTGGTATTTATAATGCTGAGCAACCACTTTCCTTATACCTACAGCCACAACCTTGGCTGGCTTATTTTAATTGCGCTGTTTGGTATTGGTATGTGGATACGCCATTATTTTAACTTAAAACATCAAGGTATTAATAAACCCTCAGTACTTGTAAGCGGTATTGCAGCTTTTTTTGCTCTTATGCTCGCCATAGCCCCTTGGCCCAGTACACCAACAAATGCAGGCGAAAGCGCGCCTTTACAAACAAGTATTACCGACGCACAAGCGTGGGATATAATTAGCAAGCACTGTACACAGTGTCACAGCGAAACACCCACCTCTGAGCTTTTTCAAACCGCGCCGCTAGGCTTTAAACTCGACTCTATTAGTGATGTAAAAAAATCCAGCACGCTTATTCATACCCGCGCGGTTATAACCAAAGATATGCCACTGGCCAATATGACCCAAATGACTGATGTAGAGCGCGAAACGCTCGGGTCTTGGCTCACAGCACTTAAAAAGGAGCAATAAAATGAGCGAGCAATTTAAAAACTACCCGCGCGATTTAATTGGTTATGGTCCAGATGTACCCCATGCAAATTGGCCCAATAAAGCACGTATTGCCGTGCAAGTAGTATTAAATTACGAAGAAGGCGGCGAAAACTGCGTGCTACATGGTGATGCAGCGGCCGAAACGTTTTTATCAGAAATAGTCAGTGCCCCGCATGTTGAAGACCGCCATATAAGCATGGAGTCTATTTACGAATATGGCTCACGCGCTGGCGTGTGGAGGCTACTGCGTTTATTTAAAAAATACGATATACCGGTCACCATTTTTGCAGTGGCGATGGCCCTTGAGCGCCACCCCGATGTAGCTAAAGCCTTTGTTAAAGCGGGCCACGAGATTGCAAGCCATGGCCTGCGCTGGATTAATTATCAAAATATAGATAAGCAAACCGAACGCGAGCATATGCAACAAGCCATTGAGATCATTCAAACGCTTACCGGTAAAAAGCCCAAAGGCTGGTACACAGGGCGCACAAGCCCTAACACAGCAGCCCTTGTGGTAGAAAATGGCTCGTTTTTATATGATGCCGACGATTACAGCGACGACCTACCTTTTTACAGTATTAAAGAAGGTAAACCACAGTTAATAGTGCCCTACACGCTTGATGTAAACGACATGCGCTTTGCTGCCGTGCAGGGTTTTAACGCAGGCGATCAGTTTTATAATTACTTAAAAGATGCATTCGATACACTATACGAGGAAGGCGACCCAGAAGGTGAAAACACCCCTAAAATGATGTCGATAGGTTTGCATTGTCGCCTAATTGGCAGACCAGGAAGAATAAAAGCATTAGCACGGTTTTTAGAATATGCTCGCTCGCATGATCAGGTTTGGTTTGCCACACGTGAGCAAATAGCCGAGCACTGGCTTAAAACCCATCCGTATAAAAAGTAGTTAGGCAGAATTTAGCTTAGTATTCGCAAAGTAGTTTTAACAAATAAGGGCTGTGCTGCTAAACTTAGCGTACAGCCTGCTTAAAATAACCATTAATTATTTTTATACGCATATTCATTAGTTAAGGCGAGCTTGATTAGAAATTCTTTTACCTTATCTATCCTTGGGTTGTCAGGGTTTACCGCCTTAATAAAGTATTTTCTCTCTAAGTTGCCACATTTATCAGATAACTGAATTAACTTATTCGACTTTAGGTCATTTTTTATCAAGCTCTTAGGACAAAGAGCTATTCCACTATTATTAATTGCTGCTGTTCGCATTAAATTAAAATCACCAAAAATAGAACCTTTATCTGAATATGCTAAATCGTGAGACTGTTCTGTATAAATATTAAACCACTTTCTCCATGCTTGTGAATCACTGTCGTGAAGGTATTCATATTTATTTGCTTTTTTAATACTAAATTCACCAATTATCTTTTTATATCCCTCACCACAAACGGGGATTGTTTTACCATAAAATAATAGCTCTTCACCTTCTTCAAGCCCTCTATCACAAAAATCTAATAATAAATCAACAAAGGTTTCTTCATAGCCAACATAATTGATATTGAAATTAATAGCTGGAAAAGCACTTTTTAAATCACTTAAGTGAGGTAATAGGAAGTCCGATGCTAAAGACGGTATTGTTTTAATTGTTATCGTATTATTTTGCCTTACAGTAGAAATTGAATTTCGAATATTCACCATTGACTTATCAAGTGAAGAAGCTAACCACAGTCCTTTTTCGGTTAAAACAAGTGTGTTATTTTTTCTTTTAACTAAGGCAACTTCCAACCAATCTTCTAATTTTTTCACCTGCGCAATAACTGCCGAATGAGTTATACATAACTCCTTTGCAGCCCTTGTATAACTGAGATTTCTAGCCACAGAGTCAAAATAGTAAATAGCAGTAAGTGGTAGTCTCATTTTAGAACCTCAATTTTAAATGTTAGTTTTTCTAACAATGGAAGGATTTTTTCTGACTTGTTAGTAACTTAACAGATGTTTAACCTGAAGGAAATTAAATAGTCACATTAACGGAGTAAGAAAAATGTTTATTAGAGAACTCAAAGATATTGAAAATACTGATTTTTTTGTTCATTGGGGAAATGGAACTAGCCATCGTCTTCTAACTGAAAAAGATGGTATGGGCTTCACAGTTTGCCACACAAAAGTTAATAAAGGATCTGAGTCTGTACTTGAATATAAAAATCATCTAGAAGCATGTTATTGCATTGCTGGACAAGGAGAAATTGAAGACATGAAAGGTAATATTCATAAAATTACTGAAGGTGCAATCTATGTTTTAGATCAACACGACAAACACTTTTTAAGAGCTGATCAAGAGGAGGATCTTATTTTGGTTTCAATATTTAATCCGCCACTTACAGGCACCGAGAAGCATTCACTATCTGCAGATGGATCATCAAGCTACTAGCTAAATAGCACAGAAGGGGCGGACACCTATGAATTACACTTACAGCGCTTTTGCAATATATCTGCTCGCAATGTTAGGTATAGGCTATTACTTTTACCGTAAAACCAATACCTCCTCAGATTATATTTTAGGATCTCGAAACTTACCGCCCAGTGTTGCAGCTTTAAGCTCTGGAGCTTCAGATTTAAGCGGTTGGGCTTTAATGGGGCTTCCTGGAGCATTATTTGCCAGTGGCCTTTCCGCTGTCTGGATCGTTGTATTTACACTCATGGGTGTCTACCTCAACTGGAAACTCGTAGCGCCTAAGCTACGAGTTGCAACTGAGCAATTAGATAATTCACAAACAATTCCTAAATACCTTAAAAACCGGTTTAAAGCGGACACAAAAACCTTACAGTTAACAGCTTCATTGGTAATGCTATTATTTTTTACATTGTATGTAGCTGCAGGGCTAAGTGGTGGAGCTGTGTTGTTTGAAAAAGTCTTTAATATAAATTATCACTTAGCTTTATTAATTGGTGGGTTTGTTATCGTTTCATATACCTTTATGGGAGGTTACTTAGCAGTATGTTGGACTGATTTTTTTCAAGGGATAATGATGTCACTATCTTTACTCATTACTGCCCTTTGTTTATTTTTTATATTTAACACACCACAAATGAGCCACGAATTATCGCAAGTATTAAGTAAACTAACACTTAAAAAGCTAGAGCCAAGTGACGGCTGGCTATTTGGACTAATTTCTTTGAGCGGTTGGTGTATTGGTTATGTAGGCCAGCCCCATGTCCTTGTTAGATTTATGAGTGTGAGGACTTTAAAAGATGTAGCAGTTTCACGAAAGATAGCCATGATATGGTCAGTAGTTACAATGATTTCAGCAGTAGTAGTGGGGGTATTAGGCACAGCCTATTTTGGAAAAGGGCTCAGCAACCCCGAAACTGTATTCATTGCACTAGCCCAAGCCTTTTATCACCCATTTGTTGCTGGAATTATCATTGCGGGTATTTTAGCGGCCATAATGAGTACTATCGATTCGCAGTTACTGATCTGCTCTACAACAATTTCTGAAGATTTATATAAAACATATTTTCGCAAAAATGCTAAAGATAAAGAGGTTATTTTAGTTGCACGCATTGGTCTTTTAATCGTTGCTTTGATAGGTCTCGCCTTGGCTTTTAATAAAGCTGATAGAACCTTATTGAGTATGGTCGCTTTTGCTTGGGGTGGATTTGGCGCTGCGTTCGGTCCTGTTATTATATTTAGCTTATTCTGGCAGTCTATGACATGCCAAGCAGCGATATGGGGCATGGTCATAGGTGCTTTAATATCACTAACTTGGGAGGTATTAGAGGGAGGTATATTCGATATGTTTGGAGTTGTTCCTGGTTTTATCGGAGCTAGTATGATTATCGTTCTTATAACTTTACTTTCTAAGTACCGTGTTAAACACCAACAATATAATTAAGTTTTTACTTTGTAAAAAAAGCCCAGCAATGCTGGGCTTAAGGTCACTTTAGGAGTAGTGAAATTTATTCAAAAAACTATTTCCCCATTGGCAGCAAAACAGATATATAGCGCTGCGCCCAATTAGCAAGCTCCACCCTGTTGCGTGAGTTAGTTTTTTTAAACGCACTGTACAAATGTGTTTTTACAGTGTGGTCGCTAATATTGAGCTTATCAGCAATTGTATTGTTACTCGCACCTTGTGCAATTAAATGAATAACGGTCTTTTCTCGCTTTGTTAAATGATCGTAATCGTCCTGCTTTAATTCAATGTCGTCATGTAGGTTATTAAATGACGATGCCACGGCTAAAATGTCGTTAAAAGCTTTTGAAATTACTTTACGCGTAAACCAAAGCTCGCCAGTATCAACACGAACTAACCCTTTAAAAATATCTTCTGGCGCATCAGATTTATAAAAAACACCATTAAAATGGTTAAGCAATAAGTTTTGCTCGCACACATCTTCTTTATCAACATTAAAGATAACAACACTATGGTGTTTAGCTAAACAAATAAGGTCTGCGGGAATGAGATCTTGCCATTTGCTTTTAGCACCATCTATTAAAAATAAATCATAATTTGCACGCTGCTCAGCTTTAGGAATAACATCGTCCATTTTAATATCACCAAACAAGGCCTGTAGTGTTCTAAAAATAGCAGTGTAGTTGTGTGAATGAAAAGATGATTGAAATGTAGTTTTTACGAATACTGAGTTTTTATGGGGCATAAATTTCGTCCTTGAAACATTTACACTACATTACATAAATCAAATACAACTTACAATGAGATTTTGGTATTAAAATAAAGCTACCGCTTCTCCCCCTAAAACAGATAAAAACCTTTTAAATCAATATATAACCTACATTGCCTTTGTTTTTACAATTACTTTTTTAAGATAAATAACAGATCGGATTAGTAGTTTAGTAATTCTTAAAACCTTAAATATACATTATCGTAAACTAAGCTTTAGGGGTAATTATTCTATCGTCTCTTTTAATTTATTCAGCGCATCAACCGAAAAACCTCGATCATAAAAATATAAAATTTCGCCGCTGCTATTTATAAGTACCACACGAGAGTTATTTGGGCTTTGATTACCTGTAAACTTTTGAACTGTCTCGCCATCTTTATAAATAGTGATTACCCCACCCCATAATTCTTTAGGGATGCCTTTGCGCATACCGCTGTCTATAAATGTGCTAAACATACGTGGTGCCATGCCGGCAATGGTTGGTAGTTCGTATGTAGGGAGCGTTACGCCCGCCATATCTAAACCAATTAACCAACGGTCTATATCAAACTGGCTGTCTTGCTTGTACCCAATGAGCAGTAGTGTTTTATCTGCTTTAAAATCACTTGGTATAGTCACCATAGTTTGCTCTAAGCTTTCGCCACTAATGCTTGGGAACTGCTTACCTGTTAATTGCTGGTTTGGGTACTGTGTTGTACATGCGCTAAGTAGTAAAAGTGCAAAAGCACTTAATGTTAATTTGATCATAATAAACCTAATATTTATAAATTTCATACCGATACGTTTAGTATGGCAGCTGAGATCTAAAAATGCTGATTAGTTATATAATTTTTAAATTTAGACGCAGTCATGGGTTTACCATACTTCCAGCCTTGTCCGTAATGCACACCCGCTGTTTTTAAAATGGCTTCTTGCTCAGTGGTTTCAATTCCTTCTGCTACACAGGTATAATTAAACTTATGCACAAGTTCCATAATATTCGGGATCATAGAGGCTTTTAAGCCCTCAGTTGTTATATCTTGAACAAACGTACGATCAATTTTAAGTTGATGAAAGCTCAAATTTTGTAAATTTCTTAAATTCGAATAACCCGTACCAAAGTCATCTAATGATAAGTTAAATCCCGATTCAACCAAGGTTCTAAAATGAGCATGCGCGATGCTTGTATCAAGGTATTCGTCTTCCGTTATCTCTAAACAAATAATAAAGCGTGAATTGGTAAGCTCTGTAATTTGTGGCAGCAACGACACGTTACCCAGCTCTACATCACACGGAAATATATTAAGCGACACTTTGAAGCCTTCAGGCAATACCTCTATAGAGGTTAGCTCTTTGATTGTAGCGGCAATCATGGCCTCAGTAAAAGTCCAGGTTAAATTGTTTTTTCTAATAACCGGAATAAACTCATCTGGAAATAAAACACCGTACTTATCTTCAAAACGTGCAAGTACCTCGCAACCAATCAGCTTGCCACTTTGCAAACAAATAATAGGCTGGTAAGTCCAATAAAATGATCCCTTTTTGAGTCCTTTACGAATACGCTGATTAATAGAGCGACGTGCAGCAATTCTTGCATCAACTATTAACGCACTCGATATTCCCGCTAAACAGGTTAAAATTAACGAAATTATTAGTAATAAGTGGTTATTAGAAAAAAACAGACTCCAAGGTAAGTGCACTACCACACAATATTGGCTACTTGCAGAACTGCAAACTAAATTAGTTTCGTAAGGAAAGAAAACATTGTTTTTTACTTGAAGGTAGAGATCCTCTTTACCTGCTAAATGATGCAAAGTATTTGGTGTTTTATAAACAACTTCCCAATCTGGCACAGTAATGCCAATGTTGGTAAAGGGAGTACTCTGCATAATTAAATTATAGTCCCCTTGTCTGACTATAATTACCTCCATAGGGCGCTCACTAAATAATAATAGATAAAGCTCTGGCTCAAAACGAACCCTCACCTGTTCATCATCTCGAATAAAGTCAGGCTGTTTGTCGTTAATTGGTTTACTTAATAAGCCTGCACCCGTAGTACAAACTAGCTGATTATCTTTAAAAAAACCTATATCAATTACATATTTTGCGTCAAATAAAGCTCGGCGCATCTCAAGAAGAGTTGTGTTGTCACACTGTTTAAACGCAAGCTTATTTAATGGGGTAAGTATTCGACGCCGCTCTGCAATTGCACCTTCTACATGAGTGAGAATATACTCAGCATCTGACTTTGTTTGTGCTGTTAATTGCTGCGCTGCAAAATTGAGTAAAATTATACAGCCAGTTATAAAAACTAACACTCCGGTTAGAACGGCTATAATAGATTTTTGTTGGTACTTTTTCATAGCATCTCGAAGTTGTTAATTTATATCACTACTTTATTAGATGATTGCATAAGTCGCATTAAATTCACACAGATAGATTTAACAATTATTGAGTGAATTTTGAACCAATTGCGCTATTTTAAAGCCTATTGCCAAATGTTGGATATCATCAAAATGAATCCCATCACCATCTGTTATGTTAATGAACGAGTTAAAATCAATAAAAGCGCACTTATTATTAGCTGCAACGCTTTTAAATGCACTAGAGAGCTTTGTTACTTTTGTATCAGCCTCTTCATAAATACGTGAATATTGCTCGGTAATTCTTATTTTAGGTGGGCTAGCAATAATAATCTTAGGAGATTTTAAAGTACTACCTTGCTGATAATAAATGTGTATTGAGTTAATTAAATCATTCAAGCCATCTGCTATTAAAGTAGGTGTTAAATTAAAACGTTTTTTAAGATCGTTTGTACCAAGAGCTATAATAATAAAGTCGAGATCATGCTTATCCAAATAAGGCTTTAAATAGCTAACACCATTAAGCACACCGTCAAACGGGGGATTATGCACTAACGTGCGATTAGGTTGCCCTGCCTCTATTACGTTAAAGCCCCACCCTAAGTTTTTATTTAAAAGTGATGTCCAACGGGTATTTTCATCAAAACGTTTACCCGTTACAGGGTTTAAGCCCCATGTATTTGAATCCCCAAAGCAGAGAATATTTTTTATTATTTGAGTCATTAAAATGGATTGAGCGTATAGCCTTGTTGTTGAAGTTGTGCGTGAGCGGTCATGGCCGAAAGCGACATTTTTACACCCTCAATTAAAAGCGCTGGCGTTACTTTAAAGTGAGTAGCAGATTGCCCGCAAACATACACTTTAGTGTTGTTTGCTAGTAGCTGCTCAATTAACGCTCGGTTTTTATTGTCAACGTTAAAACGTTTTTTATATTCGCTATTAGCTAACACGTCAACACTTGCGCTACCGTGCACAACTAATGCAAGTTGTATGTTTTCAGGCTTTACGCCATGCGCCACATGCATGTTAATAAAACGCGCTAGCGAATTTATTGAATTATTTTGCGCGCCTTTTTCAGCGCCATCAGCAACATCAAATGCTATTTTAAATACCGTAGCGTCATTAATTTCATCATGCTCGGGTACATTGTAATAATTACCATATCCCTTAATTGGTTGCTCTGTTGCATATATTAAAGGGCTAAAAAGCAGCACTAACAATAGTAAATATTTCATAAAACAATCCTGTGTTTTTTAAGATTATTACTAAACTACCAGAGACAACCAAAAAAGGCTGCAATTTAAGCAACCTTTTGGGTACTTTTATGGCTGTGGTTAATAAACTGCATACCTAAATAACTAAACGTATTTTTAAACTGCTCTACAAAACAGGCGGGGGCTTCACTTGATGACGCATTTGAAAGTACTGAAAAATGCTTACTGCGTAAACTACGAAGCTTAGGTTTTAATGCTTCATCGTCCATATAATCGGTTATTCTATCGATAAATAATTTCATTTGTACCGTGGTGCTGTACCAATAAACAGGAGACGCGAACACCCAATGATCATATTTTAAAAGTGCTTCAAACACAGCGTAAAAATCATCATTTTTATAGCTTTTGTTATAGCAGTACGGCGCAATTTTATAATCATCTAAGCATATTACACGCACATTATTTTGCTCTGCAAATCCATTAACGTGCGCCTGTGTATTACCATTTTTGCGTGCGCTTGAATAAATAATAACAGTGCTACGCTCAAGTTTTTGTTGCATTTAGTTAGCTCCTTTTTTAGTGTTGCAAGAAGCTTAAAACCTCAAGTTATATTGAGGTCAATCGGAAATTAAAAATAATGCCAATAGATCAAAAAAAACTAACTGAGGCCAACCTAACCGTGGGTTATGTAGCAAAGCGTAGCGGCGTAAAAGTATCAACCCTGCATTTTTATGAAACCAAAGGACTAATACGTAGCTGGCGAAATAGCGGCAATCAACGCCGCTATAAAAAAGATGTACTGCGCCGTATAGCGGTAATAAAAGCCGCACAAGCAATGGGAATAATCCTTGATGAAATTAAACAAACACTGGCAACATTACCTGATCAGCGCACACCCACGCAAAAAGACTGGGCAGCCCTTTCAAAGCAATGGCAAGCACAGCTGGACGAGCGAATAGCATATATGCAGCGTTTGCGAGACAAGGTAGACAGCTGCATAGGATGTGGCTGTTTATCACTGAAAAGCTGCCCTATTTATAATAAAGACGACCATTTAGGCAAAACACAAAACGGTGCAGTATTTTTAAATTCAAAGGTTGAAAGTATTTTTCAAGAATGACCTTTGTTATATATTTAAAATAAAAACTAATTAGCCATAACTTAGTATTATCAATTTTATATATACCAATATACTTACCTCATGAGCAAAACATAGCTTTTCTAGCACAGAATTCTTATTTGCTTTAACTGTTAAATGAGGAAGAGCCATGGCTGCTTGTTTTATTTTTAATCACAAAGTAATCAATTGAAACCTTTAACGGTTTTGATATGGGGATTTTAGTAGTTGTGCACTTAAAGTATGATTACTAAAGATTCATTACCCACTCTCCTTAGGAAATGAGTAAAGTTTACGTCTGCATGTACATGCAGGTCGAAACGTAAAAAAGTATATTCAATACGGATAGTAGCATTGCTAACTGGTTAATTTTTAAGTATTCTTGTGCGCTTAAAAAGGAAGCAATATTCAAGGAACAAACTGTTGGAACCAACTAATCCCACCCCTGACAACAATACAAAACCACCTGTAGTTACTCAGAAACTCACTCAAGCCCTTAAAACGGTCGATCATAAAGAGCTCAAAAGTACTGGTTTTTGGTTAAATCAATTTTTTATGGTTATTTCTACCGTATTTGGTGTTTATTTGGCTGCTCAAAGCGGTTTAGAACAAGCGCTTAAGTTCGATTCATTTAGCAAAATGGAAGATAACTACTATTTGCGTATATCGCTCTATGACGAAGTTAATGATAACGCAAATACGGTAGCTAAGTATGCAGAACGCTTAGCGAAGAGCCCGCCAAAATCAGAAATGGAATTTTTTAAACCCACACTTGAGCAGTACATATGGAAAACCATGCAGTTTTCGCCTACTACGCTTGAAACACCAAGTGAATTTTTGACTAAAATACGTCGGTTTTATTCTCGAGCTGATTTTATCATTAATGCCGCAATAGAAAGAAAAATGTCAGCTAAGCAGGCTTCTATCGAATTAGCAAAAATAACAGACTCAATTAAAACTCAAACGCTACCCGCACTAAAAAATAGCGCTAAACAATTAAAAATGGAATTACAGCAGAATGACATTTCTGTTGGTTCGTTAAAGGAGCTAGAAAATGCCAACTAAGAGCTGCCCACATTGTAAAGACCATCCATTAGAAGTAACCAATTATCAAGGCGAAGAAATAGATATTTGCCGTGAATGTGGTGGCTTATGGTTCGAAAAAAATGAAGTAAATCGGATGATTTCCGAAATAAATGAAGGCCCTGAAGGTGATAAATTTGAAACTCACTTTGGTGAAGCATTAGGAATTTCTGAGCTTGACTGCCCTGATTGTAAAAAAAGCTTGGAACGTTTTCACTTACTTGAAGCTTTTCATACCGAAATAGATGTTTGTAGACACTGCGATGGCACATGGATTGATAAAGATGAGCTTGAAAGTGTTGAAAATAGCCCTGAAATAAAAGCGAGTTTAGGCGAGCTAAATCAAAAAGTAAGTTGGAAAACTTACTTGTTCCAATTTTTAACGCAAATGCCTGTTGAATATAATATTAAGCCACAAAAGACCCCCTGGGTAACTCGCGGTCTTATTGTCTTAAACACACTGATTTTTGCACTTTACTTTTTAAACCCGAGCTCATTTAGCTACGTCATTGATAACTTTGCCATGACACCTGCAGATTTAAGTAAAGGTAATGAGCTATGGACTGTATTAACTTGCGTATTTTTACATGGTTCCATAATGCATCTAGTTGGCAATATGTACTTTTTATATATCGTTGGCGATAACTTAGAAGATGTTTTAGGACACAAGCGCTTTTTGTTGTGGTACTTGGCCTGTGGTCTACTCGCATCATTTGCTAGCTACATTGTAAACCCTATGTCGAATATTCCAGGCGTGGGTGCCAGTGGTGCGATAGCCGGTTTATTTGGCATGTATCTGATGTGGTTTAGGCACGCAAGCCTCACTTTTATGTTTGTAATTTATCAGAAGAAACTTTCTGCGGTATGGTTTTTTGCTATTTGGTTAGGATTTAACATTTTTGGTGCAGTAACAGGCCCTGATGGCATTGATTATGGTGCACATATTGGTGGCTTTATAGCTGGACTAATTATTGGTTATATTTTGAAAAGTAAAATATTAGAGCAAAACCCTATAATTCGTTTACTAAACCAAAAAGAAGCACAGTTAAAACGTTAATCATCATATTAAAGCCACTAATAAGTGAACATTAGTGGCTTTATCAGACTTCTCACTAATTTCTATAACTTATACCAATCCGCAATAATACTTAATCATTTTGCGGGGCTAAACGTGTCGCTACCTGCGTTAAAAAATTCTCATTTAGAACAACTAAATAGCGAATTTTTTGCCTAGCTATCAACACGTTTCTCCGCCCTCGAAATAAACCACTTAATTAAGCGAATTGGTATTACAACGCGTATAAACTGTATAAAATTGACCCGTATTTTTTATCGGTATATCGTACGTTGTAGCCTCTTCACTAAGTTCGCATTCAAAGTTATTTAATATATCAGACAGCAGTGCTTGCTCTTCGGTGAACGGTATTGTGGTATACCACAAGATTGAATCTTCATCTTTTTTGTTTCCAATATAAATACTCTGTAGCAAAGAGCTATTAAAAAACATGTTTGAAGGCTTTGAACTACGTATTGTTTTATTATCGAAATAAAAGTAACCATTGTTATCACTTATGGCTTCATCAATATAAGTATCACCGTAAATCAGCTCTCTTGTTACTTTAACGCCCTGTTGGGGCTCACCATTATTTAATAATCTGCCTTTTACAGGCAACGACAACGTAACGTTTTGTTTATTAAAAAACCCAAACATGTCTGCACATCCTTGCAATGGTATTAATAAAAATAAAATAAGCGTTAAGGTCACGCCAGCCGATCTTGTATTAGTCATAAAAAGTCCTTTTCCTATTTATACTTTAACCTAACAATAAATCTGGAAAATAAATAGCGATAATACTGCATCCCGCATTGATTAAAATACATAACCACAACACCACTATAAAACGTCGCTTTTGCGATTTATGGCGAAGTAATTGTTGAGCAAGTAATGCCCCCGGCCATCCTCCAAATAATGCAAGTAGTTGCAATGTGCGCTCTGGCGTACGATTTACTTTTTTATGTGAAGAGCGCTTAGCTTGTCGCTTATCCCACGCGTACATTAAAAAAGTGATAGCACTTAATACACTTATATAACCAGGTACATATATAGGTATATAAACAGGTAAGTATTGCAGTAGGTAAGCCAGCCAAATGGCGGCTAAATAAAGTAATGAGAATGTGATTAATATTTTCTTTATCAATTAATTATCGCCTATACTTGGCATTGGTATTACAAAAACAAGAGCCAAATTATGACATATTTTAAAGCGATATTCTTAGTCTTATGCTTATCAACATTTAATAGCTATGCATCCGATACATCCACCAACCTTGATAAAGAACTTGCCGTATTTAAGCCCTATTTAGGAACTTGGCAGGCTGACTTTAAAGTACCTGAAGGAGCTAAAAAAATACAAGATGTTGGCCGTTGGGAGCGTGCTTTAAACGGTAAAGCGATACATACCAAGCACTCTATTAATGAAGGTGAGTATGGCGGCGAGTCGATGATTTTTTACGACAGTAAAAAAGAGTCTTTGGTATTTTACTATTTCACAACAGCAGGGTTTTATACAAAAGGGACTATGAAAGTCCTCAGCCCCACTCAATTTGTAGCTTATGAAGATGTAACTGGTAGCCAAGATGGTATTACAAAGGTTAAATCGATGAGTGAACTAAAAGACGATAAATTTATTGTATCGACCTCTTATTTAAAAAAGGGTGAGTGGACAAAGCCCGAACAACGTATTTATACACGCAGTACAAAAACGGTTAAGTTTAAATAGCTGTGATTTAAAAGTACAAAAAAGGCAGCCTAGGCTGCCTTTTGTCATTTATAAAACCGTATTTATTTTACGTATTTTTTAAATGCAGCGTCTACTGGTGTATCAGCAAGGTGATTAGTGTAGTTGCTCATTACTTTTTGAGACAAGCCTACAATAATTTCAAGTAGCTGTTGCTTAGCGTAACCTGCGGCAAAGAATTTTTCGATTTGCTCATCGCTGATCACGCCACGTTCACGTGTCATTGCAAGTGTAGTTTCACGAAGAGTTTCTAGCTTAGGGTTTTCAAGTGGTGTTTTGTTAACAAGTGCGTCAACAATACCTTGATCAACCTTCATTGCCGCTGCAATACCACTGTGAGCAGGTACACAGTAATGACAGTCGTGCTCTACGTTAATTGATTGCCATACTACTGTTAGCTCTTCTGCGTTGAATGATGTTTTTTGAAACAACTCATGCAGTACTTGGTAACCTTTAAGTAATGTTGGTGCTTCAGCCATTACTGCATGTAAGTTAGGAAGCATACCAAATGCTGCTACTGAATCAGCTAGTAACGGTTTTGCTTCTTCTGGTGCGTTTTCTTGAGTGTATAAAGTAAATTCGGCCATGGTTAGCTCCTAATAATTAATAGTTTTAAGTAACTTCGAGACACATAGTATTTGATTTTGAGCGACTGTTCAAGTTAAAATTGAGCAAATGTTCAAATTGATTGAGAATGATATGGCTAATAAGGTTAAATTTGAACGCGAGAATGTAGTTCGCGTTGCTAGTCAGCTATTTTGGCAAAAAGGTTTTCATGCAACCTCAACGCGTGACTTACAAGAAGCCGTTAATATGCGCCCAGGTAGTATTTACTCTGCGTTTGGCTCTAAAGAAGGCCTATACTGCGAATCGCTGAAAGATTACACCGTACAAATGAAAACCCAAATAGAAGGGTTTTTATCAAGTGCCGATACAGTACTTGGTGGATTACGTGCGTTTGTTGAAAACGTGGTAATTAAAACAAAAGATTGCAGTCCAAGCGCTATTTGTATGCTAGTTAAAGCAAACAGCGAGTTTGCAGAAAAAGATTCAAACCTGTATGAGCTAAGCTTAGATTTAACGGCTCAATTTGAAGCTTATTTAACGCAATTATTTAACCAAGCAATAAACAAAGGTGAGTTAAGTAACACGTTGACCGCTGTTGAATATGCGCGCTTTTTTCAAGTGCAATTTACAGGTTTACGCGGTTATTTTAATCGTCCTAATGTAGAGCAATTTGCTGAGCCAATGATCAACCAAATGTTTATGTTGATTAAAAAGTTATAAATAGCAGTTATCGAGCATTCCCAACAAGTTACATTTATTCTACTAAATAAAAATGGCCAGTATTAACTGGCCATTTTTTTTGTGCTTAAAACTTAATTTGTAAGTTACGTTTTAAGCTTATTAAGTTCATTATCTTGCTGGGCAACGAGTGCATTAAGCGCTTCGCTGCTATCCCCTGCTTGTGTAGATAAGTCAGCAAGTTGCGATGCGGCATCAGATATAAGCGTTAAATTACGGTTTATTTCTTCAGTTACTAAACTTTGCTCTTCAGCAGCAGTTGCAATATGTGTAATTTGATTGGTTATTTCATCAACTTTAACAACAACACTGTGCAGAGCATCAAAAGCTACTGATGTTTCATCAACGGCATTTTGTGCACGTACTACGCCTTTTTCAATAACGGTAGATGCGTTACCTACTTCAGATAATAAACTATCAATTAGCTGGCTTATGTCGTCTGTTGATGAACGCGTTTTAGAAGCAAGTGCACGTACTTCATCGGCAACAACGGCAAAGCCGCGTCCATGTTCACCAGCGCGCGCAGCTTCAATAGCAGCGTTAAGTGCAAGTAAATTTGTTTGTTCTGAAATAGTACGAATTACATCTAATATTTGCGTAATGTCTTTACTACGCGAAGCAACTTTTTCAACGGCTTGGTTAGCTTCTTTAATTTCTTCAGACATCGTTTTAACTTGCGTCATCGCTGATGACAAGCTCGACTCACTGCTTACTACCAAGCTATTTATTTCATCGGCTTGTTGGGCTGATTGCTCTGATGCTCTGGCGACTTCAAGTGCTGTTGCGCTCATTTCGTTCATAGCCGTTACCACACTTTCAATTTCTTGAAATTGAGATTGCACATTATGCTTTGTATCAATAGCTATGTGTTGTGCTATTTCGCCTTGCTGCTTGGTTTGATCAGACACCGTTTTAAGCTCAGAAATTAAATCACGTAGCTTTGCTAAAAATCGATTAAACCCACCAGCTAATGCAATAAGCTCTGCGTGACTATCAACATGCAATGTATGTGTTAAATCACCTTCAGAACTTGCGAGGTTATCAACCCGCTGTTGAATTTGTTGTAGCGGCGCTATTACACCTGCTATTACTAATTTCATAATAACAAAAGCAACCACAGCAATTACTAAGCCTGTTATTAAAATAATAAATCTGAGTGATGTTGCTGTTTCTTGCATGTTTTTTTCTAGCGCTTCAGGCCCTGCAAGTGCTAGTTCTGTAGGTACTTCTATGATTAATGACCACTGAGTGTTAGCTAGTTTTATATTAATTGGGTAGTTAACTAAATACTCGCTAGGCGTTTTAAAGAGACCATGTTGGCCTTTAAATTTAACCAGCTCACTGTAAGTGTTGCTACTAACCGCTTCTTTAAATGGGCGGCCTAATTTAGATTTATAGTGACTGCTGCCTACAATTAAACCTATATCACTTAAAAGTGTTACTTTTGCTTGGCCGTTGTAAAGCTCGCTCGACAGCTTTTCGGTTAAGCCCTGAAAAGTTGGGAGCGTTAAATCAACGCCAGCTAAACCAATAAACTGACCTGACTTTAAAATAGGCACAGTTAACGAAGTTAGCATTACTGAGTCGCCCGATGGGATTTCGTATAAATACGGTTCCATAATACAAGGCTTAAGCGTGTCTTTTGCACACAAATACCAATGCGCTTCACGAATACCAAATTCATTTAAAGAGGTAATATATTTATCGGCAGCATTAGCTACTTTTTGCTGTTCAATTACGCCGTTTTGGTCGCGAGTAATATACACCTCTAAGGTGCCATTACCATTAACCGAATGTTTGTAACCTTGTTTAAAGCTCGAATCTTGCCCATCAAAAGCATTAGGCTCAAATTGCGAATATATAGAAGAAAGCAGAGTATTTTGCTCTAACATCGAGCGGTTAATACTTACTACTGTATCGCGGCTCAGGGTTTCGCTTTTGGCTGCGTCACCTAATAAAGCCGCTAATGAATAAGGAATGCGGTAAGCTTCATTAATAAAGCCTGCAATTTTTTCTCCGTATCCAGCTGCATGAGCATTAAGCTTTTCTTCTACTTCTACAGTAATGTACTCTTCAGATTTAGTCGCTAACTGCTTATTACTTGATGATAACTGCCACCACAAAACGCCTGATAACACTAGTACAGTTATAAATATACTACCGACACTAAGCCAGAGTAACTTTTTTGCTAACGATATTTCTCGCATTCATTACACCCTTTAAATTAAAACTACTGATACAGTTTAGTAGATCTAACCAACGAAGCTATGAATATCGTTAAACAAATTGAATTTAATACAATACGTTGGGTTTTTTAAAGTTTAGCTAACCGTGCTGTTGTAATTGCGGCTAAAACTAATAAACACACACTTACCCATAAACACGCACTAAGCCCATATACTTGAAAAACCCAACCAGAAAGCACCGTACCAAGCAAACGCCCTATCGCATTGGCCATATAATAAAAGCCAACGTCTAGTGACACCCCATCATTTTTAGCAAAACTTACTATTAAGTAACTATGCAGCGATGAATTTACAGCAAATACTCCACCAAAAATAAGTAAGCCTATTACAAGCGTAAAATGTACCGCTATATCCAATTGCATCAACAACGCCAAAATGCCAGTAACACCACTTAATAAAGCAACCCACCAGTATGCTTTTTTGACCGAATGTGAAGTTGAATCACCTTGCCCAGTTATTCGCGGTGCTTGCGATTGCACCAGCCCATAAGCAATTACCCACGAAGCCATAAAACCGCTGACCCACCAATGATCCCAGTTAAACTGAGCGGCTAAGTAAACAGGTAGTGCAACTACAAACCATACATCGCGCGCTGCAAACAAGCATAAACGCGCTGCGCTAAGTAAGTTAATTGCCCGCGATTTAGAAAGTAATTCTTTAAACTTAGGTTTGTTTTTAGCTTTACCAATATCGCCTTTTAAAAAAATTAAACTAATAACCCACGCAACACTAAGTAAAATAATTAGACTTATTAATGCCCCCACAAAACCAAATACAGTTAGTAATAAGCCGCCTAAAAAAAAGCCCACCCCTTTTAAAGCATTTTTAGAGCCGGTAAGTATTGCAATCCATTTATATAATTGGCTTTGCCCTGCATCGTCTTGTGGTACTAAATACTTAATGGCGCTCTTTGCACTCATTTTATTTAAGTCTTTTGCTATGCCACTCAGTGCTTGCGCTGCCATAACATAGGCAACGGTTAGCCAATCCCCTGGCACGCAAAGCATGGCTAAAGCGACAAGTTGTAGCCCAAGCCCTACATTCATGGTTTTGTTCAACCCTAAATGCGCGCCAAGCCAACCACCTACTAAATTGGTGATCACCCCAAATATTTCATAAAACAAAAACAACATGGCTATTGCAAATGCACCATAACCTAACTGATGAAAATACAGCACCACCAACATGCGTAGCGCACCATCAGTTAAAGTAAATGCCCAATAGTTACTAGTAATTATTAAATATTGTTTTATAGAGCTCGGTAAGTTAGCCAACTGCGCAAACATAGCGTTAAACCTTTTTAAACGAGATTAAACCAAATCACTTTGTGCAACTTTTAGCATTAGCTCAGCAGTACGGTTTGCATAACCCCACTCGTTATCGTACCAAGCGTATAGTTTAAGTTGAGTGTTGTTAATTACCATGGTTGAAAGCGCATCAATAGTGCAGCTGCGCGGATCTGTTTTGTAATCTATAGATACAAGCGGCTTTTCTTCGTAGCCTAAAATACCTTGTAGCTCGTTATTTGCAGCGTCTTTAAACCACGTGTTTACTTCATCTTGTGTAACACCTCGCTCGAGCTCAAAAACACAATCGGTAATTGATGCGTTAGTAAGAGGTACACGCACGGCATGGCCGTTTAATTTACCTTTAAGCTCAGGAAAAATATGCGTAATAGCCGTTGCACTACCGGTTGTAGTAGGAATTAAACTTGTACCGCACGAACGCGCACGGCGTAAATCTTTATGAGGGGCATCAATAATAGTTTGGGTATTGGTAATGTCGTGAATAGTAGTCATTGAGCCGTGCTTAATGCCCACTTTTTCTTGCAGTACTTTTACTATTGGCGCTAAACAGTTAGTAGTACAAGACGCAGCAGTAACAATTTTATGCTCACTTGGATTATAAAGATCATCGTTGACACCCATTACTACATTTAAAATACCGTCTTCTTTTACAGGTGCGGTTACCACAACACGCTTAACACCTTGCGCTAAATATTGATTTAACAGCTCAGTGGTTTTCATTTTACCGCTGGCTTCTATTACTACATCGCAATCTGACCAATCAGTTTCGTTTATGGTTTTGTTGTTAGTAACTGCAATCGTATGCTTACCCACACTAAAACTACTATCATCACTAGAAACCTGTTGTGCTAAGCGCCCGTGTACTGAGTCAAACTCAATTAAATGTGCGTGGGTTTTAGCATCGCCCGCTACATCATTTACTTTAATAAACTCTATTTCTGGCCAATCAACTGCTGCACGCAGAGTTAAACGTCCCATACGGCCAAAACCGTTAATACCTACTTTAATAGTCATAATTAAATACCTTTAATAAGTTAGTTACAGCAGCTAGTAATACGTTCAGGGCGATTACCCATAACATTTAAGCGCGTTAAATCGTTTTCATAAAATGAAGGGTTAGCAGTAAGCGTTTGCGTTAATACATTTTTAGCCCACTCTGGTAGGGCTTTATTAATACTGTAATAAACCCATTGATTTTGTTTACGGTCGCTCAACAATCCGCATTGTCTTAACTGCGCTAAATGGCGAGACACTTTAGGCTGGCTTAGCTCAAGTGCAGTAACCAGTTCGCATACACATAGCTCTTCTTGATGGCTAATGAGCAGCATTGCTTTTAAACGCGTATCGTCCGCTAGGCATTTATAAAATTGAAGTGGGTTGAATTGTTCCATATTGTCCTCGCAGTTTTATTGCACATACAATAAAACAAAAACAGAACATATGGAATAGTGAATATATGATTTTTTGCATGTTTATTTAACGACTCCTTTTTATTAAACTCCACGCACAAAAAAGCCCAGTAGCAAAACCACTGGGCTATTACAGTATTAGTTAACTTAGCAATTAATTAAATAACTGAAAGCTCTACTTCAATATTGCCACGTGTTGCGTTTGAATATGGACATACTTGGTGCGCTTTATCTACAAGCTCCTGCGCTGCAGCTTTATCCATATCACCTAGTGATACAGCAAGTTTTACTGCAATACCAAAACCGCCTTCAATCGCGCCAATAGATACTTGTGAGTCAATATGTGTGTCGCTTGGTAAATCTATTTTTTCGCTACCTGCTACAAATTTTAGTGCGCCAATAAAACACGCGGCATAACCTGCGGCAAATAATTGCTCAGGGTTAGTACCTTGACCGTCGTCTCCGCCTAAACCTTTAGGTGTTGATAAATTTACATCTAAACGACCATCATCAGATTTAGCTACGCCTTCGCGGCCGCCAGTTGCAGTTGCTTTTGCTGTATAAGCTACGTTTTGTAATACATTCATAATGAACTCCAAAGTTTAGTAATTAATTTAGTTTGTATGCAAAATAATAGAACAAGTAATTAGAGATTGCAAATACTTTGCATGCAAATTAAAATGCCATGTATCGAAATAAAGGATAACGTTATGCCGTTTGAGCAATTAAAGTTAAAAAATCAGTTATGTCACCGGTTATATATGGCATCTAACAGCATTGCGCGTGCGTATCGCGAGCCTTTAAACGAGCTAAATTTAACTTACCCGCAATACGTAGTAATGATGGCGCTGTGGGAGCAAGACGAAATAACAATTGCAGAGCTAATAGATAAAACCGCGATAGATGGAGGTGCAATGACCCAAATACTCAAAAAAATGAGCGACAAATCATTACTGGCTGTTATTAAAGATGAGCACGACAAACGCAAACGCCTAGTTCAGCTAACCAAGCATGGCCAATCACTTAAGTTAAAAGCAGCCGATATTCCTAAAAATATTTTATGTAAATTTGATAGTGTAGATGCAACACAAGCGAAACAGTTGATGCAGCTGCTCGATTTAGTAGTAAACGACTTAGCCGATTAGGCTCTTAATTTTTAAACAATAAACGTGTTTTAAAAGGTTTTAAAAATGACTCATATTAAAAAACTACTATTAGCAGCGGCGTGTAGCACGGCACTTTTAGGTAGCAACGCTGTAACTGCTAACACCGCTGGCCAAAATGCTGATTTAAAAACAGTAGCCACCTTTGATGCGCAGCACCCTCCTGGCAACATTGCTATTACCCCATCGGGCAGAAAGTTTTTATCTGTGCATGGCTTTTTTGGCCAAAAGCAAAAAATTATGGAGCTTTTAAGCGATGGTACAACTAAGCCCTACCCTAATGAAGAGTGGGCATACGCGTACAATAACGGTAAAGGTTTTTACGACGTACTTGGCATAAACGTATCAAGCGATGGTGTATTATGGATGCTCGACACTTCAGGGCCCGATCACGCTGGGCGCTTAGTAGGCTGGGATACAAACAAAGAGCAACTACATAAAATTATTTATCTGGCTAAACCGACCATTACCGACACCTCGTTTTTAAACGATTTAGTCATCGATAATAAACATGGCGTTATATACATTGCCGACACAGCCCAAGGCAGCCAAGCCGCTATTATTACGGTAAACCTTAAAACAGGTGTCGCACGCAGAGTGTTACAAAATAGCCATTACACCACCGCCGAAAATATCGATATGGTTATTGATGGGCGCACAATGAGCCTTGGCGGACAACCTGCCCGCTTAGGTGTTAACCCTATTACGCTTGACCCTAACGAAGACTGGCTTTACTTTGGCTCAATGTCGGGCACGTCGGTTTACCGCATTGCCACCAGCGATATAAATAACGAGAGCCTTTCGGCTAAAGCGCTTGAAGACAAAGTTACGCGTTACGGCACTAAGCCAATTTCCGATGGTATTATTGTTGATGGCGGCGGTAACATATATGTAACCGACATAACCAATGGCGCAATTGGCGTAGTTAAACCCACTGGCAACTACGAAGTATTATTTAAAGACGAACGCTTAAGCTGGCCTGATGGCTTTAGCTACGGAGCCGATCATAAAATATACTTTACCGTTGACGATTTACATAATTCGCCTGTACTTAATAATGGCAAAAATCAAAGCCACGGTAAGTTTAAAGTAATGTCGTTCGAGCCTTTAGTAAAAGGAAAAGTAGGCCGCTAATTTACTTTTTAAGTGACTACATTTTTTAAAAAGCCTTGCACATTTAAGTGACCTAATAGTTGCAGGGCTTTTTGTTAAAAACACACCACACTGGTGCATATTTTAAAAATACTTCACCTCTTTGGTGCTAATCCTTAAGTATGTATTTACACTTAAATACTAAATACCTGATTTATATTCATAAAATATTCAAGTTAATGTTGGCATACTTCTTCCAATAAACTGATGTGTTCAGTGAAAATACCAAGGAAAAACCATGTTCAACTTATACCATACCCTTTACCTTTTATGGCGTTTAGACATTAGCGTTTGGCAAGTTAATGATCCAACAAATACCCATACCACCGCTGACAAAGAGCGCGTCTATGTTAAGTAACATCGTATTATGTAAAGGCTTGGCATAAAGCTTAAATGTAAAAACCTACTTTAGGCTAAGCTTTTGCACACTATGAAATTTATGTGTACATTTTAATTAAACTTCAAATTAATCGTTCAATATAAAAACAACCCCCTTGTAATAAACTCCACATTTAAAAACGTCGAAAAAATTAGTAAAAACACTGCGTTTATAACTTTGCAAGCAGCCCTAATGCGTTGTATTGTTGCATCCTATTGAAAATTTTTAGTTGGAACGTGTATGCACGCTTTGGAAGTTAATTTTGATGGCTTAGTTGGCCCTACTCACAACTACGCTGGTTTATCGTATGGTAATGTTGCCTCGTTAAATAACGCAGCAAGCTTTTCAAATCCTCAAGAGGCTGTGCTTCAAGGCCTTGAAAAAATGAAAGCCATGCACGACAAAGGCCTAACTCAAGGTGTATTTGCCCCTCATGCGCGCCCCGACTTAAACGTACTGCGCCGCTTAGGCTTTACCGGTAATGATGCACAAGTAATTCACAAAGCATTTAAAGCTGATCCTATTTTATTACGCGCGTGTTATTCAGCGTCAGCAATGTGGACAGCAAATGCAGCTACGGTATCGCCATCTCCTGATACAACCGACGGCAAAGTACATTTTACTTCAGCTAATTTAAATAATAAGTTTCATCGTTCATTAGAGCCTGCAACCACTACGCGCTTATTAAAAGCGATGTTTAATAACGACAAATACTTTGCGCATCATACCCATTTACCCGACCAAGGCTTTTTTGGCGACGAAGGTGCAGCAAACCATACTCGTTTTTGTGACAGCCACGGCGAGCAAGGCCTTGAAATGTTTGTATTTGGTGCCAGCGCGTTTAACAGCCAATTACCAAAACCAGCTAAATTTCCTGCAAGGCAAACACTCGAAGCCTCAGAAGCAATTTGTCGCTTACATAACTTAAAAGATTCAAGCCAAATTTTACTACAGCAAAATCCAGACGTAATAGACCAAGGCGTGTTTCATAACGATGTAATTGCAGTAGGTAACGCCAATGTATTACTGTGCCACCAGCAAGCATTTTTAAACCAAGCTTTGGCACTGCAAGATATTCGCGAAGCGTATGTGGGCAATAAAGAATTTTACATTATTGAAGTACCTACCGATAAAGTAAGCATTACCGACGCTGTAAGTAGCTATTTATTTAACAGCCAGCTAGTGAGCCTTGAAGATGGTTCAATGCTGTTAGTGGCACCACAAGAGTGTAAACGCAACAGCGCAGTTAACGCCTACATTGAAGAAATGATCATGGCTGATAACCCAGTAAACCAAGTACAGTTTTTTGATTTACGCCAAAGTATGCAAAATGGCGGCGGCCCAGCTTGCTTGCGTTTACGTGTAGCCCTTAACGAACAAGAACTTGCAGCAGTAAACCCAGAGGTTATTTTAACTGATACTAAATACACACAACTGTGTGACTGGGCAAAACGTAACTACCGCGACAAATTAGGCGCAAGTGACTTTGCAGACTCAGCCCTACTCACCGAAAGCTACCAAGCACTTGATGAGCTAACGCAATTACTTAATTTAGGTTCAGTGTACGACTTTCAATTAGAAGGTTAATACCTCAGCCTACACAAAGACGAATACAAAAATAGCGAGCCAAGGCTCGCTATTTTTATTTATGTTTATGTTAATACATACTTAAGCATCTTTGTTAACAGTTATGGCCGATGCCATAGACTCAGATATATGCAGCGTACGCTGCGGAAACGGAATACTCAGCCCAGCGCCTTCAATTGCTTCTTTAACACGTTTATTTAAATCCCACACGGTTTGCCAATAATCACCATTAACAGCCCACGCACGTAATTGAATGTTCACTGCGCTTTCGCCTATTGAAGTCACCATTACTTTAGGAGCAGGCTCTGCGAGTAACCGGCTCTCTGATGCCGCTAATTCTTTGAGTACATTTAAGCCAACGTCAATAGAGTCGGCATACGAAATCCCCACCACTATGTCCATTCGTCTTTTACCATTACGGGTAAAGTTTTTAATATTGCCACCCCACACTTTGCCGTTAGGCGATGCTATATAAAGACCGTCGGTGGTTTTAAAAATAGTGGTAAACAGGTTTATTTCGTTCACAGTACCAAGCGTGCCACTGGCATCAACAAAGTCGCCTATTTTAAAAGGTCTAAGTATTAACAGCATAATACCCGCAGCAATATTGCTCAGCGTATTTTTAAGGGCTAAACCAATCGCTAAACCAGCAGCACCCATTAGCGCAATTAAGCTTGCCGTATTAACGCCAAAAATATCTAAAATAAATAGCCCGCCAATTATATAAACTAAATAACCAGCAATACTCGATAAAAGCGGGAGTAGCGTACTATCTACTCTTTTTAATGGCGATTTAGAGTTTTTAATCGCTTTTTTAACCGAGCGTGCAATTAAGGCACTCGCAACTAAAATCACCAACGCTAAAATCACTTTGTACCCTAAAGTGATGATTGTTTCTGAATGGCTTTGCCAAAACGCTAAAAGTTTATCTTTCATGTTTGTTCCGATAAATATTGCTGACACTCAGCAAAATAATGGTTAAATCTAATAAAACCGACTTCAAAAGAAGTGGCGCGAGTATATAGAATAAAAAATTTAAACCTATCTTTTTTAATCACTTATTTCAACTTTAAAAATACCGTTAAAACTATGGTTTTTGATACGTAGAGCCCACCTATTTACGGCTAATTTATAGCGCCTATTCAATATAGGTTAATCGTTTATTGGTATGGTTATTTTAAGCTTACAATGTTCACAAAAGAGGTTATCTATGGGAAAAGAGAAAATAGTACTCATAACCGGCGCTTCAAGTGGTATTGGCGAAGCAACCGCAAAAATGCTGGTTAACAATGGTCATAAAGTAATACTTACCGCTAGACGCGAAGATAAATTAACTGAATTAGTAGAGTCATTGGGCTCAGATAACGCCATTAGCGTAGCCGCAGATGCAACCGACTTTACCGCGCTTGAAAACGTAGTTGCTAAAGGCATTGAAAAATTTGGTCGTTTAGATGTTGCCTTTGCTAATGCAGGTAAAGGGCTAGACACTTTAGGGGTTGAAGAAGGCGACCCCAATGAGTGGTCAACCATGATCGACATAAACATTAAAGCCCTACTGTGGACTGCAAAACTAACAATGCCGCATTTACGCCAAAGCAAAGGACACTTTATTATTACTAGCTCAGCAACTGGTCGCAGAGCTGTTAAAGGCTCTATATACGGTGCAAGCAAATGGTTTACTTATGGTTTTTCTCAAAACCTAGCACAAGAAATTAGTGAATGGGATGGGCGTTGTACAACCATCACCCCTGGCGCTGTAAATACCCCTTTTACTGATGAAGCAAGACCTGACAAGTTATACCCGCAAGATGTTGCCGATGCTGTGCTATTTGCCATTGAGGTAAATCAGCGTAATAACATCAGAGAAATACATTTAAGACCCACTCATTAGTAAAACTATTCTCATAATTTTGAATATGTAAACATAGGAGAAATAATCATGGCGAAAGAAAAAATAGTCCTCATTACAGGTGCTTCAAGCGGTATTGGCGAAGCAACCGCAAAAACGCTGGTTAACAATGGCCACAAAGTCATTTTAACCGCCAGAAGCGAAGACAAATTAACTAAATTAGTTGAATCATTAGGCTCAAATAACGCACTTAGCGTAGCTGCAGATGCCACAGACTTTACCGCACTTGAAAACGTAGTAACAAAAGGCATTGAAAAGTTTGGCCGATTGGATGTAGCCTTTGCTAATGCAGGCATGGGTGTTTCAACCGCTGGCACCGAAAAAGGTGACCCGGATGAGTGGTCAACCATGATCGACATAAACATTAAAGCGCTGCTATGGACTGCAAAACTAACACTGCCGCATTTACGCCAAAATAAAGGTCACTTTATATTAACCAGCTCTGCCGCTGGCCGTAAGCCAATTGGTGGCTCTATTTACGGTGCAACTAAATGGTTTGCTTATGGCTTTGGACAAAACTTAGCTGAGGAAATGAGCGAATGGAATGGCCGCTGCACAACCATAGCACCAGGCATGGTAAACACCCCATTTTTTGATGAAGCTAAACCCGACAAACTCGACCCACAAGATGTAGCCGACGCCGTACTCTTTGCCATTGAAGCAAACCAGCGCAACAGCGTACGTGAGATTTATTTAATGCCGACTAATTAACGTTGATTGGTTGAGTTTGAGCTGTCAGGTTTAATGCTAATGGTATTAAACCTGATGGTTGTTAATTCTAAATACCGGCTAGATAGAATGAAGGGAAAATATTCAGCATTAATAAAAGCTTGTTATATATACAGTAACTCTAAACCTCCATCACTAGGTTCAAATACTTCAAGCCAAATGGTAACACCATTTTCATCGCTACATTCAATATCAAAGGCTCCATCATAAACTTCAACTATTGTTCCAATATCACCGACCTGAGGAACTCTAGAGCCAAAGCTTTTTTCTGAATGGATAAATTTTTTATTAAGAGATATCACTTTTACGACAGAGTATTGCTTCATTTGATTTTATGGTACGCATGAGTGTTTTGGTTACAGGTTTGATAAACATAAATAGAACTAAAAATATTCTGGGTCTTTAACTCAGCTTTAAATTCATCAGAAAAATTACTTTCAACCTGAAGTATGTCAAAGAATGGCCCATATAACCCAACAAGTAATATCCCTGGTTTATTTAATGTAGCAATGCTTTGCATTGTTTTCTTCTGTAACTTAGCTTTAATTGCTGACTCAACTCTTCCATTAGTAATTGAATCAAAATCTCCAACTAAATCGCCTTTTGACGATATGTGAACTTTATCATCTGCGGCATGAGAAGTTATGCTGATTGCAGTCTCTTGGCTAAAATGTGCATCTGTTATTTCTATCCAAGTATCTACGCCATCAATCTTTACAATTGCATCAGGCGGATCTGGTCTGTTAATTAATTCAAGTACTTTACCTTGTGATGAAAGGAGATTCTTATATGAATCTAGAACAGCAATTTCATGTGTGGGATTTAAATCTCTGTGTGAAGTCATCTAGAACCTATAACGAGACTGTAGAATAACTCCAACAGCCAAATTCAATTAAAAAACTAGCTCCTGCAATTAACTATAAGCGTTTTTAAAGCATTAGGTAATACATTTGGAGCCCATAAACGAGGCTGTTTTTCTTGAAAAATAGTAATTCTACAGCCTCAACTTTAAGCTAAGGGGCGCAGGTGCGTGGGGCATAATGGCGAAGCCTGCCTGCGTATAGGCGTCCCAGCGACCGGAGGGAGTGAACTTAAGCGCTTTGTTAACTCTCATAGCCCAACTCGCTTCGCATTGTGTCTATTATCTGGTTCCTCAAGTTTTTGAGGTCGTTTCCTTTTCTTACCATCTTTTGCTGAATTTCTGTTTCGAAGTTGTAGTTACCAGTCAAGAATGCTTCAGGAGTAAGCTGTTCATTCAATTGACGAAGCATTTCTGGCTGCATTGTAAGAAGTACTTGATATAGCGACTCAAATTGCTCTAGCTTTTCTATTAAGTTTCGAGAACATACGATCCTTAAGCCGGTTAACTCACTCGTGGCTTTTTGAAACCCTGCTTGTGTGCCGATCGTAAAATCATTTAAAACTTTTTGATAATTTAATATGGCTTCTGTAGAAGATTCCTCTTCATAGAGTCTACGCGTTGCGTCAGGAAGAGTTTTATTCATAAACACAACATAATCTTGCCCTGCTAGTTTTGCAGCATTATCGAGAATTTTAAAATAGTTTTGATATTCAGTTTTTCTCGTTTCGAAGAGCTTTTCATCTCTTTCACGCTTAACCTTATATTTATGATGCAAGAATGGGAGTAAACCAGAACATATAAGCGCAGTGACAGCCGGAATAATTATTTTAGCTTCCAGCCAGTTATTAACTAGATTAGCAGATTCTTCCATTGATCCTATATTTCCTTGATGAGAGTTAACGCCTGAATAATGTGTGAGCTAGTTTGGCCGTTTTATTGCGTCGTTTGCAACTAAAAATGACAAACTAAAGTGAATCACTATTCATTCTCTTGTATGGATAATAAACCCATAAATTAATTAATACTTTAACCAAGTTCGGGTAATGTGAGGCCCAAGCTTTGGCTGCAACCAAAGCCTTTTATACAGTAGTTCGATTGATTGAAGGCTCCTCT